>SHOI01000009.1:5011-20438 GCA_004294855.1 Sphaerochaeta sp. | reverse complement strand
CGCAAATGAATCGAATAAATATTCATTGCATTTTTATTGTGTTTATGACATCATTACGTAGGAGAATGATGCATGAAAGAAAGCAAAACATTAGAGCTGAAAGAAAACATTACAAATACTTTTTTGAAAACCGTCAGTGCTTTCGCCAATTTCGGCGATGGTACGATTCTCTTCGGAGTCAATGATGAAGGAAATGTAGTGGGAATCGAACATGCCGAGGAATCCTGCTTGGATATAGAACATAAAATAAACGACAGCATAAAACCGAAACCGGATTTTATACTGAGCATCACAAACGAGAATGCCATCGAGCTAAAGGTTTTTGAAGGAAAGTATAAACCGTATGTTTACAAGGGGAAGGCATACAGAAGAAGCGGAACATCCAGCGTCGAGGTGGATATGATCGAACTAAGGCGTTTAGCCTTGGAAGGTTCAAACCTGTTTTATGACCAGCTCGCCTGTGCGGAAAGCAACCTCAGTTTTTCGTATCTCGAAAAAAAACTTCACCATGTTCTCGACATCAGCACCTTGGATACCGACATACTGCGCTCGTTGGGTTTCTATACGAAGGATATGAAGTACAACAACGCAGCCGCTCTGTTTGCGGATCGAAATACGTTTTCCGGTGTCGATATCGTCCGGTTCGGTGAAACGATCAACGTGATCCTCGAAAGAGAGACGATCGGCAACACCTCACTTCTTAAGCAGTACGACACGGCATTGGATCGATACAGAAGAAACTATCAATACGAAGTGATTGAAGGGTCGCTGCGGCAAAAACGTGAGCTCGTACCGGAGGATGCATTCAGGGAAGCCCTTGCAAACGCCTTGGTTCATCGAGACTATGACGTGCATGCCCATATCCGGATAGCGATGTTCAAACATAAAATCGAAATTTCTTCGCCGGGCGGACTCCCCTTCGGAGTCAAAAAAGAAGAATACCTGCATGGAACTCTTTCAGTATTGAAAAATCCCATTATAGGCAATTTGTTTTTCAGACTGGGGTTAATAGAAACTCTTGGAACAGGAATCAGGCGTATAAACGAAGCATACAGAGAGCATGACATAAAGCCGACGTACACCATATTGGATCAGAGCATAACAGTCGAACTCCCCTCCACGACAGCGGAATATGAAGTAACCGGTGATGAGTCTGAAATCATTGAAGCCTTACAAGGCGGAGCAATCCTGTCCAGCAGTGAAATAGCGGACAGGACAGGGTTCAGCAAAAGCAAAGTGGTGAGGCTCATGAAGCATCTGGAAGAGAAGCGGTACGTCTCCGTTTCCGGAGGGGGCAGAAGCACGAAGTATTCGCTGAGATGATGATCAGGGCCTGATTCAGCACGATCTCCGTCCGCCTGGTCGGATCGGTGCACGATTCCATAACCTGACGTTGGAGCAGTATGTCCTATAAAAATATAATAACGGCTTGACATATAATAAGTGTTTATATACAGTATATACACTCGATACACAAAGAACACATCAGCGTATATGGGGGGATACAGTGAATATACAGATAAGCAATGCAAGCAACGACCCTATCTATATGCAGATAAAGAATCAGATCAAATCAGCCATCATCTCCGGAAGCATGGCCGCCGGAGAACAGTTACCGTCAATCAGATATCTGGCGAAGGAGTTGCGCGTCAGCGTGATAACTACCAAACGAGCCTATGACGAACTGGAAGCGGAGGGCTTCATAAACTCCGTTCAGGGCAGAGGGAGTTATGTCTCTCTTCAAAACAAGGAGTTTATCCGCGAAGAGCAATTGCGAAAGGTGGAGGCGTCATTATTGGAAGCGATCAAAGGAGCCGAACTTGCCGGATTGTCAATGGAAGACTTGAAAGAAATTTTGGATACGTTGGAAGGAGTAGAAGATGATGCATAACGCAATCGAAATACGAAACCTGACGAAAAACTATAAAGGTTTTTCATTGGGACCTTTGGATTTTACGATTCCCAAGGGCTGCATGGTCGGGTATATCGGAGAAAACGGCGCCGGCAAAAGTACCACACTGAAGGCCATTTTAGGTCTAATCCATGCTGACAGTGGGGAAATAAAGATTTTTGGTAAAAGTATGAACGAACATGAGCCCGAGCTCATGAATAAAATCGGCGTGGTTTTTGATGCCATAAACCTCCCTACCGATATGAAAGTCCAAGAAGTGGGAACATTCTGTAAACTCGCCTTTACCACATGGGAAGAAAACACATTCGGCGACTATCTGAAGAGATTTTCACTGCCGAATGATAAAAAGGTGAAAGCGCTGTCCCGTGGAATGAAAATGAAGCTCTCCTTATCCATCGCCCTTTCCCATCAGGCGGAGCTGTTGATCCTTGACGAGGCGACAAGCGGGCTTGATCCCGTAGTGAGAGATGAAATCCTGGACATCCTTTTGGATTTTCTGCAGGACGAAAACCATACGGTATTGATATCCTCACACATCCTGTCCGATCTGGAAAAAGCGGCCGACTATATCGCGTTTCTTCACCATGGAAAACTCCTGTTCATGGAGGAAAAGGATCTTCTTGTCGAACGGTACGCGTTATGTTCCTTGGATGATGAAACGATCGGACATCTCGATCCTGAGGCGATCGTAGGCAGGCGCAAACATGCCTTTGGCCAGGATCTGCTCGTCATTCGGAACCTGATGCCGAAGAGCATCAAACTGACGAATGCAAGCATAGAAGACATCATGGTGTATATCATCAAGGGGGTGGAAAGTGAAAGCGTTGCTCTATAAAGATTTGGTTTCCTCGAAATCAACATATCTCCTGCTGTTGATCATGGTAGGCGTGATTGCCGGTATCGCAATCACACAGGGAGCGATGATCATCATTCCGTTCATATTCGCCTATATACCCATGATACTGGGGGCAATCTCCTTCGGATATGAAAGCCAGTCGGAATTTCCCAAGTTCGTTTTCACTACGCCGATATCGCGTACAACGTATGTGAAAAGCAAATACTGTTTCTCCGTTCTCTTCGGAATGATGGCATTCATTTCGGGGTTGGCGGTTTTCGGCATGGAATACGGGAGTTTGGATTTTGCTCTCATCATGGCAGCCACGTCGTTTGCCGTACCGATCATATTCGTGGCGCTGCAGATTCCGTTTGTTTTTGAATATGGCGTGGAAAAAGAGGGAATCATCATGGTGGCGACGTATGCCGTCCTGTTCATTACGATCCGTCTTGTCGGGAAACATCTGAATCGGATGATGGATCTGGTTCGTGCGATGAACCGGATCAATTCGTATCTGATTTCCGCAGCGATCGTGGCAGGAGCGATCTGCATCTTGGTGGTCTCAATCCATATGAGCTGTGTCATTGTAAAAAGGAAGGAATACTGAAACGGATATGGCGATATCGACCTGATCACCGCCACCGGATCAGGGCTTGATTCAGCGAGATGTCCACCCGCTTGGTCGGATCGGTGTATGATCCCATCCCGTGGCCCGGAAGCAGCACGTCAAAGGGTATTCCTTGGAGCTTGAAGAGTGATGCAATGTAGCGCTGCTTGTCAAAGTCCACCGACCCGTCCCACCCGAAGTCCCCCCACCCGAGGGTGCCGATCACGTCGCCGGAGAAGAGAATCCTCCGGTCATTGAACGTGAGGAGGTACGCCATGCAGCCCAAGGTGTGACCGGGAAGATGGATCGCCTCGAATTCCAGGGCATCGATCGTCACGATCTCCCCGTCGCCTACGATCCGATCGACGGTTACCGGAGTCATCTCCCTGTGGTACAAGAAGCCCGCGCACCGATGATCGGCGGAGGCCACCGAGTCGGCGGTCTCCTTGCTTGACAGGATTTTCACTCCCCGATCTTTGAAGAGGCGGGCTCCCCCTGCGTGGTCCCAATGGGCGTGGGTAAGGAACAGGGTTGAGATCTTATCGGGATCGAGGCCCCACATCTCCATCCGCTTGAAGATGAGGCCGCTGTTCTCCCCGTTCCCCGCATCGATGAGGATGTATGAAGACCCGCCGTCGATCAGGTAGCTGTTGCACTCGTCCCACGGACCGAGGATCTGATCACCGCCAAGGCCGGCCAATGATCCGGAAAGCTGATAGATATCCGGCAGCAGCTGCATGCGCGACCCCTAGGAAAAGAGCGCCTCTTCGAGCCGGATGCACAGGTAGTGGTAGATCGGCAGGTGAAGCTCCTGGACCTTGTACGTTTCGCTTTCTCCCGCCCTGACTGCAACATCCGCCTTTTTGGCCAGCTCGCCGCCGTCGCTGCCGGTGAAGGCAAGCACCTTCATCCCTTTCGCCTTGGCGACGCTTGCGGCAAGGTTCACGTTTTTTGCGTTGCCGCTGGTTGAGATGCCCCAGAAGACTCCCCCTTCCTCGCCCCAGCCGAGGGTAAGCTGGGCGAAGGTGAGGTGGGGATCGACATCATTGGCAAACGCGCTGCTCAAGGAAGCGTGGGTCGGAAGAGCGATCGCCTTGATCGGACTCTGAAGCTTCATCGCCAGATACGAGCCATGCTCCTGATCCACTTCGATGAGCGTTTCCGCCACGCTTCGCTCGATCGGCCGCTGTCGGATGAACGATTTCATCAGCTCCCCGACGATATGCTCGCTGTCCGCCGCCGATCCGCCGTTTCCGGCTACAAGAATCATCTTGCCTTTCTTTGCGGCTTTGACCAAAAGGTCCGCCGCAGCTTCAATCTCTTTCCTGATTCCCTCAAGCTGAGGATATCGTTCATACACGTCAAGCATTGCGTGTGCTCCTTTGGTACCCGTCCCGGGCGACTCCGAGCGCCGCCATGTCTCCAAGCCGATCACCGAGACCGGAGGGAAGAATCGTGCAGGCTTCCCGGCTTGTCTGAAGAGCTTCTTTTTCGATGACCTCTTCCATGATCGACCGGAACAGATGTTCACTGCGCTCGAAAATGCTTCCGATGATGATCCGTTCGACATTCAGCAGATCGATCAGGAGCGCAATCCCCAATCCGAGCTTGGCGGCGCTTTCTTCGAGCACCTTCTTTGCCGCCGGGTCGTTCGCATCGGCAAGGGCGCATACCTCTTTTGCCGAACGTTCCTGTCCTGTGGCGATCTTGTATAAACCGCTGATGCCGCATCCGCTGCAATAGCTCTCCCACGAGCCTTTTTTATAATAGCACATCGGTCCGTCATCGGCGATGCGGATGTGCCCCGCCTCGCCGGCGAGGCCATTGACCCCCCGATAGAGCCGGGAATCCAGGATCAGTCCCGCTCCGAGGCCGGTGCCGAAGGTCAGGAAAATCATCGACGAGCTGCCGACCCCCGCCCCCCAGTACCATTCGGCAAGAGCGCAGGCGTTTGCGTCATTTTCCAGAAACGTGGGAATCCCGAACCGCTCTTCGAAATACCTGACGATCTCGATATCATCCCACAGCGGCAGGTTCGGCGGGCTCTGGATGATCCCCTTCTCGCTGTCCAAAGGACCTCCGCAGCTGATTCCGATCGCCCGGATCGCATCGTCCTTTTTGTATTCTTCGATGATGAGGGCGCAGCGCTCAAGGACTTCCTCGGGCTTTCCACGGGTCGGGAAGCTCTGTTTCCGTCGGATCGAACCGTCACCGCTGCCAAGGCTGACCGCGGTCTTCGTTCCACCGATATCCAAGCCGACAAACATCATCGCCTACCCCTTCACCGAACCGGAGAGCAGTCCCTGAATGAAGTATTTGCCAAGGAAGATATATACGAACAGGGTGGGAACGGCGGCGATCAACGCTCCGGCCATCTGGGCGTTCCACTCGATGACCTGCGTGCCGGCGAGGTTTTGCAGCGCGACGGTAACCGGCTGGATCGACGGTTTCTGCGTGAGCGTCACGGCGAAGAGAAAGTCATTCCACACGCTGGTGAACTGCCAGATCAGCACGACGACCATCGTCGGTAGCGAGATCGGGACGACGACTTGGCGGAAGACCCCGACCAGCTGAAGACCGTCGATCATTCCCGCCTCCACCAGCTCGTCGGGAATTTTCGCGTAGTAGTTGCGGAACATCAGCGAGGAGATCGGAAGGCCGTAGATCGTATGGGTGACGATGAGGCCTTCCAGCTTTCCGTAGAGCCCCACTTTATTCAATGTCCGCACCAAGGGAATCAGGATCGATTGATAGGGGATGAACATTCCGAAGATGACGAGGAAAAAGAGCGCTTTTGAGTATTTGAACCGTACTTTCGCGAAGATGAAGCCGATGATCGAACCGAAGAGCACCGAAAGCAGGCTCACCGGGATGACAAGGATGAAGGAGTTGATCAGGTTTTGCCGCAGCGCCTTGAACGCCTTCGAGAACCCTTCGCTGGACGGCGATCGGGCCGGCACCCACATTTCGCTCACGCGGACATCGGCAAACGGCTTGAGGCTGTTGTTGATGATCACATAGAGGGGGAAAAGAAATAAAAAGGCTGCAATGATGGCAAGGATGTATTTGACGGCTCGGTTGGTCTTGCTCAGTTTCATCCTCAATCCTCCCTCAGGCTTGAAGCAAGGTAGGGCACGATGACGATCGCAACCAGAAGCAGCATAACGATCGAGATGGCGGCGCCTTCGGCGTAGTGGTTTCCCCTGAACGTCGTTTCGAACATGAACAAGCCGGGGAAGTCGGTAACAAAGCGCGGACCCTTGCCGGTCATCGCATAGGCAAGGTCGAAGATCTTCAGCGAGATGTGGCCCAACACGATCATCGCCGAGAAGGTGATCGGTTTGATGATCGGAAGAATGATCCTTGTGATGATCGCCCACTCCCCCGCCCCGTCGATCTGGGCGGATTCGATCAGCTGGTCATCGATTCCCCGAAGACCGGCGAGGAACATCGCCATCGTATATCCGAGGTACTGCCATGATGCTCCGATGATCAGGGCGATCAGGGCGACGTTGAAGCCGGCGATCGAATAGGTCGAGGTGAACCACCCGAACTCCGCGGAAAAACCCATCTTTCTCAGCAGGGCGTTCAGGCCGACCTCGGGGTTGAAGATCCACCGCCACAGCACTCCCGTTACGACAAAGGAGAGTGAAAGCGGAAAGAGGTACACCGTGCGAAAGAACCCTTCCCCCTTGAGGTTCACAAACAGCAGGTAGGAAAGAATGAATCCTCCCACGACGCAGATGGCGATGAAGAAGATCGTGAAGTAGATCGTATTGACGATGTCGGTCTTGAAGCGCAGGGAGCCCATCAGCTCCTGGTAATTCCTCATGCCCACCCACGTCATGTCCGGCAAGATCGAATCCCAGGCGGAGAATGACACGCGGACTGACCAGAAAATGAATCCATAGACAAACAGGAATAATACCGCGAGGAACGGTATGAGCATGATAATCGCTAAGCGCTTGTCTTTTTGTGAACAGTACATGGGCTCCCTTATCATAGAATGGTTGCAGGTTCACTGCAACCATTCTTATCACAGGTTCTATGTCCGAACGTTACGGAGCATACCGATCGGCGGCCGCCTGGAATTCACGGGTCGCCTTGGCCACATCCAGATCGGTGGTGAAGGCGGCCATGATGTCGTTTACCCGGGTCAGCCACGGCTCGCTGATCGCAGCTCCGTGGGCGACGCTGGCCACGATCGCATTGGAGGCGAAATCATCCATCGCGGCGTTGAGATAGCGGTCATACTTTGAGCGGTCGCCGTCGGTCCGGGCGGGAATCGAACCCTTGATCGGGTTGAATGCGTCCTGTCCTTCCTTCGAGGCGCAGAGCTCGAGCCACTTGACCACGTTCTCCCGGTTCGGCGCGTTCTTCGGCAGGCCGAAGGAGTCGCTGAGCATGATGAACACACCTCCGGTTCCCGGAGCCGGCGCCCAATCCCAATCCTCGCCCTGTTTGAAGTTCTGCGAGTAGTAATACCCGGCAGCCCAGTCACCCATGACGTTCATCGCCGCTTTGCCTTCAGCGACATAGCCGGCGGCATCCATGTTCGCCAGAGCGGCGTGGTCACGGTTGGTGTACTTCATCATCTTGGTGTAGTTGACCAATGCTTCCTGGACTTTGGGATCGTTCCACTTGACCTTTCCGTTCCACAGATCGCGGTAGCGATCCGGGCCGAGCGAAGCGAGAATGACGCTCTCAAGGAGGTGGGTGGCCGCCCAGCTCTCATTGTCTCCGAGAGCGAGAGCGGGAATGCCATTCTTCTCGAACACGTCGGCGACCCGGAAGAATTCATCCATCGTCTTCGGCGGTTTGAGATTGAACTTCGCAAAGAGCTTGGGGCTGTACCACATGACGTTTGATCGGTGGATGTTCACGGGAATCGAATACACTTCGCCTTTATAGGAGATGATGTCGATCACGTCGGCCGGGAACTTGTCCATGAATCCGGCATCCTTGAGGATGAAGGTGACCGGTTCCATGAAGCCCGTTGTCACCCACGTGTCGATCAATTCGTGTCCGGCGTGGACCTGGAAGGTATCGGGGGGATTTCCACCCTGCATCCGCGTTGCAAGCACCGCTTTCGCGTTGGTTCCCGCTCCGCCGGCTACGGTCGCGTTGATGATTTCAAGCTGCGGATGTTTCTTGCTGAACTCCTTGAACATCGCTTCAAGTCCGTCCGCCTCTCCTCCTGCAGTCCACCAACTGAAGATCTCAATTGTATTGGCGCCTTTCTGCTCCTTCGTTCCGGCTGCGAAAACGAGTGCCGAAGCGATAAGCAGAACCACCAAGATGGCTAGAACGTTTTTTTTCATGATATACTCCTTTTTTCATGAATCCGACCTCGACGAGGTCGTTATTTATTCCATCAACCGTTCAAGGCGGTTGATACTTAACACTACTGCCCGGATCGTGTGGTAGTTCACTTTCCAGCTGTGGCTCATATGCCTCCAGATCGGCGTCCCGTCCTGCTGCAGCAGGGGCAGCCACTCGCCCACGTCATGGTTGATCATCACATCGAAGACGAAGCGATAGACGTTTTCGTACGCCTTGATATAGCGCTCATCACCGTAGAGAAGGTAGGCATCAAGCATCCCGATCATGAACTCAGCCTGCTGCCAGAACTCCTTCGCCTTGTCGTGCACGGCGCTCGTGGTCAGCGAACCCTCGACATACACGCCGCCGTATTTCTCGTCGACTCCGTAGGCGACGGAGTGGTCGAGCATCTTGCGGAACGTCGGCTCCCACGCTTTGAGCGGGACGTCAGCGCTCTTGAGTGCTTCGGCAAGCAGCCAGAAGAGTTCGGCGTTGTGGCCGTATGAGGTATTGTCAAGGGCGTGCTCCTTCTCCCCGTCCTCCCCTTCGAAGCGGTCCCATCCCCAGATGATGTCGAACTTGATGTGCGGGGCGATCGTCCAATCCTCCCAGAACATGGGAATGCCGGTCTTAAACTCCGGATGAAGAATCTTCTCATCAATCTGGGTGATGATCTCAAGGAGCTTGCGCCTGTGGATCTCTTTGCCGCTTGCCTGATACAGCGCGGTGAACGCTTCCATCAGGTGCATGTGGATGTCCAGCGTCTTTCGATCCCCGCCGGCGCTGCCGGGCCCGCAGAGGCTCCAGTTCCGATTCAGCATCGTCCAGTATCCGCCGTAGTTCGTATCGACGACGTAGACTTGCAGCAGGTCGAAAACCCGCTCGGCGTACTCGAGGCCGATCGGATCGCCGAACGCCAGCGTATAGGTAGAGAGGGCATAGATCACGAAGCTGTGTCCGTAGGTGATCTTCTGGTCGATGAGCACGTTGTTCTTTCGGTCGAACAGCCAGTAGAATCCGCCGTATTTCTCATCCCAATAATGTTCAATCGCGAAGTGCACCCCTTTGGTGGCAAGGGACTGGCAGCGTCCGTCGTGGTCATGGCCGTGCAGCGCCGCCAGTGAAAGCGAATAGATCGAGCGGAAATGAGCGAGCATCGACTTTTCATCGACTCCGCTGTCCTTGCCGTCTTTATCCCACTGGGTGAGGAATCCGCCGTGTTCTTCATCCCAAAGACGGTCAAGCCAGAACGGCAACAGCTCCTTGTCCAGGTGATGCTGCAGTTCATCCTTCCACGCTGTAAACTTCTTCTTCATATCGATTCATCCTTTCCTTTTGAGAGCGGTATAGAGATTCACAAACAGTGACCGGTTGTCGATGCGGAGGTAATGGCTTTCCAGGCCCATCCGGCTGAATGTTTTCATGAAGCGCTGGTAGTACGCCGGGTTGTCTTCAGGCGGCTCGCCTCGGTTCCAATCCCAGGTTCCTTTTTGAAGATCCACCACCCTGATGACCGCATGATCGATCCGGACGCCGGTGTTGCGAACCATGGAAAGCGCTTTTTCAAAGATCATCGGACTCATCACCGCCGATCCGACGGAGAGATAGACGCCCCTTTCGAGCCGGGCGATCGAATCGACGAAGGCAAGGAAATCCCGCTCGGCGGTCCGTCCGATCGCAGATCCCCTGTTCGCCTTGTGGGTGTAAATGATGTCGTGACCGAACATCGGATGACCGGTGAAGCGGACATGGTTTACATACGCGCAGTGCTGAAGCGAATATTCCTTGTATGGGTGGTCGATGCCCAGCCAACCCGGCTGAAGATCCAGCTTGACGATCAGGTCGAGCAGGTCCAAGGCACCGCTGCGTTTCTCGAAGGATGCGCTTTGATCGAGGGAGGTTTCCAGGAGCTCTTCTTGTGTGGGGATCATCACCCCATCCTCTTCGATCATCTTCCCGATCGATTCGCCGTAGCCGCAGCCTTCGAAAGCTCCGACCGCAAGCGCTAGATTCAGGGAAAAGCCCGTCTCCTCCCACGTGCCGAACTTCCCTTCGGCAACGTTCGCTTTGACATCCTCGCTGGATCGGCCCTGATAGGCGAACTCCCAGTCATGGATGATGCCCGCTCCGTTGGTCGCCAGATGGGTGAAATACCCCTCCTTTGCAAAGCGGCCGAGCAATTGTCCCAGCCCGTTCTTGATCGTATGGGCACCGAACGCCAGAATCACCGGATGCTTGTTTCGCCGTGCTTCAAG
Organism: Sphaerochaeta sp.; assembly: GCA_004294855.1. GTDB lineage: Bacteria > Spirochaetota > Spirochaetia > Sphaerochaetales > Sphaerochaetaceae > Sphaerochaeta. The sequence goes on along the minus strand of SHOI01000009.1, from coordinate 9,507 downwards.
AATCTCGTCACACAGGGCGTCGATCCAGACCTCCTGCTCATCGGCAAGCGGAAAGGAATCATTCTCCGGAAGTATGGTTGCATCTTCGATGTATACCTTGTTCTTTCGTTCGCGAAGAGGATAATAGGTCATTCGAGTACGATCAAACATACTGTTCACTGCCATTCCACCCCAAAAGATTCATCAGCTCCTTCGAGGAAGCGAAGTCGGGCATCAGCAGCGAAGCGCCACCGAGAACGAGGCGCTGGCGCTTGGCGAGGTTTTCACCTGATCGGCGAACTTCATCGCTCAAGAGTCCAACGGCCAAGACTCCCCGGCTGCGGGCTTCGCGCATCTCGACCGGGCCGTCACCAAAGACAATGATATCACCTTCCTGACCGGCAAGCGAGGTGATCAGTCGACGTAAAACGACCTTTTTCGGGTCTTCGTCGATCTTCCCCACCGAACCGTAGATTCGCCCTTCAAACAGATCGGCATAGCCGAGCAGCGCCGCTTCCCTGATCACGTCCGCCTGGTCGGTTCCGCTGGCGAGATAGAGCTTCACCCCCCGCTCATACAGGTAATGGAGGAACTCGACCGAACCGGCGATCGTTACCTCGCTTGGCGGGATCGTTCCATTCGCCACACCCGCTTTTTTCGAGGCGATCATCGCAAGCAGATCGTCGTTGTAGAGATTCTTGTACTCCTGAGCGCTCAGAATCTCATCGGAGGGTACATAGCCATACCGCGCTACCATCTCTGTGAGGTAGACCATCTGTTCGATCGTCTGGATACCGGTCGTCTGATCGATGAAATGAGCGATCTCCGCTTCGAGCTTCAGAATCTCTTCGTTTGTAAGGGTGAAAAGAGCGGATCCGGCGATTGCTTCCTTCATCATCTTCGCCATTACCCCTTCCCACCCCGAGCGCATCGTCGAGATCGTTCCGTCATGATCGAAGATCGCGATTTTGGGCAATCCCCGCTTGGACACGGGATTGATGATCTCGATCGTCCCGCCGGAGTCGAAAACCCGGTTTGCGTCATCCGAAGCTTTCTCCGGGTTGTACCGCCAGGCGGCTTTCTCCTTGAGCGTAAGAATCTCCTCGACGGTGGGATGTCCGCACCCATAGAGGGTCAACAGGGATTGCGCCGCGCTGAGATTTCCAACTTCAATGCCTTCTGCAAGAGATGCTCCCCGACTCATGGAAAGGGCCATCGCCGCAAGGAACGCATCCCCGGCACCGACGATGTCGATGTGCTGAGTAAAATGAACCCCCAGAACCGAAGAGAAGACATCTCCGTCAAAGCCGACCGCCCCGTTTTCCCCGAGCGTGACGACGGTCGGCTTGCCGAAGTATCCGTAGAGCGCCTTGACGAGCTCCTTGGTGGAAAGGGAAGCGAAATCGGGAGACAACGCCCGTCCCTCGGCTTCATTCACCTTGTGGATCGCATTCCGGTAGACGGAGTTGAGCTTCCGGCAGTCGGCAAACCACAACACCTTCTCCCCATATTCATCAAGAATCCGATTGAGCCGTTTCTGGAAGACCTTGCTGTGCAACCCTTGGGGAACCTGCTCGTTGATGATGATCGCGTCGTAGGAATCGATCTTCTTTCGAAGGGTCTCAAGGAGCAGATCGATCGACCGCTCACCGGGAACATTGAAGTTCCCGCTGTCATAACGGGGATGTTCGATTCCCTGTTCGAAGACTTTGTGGTAGACATGGGTCGCCCACCCCTCCCCTTGGGTCTGCACTCCCTCAATGTTAAGGTTATGGCTTTCAAGGAGGTCGCAGAGCACCTTGCCGTAGAGGTCGGTTCCCACGATTCCATACATGTCCACCCGTCGGGCTCCGAGGGTTTTGAGGTTCAGCCCGACGTTGCAGCCGCCGCCGAGCTCTCCTTTGACGCTTTGAACCGAATAGGTCTGAAGCCCCGTTTCAACGGAGATTTCTCCCCCTTCCGTGGTAACCTGATACGCCAAATCGAGGCATAAATCACCGATCACCGCCAAGGCGACCGGTTTGGATGGAGAAAGAAATGTCTTCAAAGCATCAGCTTTCCGCATAATGAAACCGCTTTCATTTTCATGATAAAACCTCCTCTGTGCGTTGTCAACAAAAAGATTGACAGGCACCTTGAAAATACCTAAGGTCTAGGTATGAAGCACAAGACGATCAGCGATATCGCCCGGGAAGCGGGTGTATCGAAGGCTACCGTCTCCCGGGTTCTCACCCACCCCGAGTTGGTCAAGCCGGCAACACAGGAGCGGGTAAAAAGAGTGATGGAGAAGCATGAATATGTCCCCAATCACATCGCCCAGAGCCTTGCCGGCAATCCCACCAAGATGATCGGGGTGGTGATCGATGAACTCTCAAACTTCTTTTTCATCGAGGTCGCCGAAGGAATCAGCAACATCCTCTCCCCCCTTGGTTACTCGATGCTCCTTGTTTCTTCCCGCTGGATCGAAGAAGAGGAAACCCGTCTGGTGAAATCCCTCATCTCCAGTCAAGTTGACGGAGTGCTGCTTGCTCCGGTCGCCAAAGAGAGTAAAGCGCTGTACCTGCTGAAAGCCAGTCAAACCCCCTGCGTGATCATCAACCAGATCCCCTGTGATGCCTCCCTGTCGTTCGTGGCGGGAGACGACCTTGAAGGCGGGAAGATCGCCGCGGCTCTGGTGAATGAGCAGGAGGCCGAGCAGGTCATCGTCATCACCGGCTTCGCCCACCAGAGTATTGAAGATCGAGTGGCGGGCTTCAAAAAAGTGCTCGATCCCCGCTTTCGGTACAAGCGCTATCGCTTTGTGGAAACACAGGCGGATGGAGCCGCGCTGGTCGCCACCCTTATCGATAAAGAAGCGCTTGACAAAAAGAAGACGATTCTCTTCGTCACCAACGACAATGTGGCGATCGGAATCGTCAACGAACTGGTTGAGCAGGGAATTTCAATTCCCGAGCAAGTGAAGGTCATCGGCTACGACAACATCCGGGCCACCTCGTTTTGTCGAATTCCCCTGACGACCGTCAGTCAGTCAACCATCCACATCGGCGAGCAGGCCGCCAAGGCCCTTCTTCAGCTTATCAACAAGGAGCGATCGGAGCCGCTGCATCAACTCATTGAGCCCGTCCTTGTTCGCAGGCACTCCTTGTAAAACCATCAAATCTCCATGGATAAGTGAGAAAACTCCCCTCTCCTATGGTATACTCGCCATGGAGGCAATCGCAGATGCATATAATCGATTTGAACGGAATGTGGAGCCTCTCTCCACACGATCCTCACGCAATCGCACCCCATTGTCCCTATTTCCTCGACAACCCCTCTGTCGACTGCGTTCTTCCCGGGGATATCCACACCGCCCTCTTGGAGAAAGGCCTCATTCCCGATCCGTTCGTCGGCACGAACGAATTGGAGATTCAGTGGGTCGGCAGGCATGACTGGATCCTTGAAAGAACATTCACCCTGACTGAAGAGGATCTCGACTCCGGAACCCCGTTCATCACGTTCACGATGGCCGATACGATGATCACGCTCTTTATCAACGATCGTCAAGTCGGAATGATGTACAATCAATTCCGAAGGTGGCGCTTTGAAATCGGTGAATACCTTCAGGTCGGAGAAAATACGGTCAGGCTCCTCTTTGAAAGCGCCGAGGGCGCGGCGGTCAAGGTACATGAACAGCTTCCCTATCCGATCCCGTATTCCGAATACCCGGTTCATGCGAAACATCGGAACCTCATCCGCAAGACCCAATGCCACAGCGGGTGGGACTGGGGGCCGTGCATCATGACGTTCGGCATCTACGAACCGGTCAAGATCGAGTTCGTCGACGAGGGGTTTATCGACAGCGTGAAATTTACGACGGTCGAAACGGGGGCCTCCTCCTTCGATGTGACGGTCGAGGTCGAGTATGCTCCGCTTGATGGGGTCGAAGCCCTTGATTTCACCGCGACGATCGCAGGAGCTGCAAAAACAATCACCCATGCCTTCGGCCCGGGACGATCGAATACCGCCTCATTGACCTTTAGCGTATCGGATATCCGGCGCTGGCGCCCAAACGGAGAAGGAAAGGCGGTGCTCTATCCCTTGACGGTCACCGCGGGATCTCAAACATCGACTCGGCTGGTCGGCTTCAGGACGCTGGAGGTTGAAACGATTGAGGATGGCGAGGGCGGCAAGTCGATGACCTTCGTCGTCAACGGACAGCGAATCTTCGCCAAGGGGGCGAACTGGATTCCGATCGACTCCTTCCCTTCCCGAATGACCGGAGAGCGCTATGAGCACCTTCTCCAATCGATGGTCGATGCGAACATGAACATGGTCCGGCTCTGGGGTGGAGGGATGTATGAGCACAAGATCTTCTACGATCTCTGCGATGAGAAGGGAATTCTCATCTGGCATGACATGATGTTCAGCTGTGCGATGTATCCCGCAACCGAATCCTTCCTCGCCAACGTCGAAGAAGAGATCCGCTATCAGGTCAATCGTCTTCAAGCTCACCCCTCGATCGCCCTGTGGTGCGG
>SHOI01000009.1:0-4911 GCA_004294855.1 Sphaerochaeta sp. | reverse complement strand
ATCGATCGCTCGAACACCTTCATCTACGTGAAGCTGAAGAGCGACGAGCTGTATATGGAGAACACCCTTCTGCTGGAAAAGCCGAAAGCTTCAAAGCTCAGGAATCCTGAGATCAAGATAAGCGTAGCGAACGCACCGGGGGGATTTTCCGTTACCGTCAGCTGCCGCTACCCCGCATTTGAGGTCGCTCTGGACAGCGGCACGATCGCGGGCATCTTCAGCGACAACCTCTTTGACATCCGCCCCACCGCCCAGAAGGTCATCTTCTTCAAGAGCGCGAAGAAGGTAAGCCTGGAAGCGTTTGAAGCGGAGCTGAAGGTCTTCGACCTCTATTCGAGTAGCAGATGAATGAAGGAAGGGAGAGCTTCCGCCCTCCCTCTTTCAAAGCATTCTTTGACTGTTATTGGTTTTTTGCACTCAGTTCAAGGGGAATCCGGATCAGGTGTTCATCGCTTGCCCGATAGAAGGTGGCGATGAACCCGATGATCGAGACAAGATCGCTTTTTGTCCGTTCGGCCAGGCTCTCGGCGATTGGTCCAAGCTCATCCTTGTGGGCTTGAAACTTCACCTTTACCAGCTCGTGGCTCGAAAGCGCTTCATCAAGGGCGCGGACAACCTGTTCGCCGAATCCGCCCTTGCCGACCATCACGATCGGCTTGAGCGAATGGGCCTGAGCTTTCAGAAATGCGCGAACCGAGGAATGCATCGCATCAGTCCTTGTACTTCTGGGCGACGACGTGGCGCTTGACCTTTTTCGTCGAGGTCATCTCCAGCGGCTCGTTCACTACCGTGACCCGGGTGATCTTCTTGTACGACTGGAGCGACTTGTTCACTTCACCGACGATCTGATTCAGCCGCTTTTCAATCTCGGCCGCTGATTGTTCGCCGTGAGTTTTCTTCATCTCGTCGGAATACTTTTCCGAAGGATAGATGAGGGCTCGGATTCCTTCGCTCTTTTTCTGCTTGTCGACGATGTAGCCGAGAACACAGATCGTGTCAATCTCATCATAGAGCTGGAAGTGGTCCTCAATCTCTTCGGGGAAGACGTTTTTGCCGCCTTCGGTGACGATCAGGTTTTTCGCCCGTCCGGTCAGGTAGAGATAGCCGTTGGCATCCTGATGTCCGACATCGCCGGTATTGAGCCAGCCATCCTTCAGCACCTCGTCGGTCGCCTCCGGGTTCTTGTAGTACCCCTGCATCACCATCGGTCCCTTGATATAAATGAGGCCGTTTCCGTCGCTGTCCGGATCGACGATTCGCACCTCGACTTGCGGGAGGTTCTTTCCGACGGAGGTCTCGATATACGCCTCGACCGGATTGAGGTGGGTAATCGGGCTGGTTTCCGTCAGACCGTACCCCTGAACAAAATCGATTCCCAGCTGATTGAACAGCTTGAAGGTGGATGCCGGAAGCGGTCCGCCGCCGCTGATGCAGATCCGGTTGTGTTCCAAAGAGAGCTTCTTCAAGAGGAAGCCGAACATCTTCTTTCCGATGTTCACCTTGAAGACCTTCTTCAGGACGCCGCTTACACCCATCAGGAAGCGGATTACGCCGTAGAGGACGGCCCCCTTCTCCTTCACACCGTTCATCAGAGCTGCGATCATCTTGTTGAAAAGCATCGGAACGGCGAGGAACATCGTGACCTTTCCTTCGCGCATCTCCTTCAATACCTGACTGATGACCAATTTTTTCCCGAAGACGATCGAAGCACCGACGCTGATCGCCTCAATGAACACCGCCATCATCGTGTAGGAGTGGTGCAGCGGCAGGATCGCGTAGAATACATCGGTGGGATAGATCCACATGTTCCCTTGGGCGAGGTAGCAGTCGCTGACCAGGTTCTCATGGCTGAGCATAACGCCTTTGGGGGTTCCGGTGGTTCCGCTGGTAAAAAGAATAGCCGCGGTCTCTTCGCCGGTCGCCTTGTATGCTTTCCTTCGGCGGTCCCCCTTCTGTTCCATGATCATCGGAAACTCCTCACTCGGCTCAAGGCTGAGGCGGTGGGTGAGACCGAGGGTGTCCTTCTCGTCGAACCCTTTGAGCCGCTCGCTGTCGGCGATGAAAATCTTCACTCCGGCAAACGCCATCAGTTTGATCATGTCTTCATCGGAGAGGGTTGCATCGAGGGGAACCACGATGCCGCCGGCATAGAGGATTCCAAGATAGCTCATCGCCCATTGAGGACTGTTCTTTCCGGTGAGGGCGACCTTCGTCCCTTTGGTTACTCCTTCAACCACGAGATAGGAAGCGATCGTTTGAATATGCTCATACGCCTCGGCGTAGGTGTATACCTCTTTCTTCGGGGTGAATGCTACAAAACTCTCATTCTCAGGGTATCGTTTGACGGTAATGTCAAACATCTCGACGACGGTCGGCCAGGTTCCGGTAAACTCCTTCCCCCTGTACTCGTCAAGAAAATCCCACGGTTTTGCGTGATGCTTCTTTTTGGACATGAATTCCCCTCCTCTGTTTGGATTCTAACACTATAAGAGAAAAACCCGCTTTTTGGCAACAGATTAACACCTTATCACATTGCGTAATAGTGTAATGAATGAGATTCGTTGACCAAAAACCGGCAAGTGTCTACAGTATCGGTCATGGAATTGAAATGCTTTGCCGACGTGGTTGCGTACTTGGAAGGGTTTTTGAACCTCGAGAAAAAGACTCAGCACTACACGACCCGCGAATACCGGCTTGATCGGATGATCGCCCTCCTGGACCACGTGGGCAATCCCCAAGAATCCTTTCAAACGATCCACCTTGCCGGAAGCAAAGGAAAGGGTTCGACCGCCTCGTTCATCGCAAGCGGTTTGACCGCAATGGGGTATAAAACCGGGCTGTATATGTCCCCCCACCTCGTCGACTACCGGGAGCGTTTCACCATAAGCGGCACGTTCTTCAGCGATGAGGCGCTGGTGCGTGCCGGCAACCTTCTGAAAACGTCGGTCGGGGATTTCAGCTTCAGTGACGAATGGGGCGAGACCACCCCCACGACCTTCGAGCTGTTGACGACCTATGCATACCTCCTGTTCAAAGAGGAGAAATGCGAGTGGGCGGTCGTTGAAACCGGCCTTGGCGGCCGGCTTGATGCGACGAACACCCTTCAAAGCAGCGCAAGCGTCCTCTGTCCGATCGAACTGGAACACACCAAAATCCTCGGCTCGACGATCGGGGAGATCGCCTCCGAGAAGGTGAAGATCATCAAAGCCGGTCAACCGGTGTTCATCGGGCTCGTCCCCGAAGAAGCGAAAGAGGTGTTCCTCAAGGAGTGCCGCAAGCAGCGCGCCAAGCCCTTTTTGCTGGAAGAGCTCCTTGTCGGATATGAGACCCGCACGACGTTGGAAGGAGAACGGGTGACGCTTGCGTGGAGCGATGGAACGGAAGATCGACTCCTGCTTTCGATGAAGGGCTCGATCCAAGCCCAGAACGTCGCCCTTGCCCTTCTGACGCTGAGAACCCTTGGCCTCTTTGGCGGGAGGACGATCCATGCCCTCGAGGCGAATACGGTGCCCGGCCGCTTCCAGCAGGTCGCCCCCGCCCTCTATGTCGACGGAGCGCATACCCCCGCTTCCCTGAGCGCATTGACCCGATCCTTTGATGAGCTGTATCCGTCAAAAGATGCGAACGTGGTCATTTATGGCGCTCTTGAAGACAAGGACCACCTCCACATGGCACCAATCATCCTTCAACACTTCAACAAGATCATCATCTCCCGGCCGGGAACCTTCAAGAAAAGCGATCTGCAAAAGCTTTTTTCCATCTTTGAAGCCTTGAAAGCGGAATCCCGCTCCACCGCCTCGATCTTCCTGATCGAAGATAATAGCCAAGCACTCGAGAAAGCGTATATGCTGAAGGGAGAAGACGGAGCGATTCTGGTGTGTGGATCATTCTACCTTGGAGGTGGAATCGCGGAGGCCCTCAAGAGAAGATGAGCTTGAATTGGCGTGAAATCGAACTCATTGTAAGCGAGCTCCCCTTGAAAGGCTCAAGGCTTCAAGGGGTAACCCAACACGATTTCAACGCGATCAGCTTCCACTTTTTTCACCCCGTTCACCGCCAGTGGACCCTCTATACCGAGGTGGGAACCCCCTCCTCGCGGCTCCACAAGCTTACCCGAGCTCGGGCAAAACTGCCCAAAACGCAGCGCTTCGTCCAATTCCTCAAAGCGAACCTTGTCAACTGTCTGGTCTCGGAGGTTGCCCAGACCCCGGGTGAACGGTTCGTCGATCTGACGTGCACCCGCGGCGAAGATACGATGCATCTGCTTTTGCGGTTCTACAGCGGAGCGGGGGCGAACATCATTGTGACCGACGACTCGTACACGATTCTGGATCTTCTCCTCCGACGTCCCCGCCGGGGCGAAGCAAGCGGTCTGTCCTTCGCCTTGCCCGAACCGAAAGAAATCGATGGTGCATTTCCTATTCGCAGGAGGACGAAGGGATCCTTCAACGAGCAGATCGAAGAGGAGTATGCCGCCGAGCGGAACATCCGGACACTTGAGTCGCTGTATGAACGGGCAACGCTTCTCTACGAGAAAAAAGCCCGCTCCCTTGAGCACACTCTCGCCTCCCTGAACACCCGAATCGAACAAACCCGGGACTTCGAACGATACAAGCACCTCGGAGACCTCCTCAGTTCCAATCAACACCTCATTCGGGAGGGTCAAACCTCCCTGTCCGTCCATGATTGGGAGACCGGTGAAGAAGTTGAAATTCCCCTCGATCCCACTCGATCACCTCGCGATGCCATCCAGCTCTACTACGAGAGCTACCAACGCTCGAAAGGTCGGTATGAAAACGCCCTCGGCGAGCTGAAACGGGTACAAGAGGAGCTCAGAGCCCACCGGGCGACCTTTGAACGGGCGCTTGATTGGAGTCTTCCCCAAGAAGAAGCGCTTGCTTTGTTGACGAG
>SHOI01000233.1 GCA_004294855.1 Sphaerochaeta sp. | reverse complement strand
GCTAATCGTTTGAGCGTCGTAGGCATTGGTATCCTCTTTATTGTGTGCTATCGTGCGTAAGTGTACCGAAAGGAGAAGGGGAGGAAAAGAGGATGAGCCATGCGTTGATCATCACCGGGGGGGGAGCGCCAAACGCTCTTGAAGGTCTTCACCTCGAATCCCATCAATTCATCATCGCCGCGGACAGCGGCATCGAGTTCGCGGAAAAGCACGGCCTGCTTGCCGATATCTGGGTCGGAGATTTTGATTCCGCCGGCATACAACCGGAGCGGGCCGGCGAGATCATCCACAAGGATCATGACGTGAAGCTTGAAAGCGATACGGAGCTGGCCCTGATGACCGGCCGCGAACGGGGGATGACAACGTATACTCTCCTAGGCGGTGGCGGGTATCGGATGGATCATCTTCTTCAAACCTACTCGCTCTTTGCCCGCTACGGTCTTCCGCTTGCCTGGCACACCACCTATGAGTCCCTGTACAGCGTCCACCGGCAACGGCGATTCATCACTTCGGCGGGACGGACGATCAGCTTCCTGCCCGCTTTTTTTTCAGGCAGGAGCATCGTCAACGCTTCGGCTCTGGTCTGGCCGCTGAATGCATATCGATTGACGGCGGAATCGATCTCCCTGTCCAATCGGACGACCGCAAACGTGTTGGATGTCACGGTGGAGGGCGATCCGATCTTCCTCTGCTTCCCGGTTGCAGATACCCGGTCTTAGGTGCTACGATCGAAGCATGTTGCACGAGCGAAGACTGCTGGCGTTTTCCAGCCGGGTTCACACCTACACCCTCTTTTTGTACCTGTTCTTCTTCCTCCTCTATATGCTGGGCGGGTTTTTCCTTGTCGACACATCCTTTGAAGCGTTGCTGAGCTTTTTGTTGAAGCTGGTCGGATATTCCAGCATCATTTTCGGCGTGTGGGTGCTGGCGTTCTCCGTCGTCGTCTGGTTCGTTGACAAGGTGTTTCCGCTGTCGCCGATCTTTTTCACGATCCTTCGGATCGGGGCGGTGGTTCTCATGGCGACGCTTATCGAAATCATCAATACATTGGTCCATCGAGGACTTTCAATCCAGTGGGGAGGGTAGGATGGATACTATTCCTTCCATCTCAGCGGTACGCGGCGCCATTCAAGTCGCTTCCGATTCCAAAGAAGCGATCGCTCAGGCGGCACAAAAACTCTTTGTACGCGTATTGAAAACAAACAACCTACACGAAGAGCAGGTTGCGGCGCTCCTGATCACCCAGACCGGGGATCTGAAATCCCTGAATCCGGCGACGGGCCTGAGGATGGGAGGTCTTGCTTCCAAGGTGCCGCTCTTCTGC
>SHOI01000232.1 GCA_004294855.1 Sphaerochaeta sp. | reverse complement strand
GTCGGTGGCGTGATGGCATACAGCAGCATGTCCACGGTGAGTCTGGACTACGGTGTGGTGGGTACCGTCCGGGATTCCGGAAAGGATCCGCTCAGCTTCACGGGAATCCAGCTCGGGGTCTATACCTACTCGGATGAATATGGCGCGGACGGGTTTTATTCCCAAATCTCCTTCCAGATGTCGAACAAGGTGGGGAATCCGGACGAGCTGTTCTTCGCGTATCTGATGAATATCGTTTCCGGGTATACCCGCCGGTTCGACCTCGGTGGCATGTTCGACCTGCTGATCGGGGTCGGACCTTCCTACCAGCACTTCGACCTGAATATTCTCGGGGGAGCGATCTCCGGAAGAGGGTCGATGATCGGATTGGCGGCGACCACCGAGATGAACTTCCTCCTTTCACCGCGGATGACGATCAACTGGGGACTGACCGCGTATGTCGGAATCTATGACCTGACAGATCGGAAAGTCATCGACAAGAAGCCGATCACCGCCCGAACCTATGCCGGTGTCGGCTTCAGCTTCTGATCGTTTTTCCGGATCTATTGATCGAATTCGCACAATAATTCCCACAAACGGACTGTTTGCCCGTATACTGAGGGCATCAGTCCCATCTGGAGGTGTTTCATGAATAAAAGGGCAGTCGTGTTCGTTTGTCTCTTAGTGTTTGCGGTCGGTGGCGTCATGGCGTATGACAACATGACCACCGTGGGCTTGGATTACAGTGCGTTGGTGTATCCCGACAAGGATCCGATCAACTTCACCGGAGTGCATGCCGGGTTCTATTCGTATCCCGATCAATTCAGCGCAAGCGGTTTTTACGTCCAGGCGTCCGCCCAGACGATGGTTGCCGACAACCAAAGCAATTGGTTCACCACGTATCTGATGAACGTTCTTCTGGGGTACAGCCATCGGATTGGAGTAGGGAAGATGTTCGATCTCGTCGTCGGTGGCGGACCTTCCTATCAGATGCTCAGTATGGAAACCAAAACTCTGCTGGGAACGGTAACCACTACCGCATCGATGATCGGATTCGGTGCAAGCGTCGAGGCGAATTTTCTTCTCTCGCCGAAAATGACAATCAACGGGGGGCTGAGCATCCTTGCCGGAATCTATGACTTGCACGATAAGAAAGTCCAAGAGGAGATTCCCGCCACCGCTCGAACCTACATCGGTGTCGGTTTCTGCTTTTAGCACTTCTTCTCATGAGAGGCGATTGATGGTACGATAAGGCATGCAGAAATCCGGTGAAGACTACTTGGAAGCCGTTCTGGCGCTGAGTGAGGAACATGAAAAGGTGCGGACCACCGATGTGGCGCTTCGCCT
>SHOI01000231.1 GCA_004294855.1 Sphaerochaeta sp. | reverse complement strand
CTTCTCCTGCAGCGAATCGAGAAGCCCCTTCTTTGGGCGGGCGGAACCTATCTGATGAGCAAGAGCGACTTCTACCCTTCCCCACCCAATCGCCAGATCATCGATCTGGGAGAGATTGAAGAACTGAAGCGAATCAGCCGAACCGACCGATATGTCGATATCGGCTCGATGGTAACCGCCAGCAGTCTGCTCTCCGCCGGAAAGCTGGTTCTGCCGTCGATCCTTAAAAGCGCGCTCGGAAGCATCGTCAATCACATCACCCGCCGCCAGATCACGATCGGCGGGGCAGTCTGCGAACCGGAAAGCCGGATGGCGTTTTCCACCGCACTCTCCGTCCTCGATGCCCAGGCGGAGATCCGCAAATGGGAAGACGGGCGCTTCACCGCCGAATGGGTTCCGGTCAACCGCCTCTACGACAAGAGCGGGAGGTTCCTGATGCGTGACACGGCCTTTGTCCTAACGAAGATCCGTCTCGGTCTGGAGTGGGGAGATTTTCAGCGCTTCGTCCTGATCGACAATCCGATCAGAAAGCCCGATACGACGATTCTTGTCGCGTTTCAAGCCGCCAGAAACCAGACGGCCTTGACGAAAGTCCGTTTCAGTGCATCCTTTCCCAAGAAGGCGTTCTACATCTCGCCCGAATTGGAGAATCAGCTTTCGCTGTTGAACCTGCCGATCCACCCCGACCGGGTGAATACGATCTCATATGAAATGGTTCACGATCTGACGAATCGCCATGAGTCGATTACCGAATTTCAAGTGGAGCGGGCAAGAAGGGTCTTTGAGTCCTTCCTGCATGAACTCAATATCCAAACGCTCTCATAGCATGATCCTGGAGGAATGATGACCCAGAGTTTCAGCGGTGGCTTCGTCCATTTGCACAACCATACGGATTTTTCGCTGCTTGACGGGGCGGCGACGATTCCCGGCTACATGAAAAAAGCCCGGGAGCTGGGGATGGACAGCATCGCGATCACCGACCATGGAAACCTGTTCGGCGCCCTTCATTTCTACCATGCCGCCAAAAAAGCCGGGATCAAGCCGATCATCGGCTGCGAATTCTACGTCAACCCGGCCGGCCGGACCGAACGGCCCGAACCGGGTAGCGGAAAGAAGAGCCAGCAATACCACCTCGTCCTCCTTGCGATGAACCAGACGGGTTACCAGAACCTGATGATCCTCTCCTCGCTTGCATACACCGAAGGGTTCTACTTCCGCCCCCGGATCGATGACGAACTTCTTACGCGATACAATGAAGGCCTCATCTGTCTTTCCGCATGTCTCGGCGGCGAGATTCTCCAACATCTCTTGAACAACAACTATGAGGAAGCGAAAC
>SHOI01000230.1 GCA_004294855.1 Sphaerochaeta sp. | reverse complement strand
ATGTTACCGATTTGTATGCGAAGATGCCGAACCGGACCGCGATCATGTTTGATGAAGACGCAATCAATTTCACGACGATTGACGGTCGCTCATACGGATTCGCCACTCCTTCGATCATTTCGCGAAACGAAGGTCTTCTGATTCGTAAAGACTGGTTGGACAAACTCGGGCTGGACATTCCGAAAACCTATGATGAGCTGCTGGATGTCATGCGGGCGTTCACCTATAACGATCCCGACGGTAATGGAAAACATGACACATGGGGATACGGGGCGTTTATCGAAGTCAACACCTACGAAGGATATCCCGGCCGGCGCTTTGAGCCGCTGAAAGGCATGTTCGGAGTCGAAGGTACATGGAACATGAAAGCTTCCGAGTTCGGTCTTCAGCTTCATAATCCCGATTTCTATGATTTCATGCTGTATATGAAGCAGATCATCGATGAAGGATTAATTGATCCGAACTGGATGGCTTATAAGAAGGATGATTTCCGTGCTGCTTGGAAACAAGGTAAGTTCGGTATCATGCGCGAGCAGAACTCTGCATACGCTTCGGCCAACAACTATTCGCCGTTTGATGCTAACTTCCCCGATGGCGAGTGGGTTATTGTTGATGCTCCGATCGGCCCGAAAGGAAAGAGCTCAATCGGACCGGAAACAAGAGGTTTGAGAATCTGGTGTATCAGTGCCGATGCGGCGGCTCAAGGGAAAGCGGACAAGATCGTCGAGATGTTTGAATGGATGGCCCATGGTGAAGGATATCTTCTTTGTGGCTGGGGCCAAGAGGGAGTAAACTACGTTCTTAAAGACGGTATTCCGGTAAGTGTCGAGGGTCCTATCGGATTCGATGGAGCGGTTGGTCAGACGTATATCCAGCTCAGAAGTATGGCGTTCAATTACACCTCGGACATGGAGCTTACGAGCCGATACCCCGTCTACACCACGGCCGTATCGAAAAAGCAGATGAGCGCTCTGTGGGCACTTCGGGAAATGCAGCAGAAGAAGTGGACCAACAGCATGGGTGCTGATTCGATGCCGGTTCCCTCCACCGATTTGAAAACGTTCTACGAGCAGGGGCTCGCCGAATTCTTTACCGGAAAGCGAGTTCTCACAAAAGCGAACTGGGATGCGTTCATCGCCGAGTTTGACCGCATCGGTGGAAAGGCATGGGAAAAGGAAGGATACGAGTACGCCAAAGCAAACGGCTACTTGAAATAATGGTTCCCATTCAACATCATTCTTCGGGGCTGGCATCGACCAGCCCCTTTTTATGTCCGATGATCAACCACGCCGAGATCAATGCCGCCGTCAACTGAAGGATATCCATCCATGTGCCGACCGGTCGGGTGCTG
>SHOI01000090.1 GCA_004294855.1 Sphaerochaeta sp. | reverse complement strand
CCCCCCTTTCCATTGATCCGATTTTACGTAATACTATGGTATCGCGCTGTTAGGCGCCCAGGAGGCATTCGATGCAACATACCCCACATACCCTCATCACAGTCATCGTGAATCAAGGCATGGCTGAAGAAGTTATGGAAGCTGCTCGAAGCGTCGGCGCAACGGGGGGAACGATCGTCCCGGCGCGGGGAACAGCCAAAGAGGAAGACGTTAAATTCTTCGGTTATCCCCTTGTTCCCGAGAAGGACATGCTCCTTATTCTTAGCGGATCGGACCAAACCGGAAGAATTCTGGAAGCAATCAACAACCTTCCTATTCTCTCAAAACCCGGCATCGGGATAGTGTTTTGTGTCGATGTTGAACGATTCATGGTGTTTGGAGCGCCCCAAAACAATATCTTCTAAGGGATAGTTGATAGACAAAACAACCACTTTCATGTAACCATACACTCATGGGAGAACTGTCAAAACGGCCGATTTTCGTCCGACTCGCTGCTCCTACGTGGGGTCGCTGGGTCCTCCACCGCAATCGTATCACCGGTCATGGCCTTGAAAAGATGACAACGATAGACGGTCCTTTCTTGGTATTGTGCAACCACACCCATACCCTTGATCCATTCTTCATATCCGCATTGAGCCCGGTGCATATCCGCTGGGTGGCCGGAGCGTACCTCTTTAAACTCCCCTTTCTTCGAATGCTTCTCCATCATCTGGTCGGAGCGATCAGCAAGCAACAGGGGCGGAGCGATATGCACATGATGCGCCAAATCACCGCCGCCTTTAAAAAAGGTGACGTGGTGGGAATCTTTCCGGAAGGTACCCGAACGTGGGATGGCGAGCCGATGAGCTTTGACTCGTCATTGGCGAAGCTGATCAAGTTCTTCAAAGTTCCGGTGGTCATTCTCAACTTTGAAGGTCTCTATGCGATCAAACCGCGGTGGACCGATCACCGAAGAAAAGGGAATGTGGTTCTTGCCTTCAAGAGTCTGCTTACGGTCGAAAAAGCCCAGGCGATGAGCGTCAATCAACTGTATGAACACCTGAAGAGCGAGCTGGGCTTTTCCTACCGAAGATGGCAACGTCGGGTAAAGGCTCGATTCATCGGCAAACGCTCCGCTGAAGGAGTCGAAAAAGCCCTGTATCTCTGCCCTTCATGCGCCAATGGCTCGACGATCACCAGCAAAGGACGAACGATCGCCTGTACCGCATGTAACCTCTCCTATACACTCAACGAGCATGAACGGCTGGAGAACAACGCAGGGGGCAAACCATTCTTCGAAGATATCGCCGCCTGGCGTGAATGGCAGCGTTCTTACCTGATTACCCATCATCCATCATTTCCTGAAGATCGGGGAGTCCTTTTTCAAACCGGGAACGAAACACATCTTAAAACGATCACGACCACTTTCTCCCTCCGTCTTGAAGAAGACAACATGACCCTCACGACTGCAACTCAAACCTATCGCTTTGATTTCGACCACGTCACATCAATGATCATCAATGCAAAGAATACCCTCGAGTTTTACTGTAACGGGTTCTTATACCGAGTCCGGATCGCAAAACATCTTTCGGTCCTCAAGTATGTAGAACGCTTCCAATCTTACGCATCAACGGAGGCTACACAATGAACTGGAATTTTTTCTTCCATGTTGGAATCATTTCATTCGCTCTTTTACTTTCAGCCCTTATTCGAGCACGGGTCCGTTTCTTTCAACGCTATCTCATTCCCTCTCCGATTCTCGCCGGGATGATGCTCCTGATATTCTACAACTTTGGAGCGCCCAAGCTGGGCTTGAGAAGCGACTTCCTTGGGGACATGGTCTACCATCTGCTCAATATCTCCTTCATTGCCATGCTTCTTCGTGTGACCCCCACTGCAAAGGTAAAGGACCAAGCCCGGCGGACCTTGGCCGCAAACGTGACGGCTGTCATGGCTCAGTACGGTCTTCAGGCGTTCTTCGGCTTGGTGGTTACCGCCTTGTTGATTGCCGTCTATGATAAGAACCTGTTCCCGGCGATCGGCTATACCCTGCCCCTGGGCTTCGAGCTCGGACCCGGTCAGGCGTATTCAATCGGGATGGGGTGGGAGCCGATGGGTTTCAAAGGCGCTTCATCGGTTGGGCTGACGATGGCTGCAATCGGCTTTCTCGTCGGATCATTCGGCGGAGTGGTTCTCATCAACCAGGGGATCAGGCGCGGCTGGATCTCCAAAGCCGATGCGAAGCGGATCGACAACAAGAGTGTCCGCACCGGATTTTTCAGTAGGCTGGAGAGTGAACGACCGATTGGAGCATACCTTTCCACCGATGGTGAATCCCTCGATTCTTTTACCTACCATATCGCGATCGTCATGCTCACCTACCTGATCAGCTGGGGCTTTCTGACCGGTCTTTCCTTTCTTTTAGGTCTTATCGGCCCGATGGGAACCGAGCTTGCCGATTCCCTTTGGGGGATCAACTTCATCTTCTCCGCCTTCTGCGCTCTCGCAGTGAAGATGTTCATGAAACTGGTGGGGATCGAAACGACAATCGATAATGCGACGTGCAACCGAATCAACGGTCTCTCCGTGGACCTGACCGTTGCCGCAAGCCTGGGAGCGATCAGCCTTGTCGCGGTAAAGGGCTACTGGGTTCCGATCGTTGCGCTCTCGATAACGGGAATCATCATCACGGCATTCATTCTTCCCTGGTACACCTCCCGCCTCTATGACGATCATCAGTTTCTCCGAATGCTCCTGCTGTACGGTACCGCGACGGGAACCCTTCCTACCGGGTTGGCGCTCCTTCGAGTGGTAGACCAGGAGTTCGAGACTCCGGTGGCTACCGATTATCTCTACTCGGTGGGAATCGTCTTTATCCTTGCCATTCCCTTCATTTTGACGATCAATTTTCCGGCGTTTGCCGTCACGAAGAACAACCCCGTCTTCTTCTATCTCACGATTCTCATCGCCGGGGTGTACCTCTTCGGGTCGTTTGTCGCCTACCTTCTGATTGCAAAAAAACGATCCTTCATCCAACCAAAAAAACTCTTCTATGTCGAGTGATGTCGGGGCGCTTCTTTGATAAGAGGCGCCTCTTTTATCCCCAAAGGTGACGTTACTCTCAAAAAGGTCACATATATTACCTAAATTTCTCTTTTTGCCCATTGTTTTGGGTTGTTCAATCATCGTCAAAGGGGCTAGTATCGATTGGGATGATGCGAATGAGATCTAAAGAATCGATAACATGCAAGCCATATATCATGATCTTTCCCGCACTTTTGCTGGCGGTGCTCTTTAGCTATGTTCCCTTTATTCTCACCTTCCTTAACAGTATTCACGCCGTTTCACTCGGTGGTAAACGACTTGGGTTCGTTGGCCTCGCCAACTATCGACGGCTCTTTGGAAACCCCTCGTTCCATGCCAGCCTTTCAAACACACTTCGGTTCACCCTCTTCTTCGTCCCGACAAACATCATCATCACCCTTTTGGCGGCAGTCCTTTCCAACCGGAAAGGGTGGCTGGCAAATCTCAACCAGATCTTCTTTTTTCTGCCGATGGCAGTCGGAATGAGCAGCATGCTGATGATCCTGAAGATGATGTTCAATCCGACGATCGGGATCATCAACCGCCTCATCGGTGTCAACATTCAATGGTTCAACGATCCCAATGCGGCGATGGCTCTCCTGGTGATCGCCGGTGTCTTTCTTGATATCGGTTTTGACTTTCTGCTCTTCAGTGCTGCGCTGCGAAACGTTCCCAATGACTTGAAAGAGGTAGCCCTGATCAACGGGGCAAACGGATTTCAGATCTTTCGTCATCTGGAATTGCCGCTCATCGCGCCAACCTTGATCTTCATCGTCGTGACGAACATCAAGAACGCGATGCTCATCAGCGCCCCGGTGCTTATTCTCACCGAAGGCGGGCCGTTCCGCTCCACCCAGACGCTGGTCTATCAGATGTACTTGGAAGGGTTCAAGAGCGGAAACTATGCCTTGGGATCGGCGATCGCCATCGTGGTCTTTCTTCTTACGTTCGCCGCTCTTCTCATCCTGCTCCATTTGGAACGAAGGAGAATCTACTACCGGTGAAGACCCTTCGTGCAACCCTTTCAACCCTTCTTTCCCTTCTTATCGTATTCCCGATCGTGTATTCGATCAGTGCGTCGTTTTTCCAGTACACCGATTTCACCGCCCTGCCCGCCCGTCTTTTTCCCTCCCGATTGAACATCGGCAACTATGTCCGCGCCTTTTCCGAGTCTTTCCTGGCTCGCTTTCTGCTGAACAGCCTGCTCACCGCAATCGCCGGAACGCTGCTGCGCATGGCTATTTCTATTCTTGCCGCCTACACCTTCTCCTTTTTCACCTTCAAAGGTCGGAATGCTCTCTTCATTCTCATCGTTGCAACGATGCTCCTTCCCTCCGATGCCTTGATCATCGCGAACTTCATGACGATCCGGGCGCTCCGACTTACCGATACCTATTTGGGGATTATCGCGACAAGTTTACTTGCTCCGACTCATATTTTCATGTTGCGCCAGTACTTTCGAATGATGAGCGTGGAATACCGTGAAGCGGCTATCATCGAGGGATGCTCCGATTCCCGTTTTCTGTCGATGCTCTTGATGCCGATGAGCAAAGCGGTGATCCTCACCCTTGCGATTCACTCCTTCTCCACGATTTTCAACGATTATTTGTGGCCGCTTCTCGTGACCAATAAAACATCGATGAGGACGGTCCAGGTGGGTTTGACGATGATGGGCTTCAGCGAGCAGCTCGACTACGGCCCCCAATTTGCGGCGATCACCTTCCTGATGACCCCGATTCTCATCGTCTTTATCGCTCTTCATAAACCGATTATAGAAAGCGTATCGATACGCTTTACCGGGAGGTAACTCATGAAACGTTTTATCACAATAGTGGTTATTGCCCTCCTCGCACTACCAATGCTTTTTGCTCAGGCACAGGAAGAGAGCGCACCGTACACCACGATCACGTGGTGGCACCCGAACTCAGGTTTGGTGGGTACGGCCAGCGAGGAGCTGATAAAAACCTTCAACCGAACGGTTGGCGAAGATCTGAAGATCCGCGTCGAAGGGGTCTATCAGGGGAAGGCGAACGATGTCCTTACCAAACTTAAACCGATTCTTCAATCCAAAGATCAGCGCGATCTTCCCGACCTTGCCCAGCTGGACGGCTCGGCGGTACTGGATATCCGCGATTCCGCCCAGCTCATCACGATAAACGAGCTGGCCGGGAATGAGCCGGAGTATCTCTCCAAAATCGTTGAAGCGACGCTCAACTCAATAACCTATCAGGGCAAGATCCTCGCTATGCCCTTCAACGCATCGACGATCCTGCTCTACTACAATAAAGATGCGTTTGCCAAAGCGGGAATCGCCAAACCGCCCAGAACCTTGGATGATGTGAAAACAGCTGCTGCGAAACTGAGGCAAACCGACGATAAAGGGCGAACCGTGTTCTGGGGTATCGCGAACGTCCCCACCACGTATGAGCTGATGGTCTGGCTTGGCCACCAGAACGGACTCACCTACCTCACCGATTTTGAGAACGGACATATCGGAGCCCCGACCCGGGTCCTCTTCGATGAGAACGGGACGATGGTGAACTTCCTGACCAAATGGCAGGCGATCTACGATACCGGATCGCTGGCAAACCTCACAAGCGATCTCAACGGAGCGTTCGCTTCCGGCCAGGTGGCGATGATTCTCGCTTCAACGAGCAACCTCTCCACAATCGTTTCGATGGTCGGCGACCGCTTTGAAGTCGGCGTCGCCAATATGCCGATGGTCGATGAAAACGCAACCGGAGGGGTCAATGTCGGTGGCGGAGCGATCTGGGCGTTCGACAACGGTAAAAACAATCAATGGGCGATTTGGGAGTTCCTCAAATTTGCCACCAGCGCCGAAGAGCAGCTCAAGTGGCATATCGCCACCGGCTACTTCCCGGTGAACGTGGATACCTACGAGCTGCCGGAATTTAAAAGCCACCTTCAAGAGCATCCGCTCTTCGGGGTTGCCAGCCGTCAGCTGATGGATTCAAACCCGAAGCTCCAAGGCATTTGGGTTCCCAGCGCCTATCAGATCTATTATGCATTCCAATCGGGAATCTTGAAGATGTTGGAGGAAAAGCAGACGCCTCAGGCGGCAAGCAAAGCGATCGCTAAGGAGATCAACGGCTACTTGCAGGAGTATCACCTGATGAAGGCTCGGTAGCGCAGCGGCAGACATACCACCTGAAATAGGGACTTACGTCCACGATCGAGATGGAGGGGAAGATCTCTTCCATCTCTTTTTTCGGTTCTTTGATGAAGTTGAAGTAATCGCCGCCCTCCGCCCATTCGATGATCGTGCTGACAGGATGCCGACGGCTGTTGTAGTCGTGGATGATCACGGTCTTTGATGCGATTCGCTTCAGTTCCCGATAGAACCGAATTCGATCGGGCTTCTTCAGGCCATGGGCGACATGGCTGGAAATGACGAGATCGAAACTCTTGTCCAGGAATGGCAACCCCGATACCCCGTCAGCCAGGATAAACCGGATGGGAAGACCGCGGGTTTTTCTTCGGGCTACGGCAAGCATTCCTTTGGCTGAATCCACTCCGGTTGTTCGGATTCCCCGTTCAGCCAGAACGGCACACAGCGCTCCGGTGCCGCAACCGACATCGCACGCACTCTCAACCGATTCCAGTTCATTGCCGTGCTCGGTAAGAATCGCTTTGAACCGGCGTTTCTGATAGTGGAAGAACCAACCGTAGATTCTGCTGATCCAATGAAAGAGCATCTTAGCTGTCCTTGAAGCGGCACTTCTCTTTGAAGGTGCACTCCAGACATTCGAGGCCCGGACACTCTTGGAAGGATGCGGTGGATTCCAGCTGGGCGATTCGCCAGGAAAGATCCTCTACCCGACCGTTGATCTCCGCCCTCCGCTCCAGCACCTCACTGAGCTTGTTGCGGTATTGACGGAGCAGTTCCAACCGCCGCCGCTCTCCGGTGCTGTCTTCACCGGCCAAGCGGATGATATCCCCGATCTCCCGAAGACTGAAGTCCAGCTCCTTGAGTTCGGTGATTCGATTCAAATACACGACTTCCTTGTCGGTGTAATACCGCTGGCCGCCCGGAGAGCGCAAGACAGTCTTCAAAAGACCCAACGATTCATAGTGCCGAATCGTTCGGACCGTCACATTGCACTTCTCGGCGAGTTCACCAATTCGATAGATATGCTGTTCCATCTCCCCTTCATGATACCATACCAATCCACTGGAAATCAAAACCCATGACGGGC
>SHOI01000089.1 GCA_004294855.1 Sphaerochaeta sp. | reverse complement strand
TTATGCTGCCCGCTGAGGAGAACATACGCCATACCCTCGGGCGGTGGTGGGTTTTCAGATTAGTGGACGAAGCAATATCTCTTCATATTCTTGGCGTTTTTTTAATCTGACCTATCATTATGCTTTGAAGGGTTTGAGTCAATTGTTTTTCGGGTCAATCGGAAAAAGTTTTTACGATTGACCCTTGTGTTCACCGAGGGGCCTGCCCGGAAGCAGGCACCCCCCTTTTCAACAGGGACGTGTTGAGATGAACGTATTTCCGTGGTAGAACGATAGATGCAACCTGTCCGGTTCATGAGAATGGAAAATGAGTGAATTCAAGAAAGATGAAAAACGTGCCGCTCCTTTTTTGGAGATGAAAAAGGTGAGTAAAATCTATACTCCCTCTCGTCAACATCATATCAAAGCGGTCAATGATCTCTCGTTCACCATCGACAAGGGTGAGTTCGTAACGCTTGTCGGCCCGTCCGGCTGCGGAAAGTCGACCACGCTTCGGATGATCGCCGGCTTTCTCAGGCCGACGAGCGGCGACATCCTCATCGAAGGCAAATCGATCACGGCGTTGGGACCGGAGATGAGAAACATTCCCATGGTTTTCCAGAACTATGCCCTCTTTCCCCATATGACCGTGTTTGAAAACATCGCCTATGGGCTGGAAGCGAAAAACCTGCCGTTCGATGCGGTCGCGCATGACGTGGCGATGATCTGTCAAATGCTTAATCTGGTCGGGACCGAGACCCGCCATCCGAATGAGCTGTCCGACGGACAGCAGCAGCGGGTCGCGCTTGCCCGGGCGTTGGTCCTTAAACCCAAAATGATGCTGTTCGACGAACCGCTTTCAAACCTTGATCCGCGCCTGCGGATTCAGACCCGCTTCGAGATCAAGCGGATGCAGCAGCTTCTGGGGATCACGGTTCTCTATGTCACGCACGACCAGGCGGAAGCGCTGAGCATTCCCGATCGGATCCTGGTGATGAACCGGGGAACGATCGTGCAGGAAGGGAGACCCCGAGCCTTGTATGATCGACCCGGCACCCCGTTCGTGGCGGACTTCATCAGCAATGCGAACTTCTTTGATGGATTTGTTCTTTCCGCATCCGCAGAGACGATCCAGCTGAGCATTCAAGAGATGGAATTCACCGTATCCCGGAACCGGTGTTCCACCTTCGTCGAGCAAGACGATTCCCTTCTGGTGGCGATCAACCCCATTTCCGTCGGCATGTCACCGTTTGAAGGCGAGTGCGGGTTCAATCAGTGCGTAGGCATCGTTCGCTCTTCCCTTTTCGTCGGCCAGTCATTCGAATATCGGGTAAACTTCGGTGATGAGACGATCCGGGTGCTGCATCCGAACCTGCTCGGCGGCGTCCGGGAGTTTGAAGAAGGCACGCCGGTGATTCTCACCTTTTACCCCGAGTCCTTCAATCTCTATGGCCGCGAGGTGGATCATCATGAACGCTAGGCTCGTCGGCAGGCAGATTCTTGAGCTTGTTCTCGCATCCTTGGGGACCTGTCTTCTTCTCTCTGTGAGCAAGACCCTTGTCGTCGGGTGCACGGTTCTGTATTTTGCCCTTCGTCCGGCGAACCGGTGGATGATCCGCCTCGTTCGGACACTTCTGTTGTGGGGAGTCTATGCCCTCGTTTCATCCTCCCGGGCTTTGGATGTGCTTACGGTATATGCAGGTGCGTCCATCGTCGCGGCATGGACGGATCGGCGCATCCGTTGGAACCGCAAGCACCAAACGCAGCCCGGGTATGAGCAGCTCCTTTCCACGCTCGCCCATGAGATCAGGACTCCGCTTACGATCATGCAGACGACGCAAAGCGTCCTGATGGAACAGAGCGCGGGAAAGCTCAACGAGCAGCAGCAGAAGTTCATGGAATCCATCTACATCAACACGCAGCGCCTGATCACCTTCAGCGAGCAGATGCTGACGCTGATCAAGCTTGGAAAAGATTGGGAGCCCGACATGACGAAATCGGTCGATCTCAAGCTCCTTGTCCGGCAGGTCATCGAAACGTTGCAGCCCCAGCTTTCGATCCGAAAACAGGAGGTCTCGCTGCAGTTTCCCGCCTTGTTGTCCCACCCGAGGGCGGATGAGGCATGGATCCGCCAGGTTCTGATCAATCTCATCCATAACGCCTCAAAAAACACGAAGGAGGGAGGACTGATCATCGTCTCCGTCACCCAGGATGACCGGCAGATCGTGACGACGGTCACCGACAACGGGCAGGGAATCGAGCTGGCGGGGAGGGAGGCGTTGTTTCAGGAATTCTTCCAGGAACGGAAAGACATGGAGCAGGACGGATTCGGTCTTGGACTCTCAATCGTCCGTTCCATCATCGCCAAGCATCAGGGAAAGGTGTATATCACAAGCACACCCAATCAGGGGACGATGGTCTCCTTCAGTCTACGGGTAGGGGCGCCATGGTGAAAAACCGGATCCTCGTCGTGGATGACGAGCAGGCGATCGTGGACCTTTTGCACTTCATTTTGACGAACGCGGGATATGAAGTCGCCTCTACCGGGCGAGGGGATGAGGTGGCGCCCCTGGCCCGGGAGTTTCATCCCGATCTGGTTATTTTGGATATCGGTCTTCCGGGCTTGAGCGGATTGGAAGTGGTTCCACTGCTTGTCGAGCTGGATACTCCGGTTCTCGTGCTCAGCAGTCATGATCGGGATGACCAGATCATCGAGGGGTTGGAGGTCGGGGCGGAGGATTATGTCTCAAAGCCGTTCAACCACAAGGAGCTGCTGCTTCGAATCGAAAAGATCATCCGTCGGACGAAGGTCGAGCAAATCATTCAGATCGGCTCGATCATGGTCGATATCCGCAGACGGGTATTGGAGATCGACGGACAGGAGATCACCCTCACTCCCACCGAGTTCAGAATCATCGAATATCTGGCGCTCCATGCTCATGTCCCCGTATCCGCCGAAGAGCTTCTCAAGCAGGTATGGAATGCCGAGGAGTGGATCCAGGGACCGGAAATGGTGAAGGTGAATATCAGCCGCCTCCGGAAAAAAATCGAGCCGAACCCCTCGACACCGCGGTTTCTGGTGAACAGGTGGGGGTTCGGATACCTGCTTACCGACACTCAAGAGGTGTCCTAGGAGATATTTGTTACAAAGCTGTAACTTGTATTTTCACCCTCCGTGGCGAAGGATGAAGGTGGAGCCGAAGTATTTCGGCCAACTACCTAAGGAGGATTTCTATGAAAAGCATGAAGAAAGCCTTGATCGTGTTAAGCATGATTGGGTTGCTTCTGGCCCCGGTGTTCGCCGCCGGTGTCCAGGAGAAAGCAAGTACCACGCTGAACGTGTACACGATCATGCCTGAAAAGTATGCAACCACGGTTTTTGAGGAGTTCACGAAGGACACGGGGATCCAGGTCAATTTCGTCCGCCTTTCATCCGGTGAAGCCCTTGCCCGATTGATCGCCGAGAAGGCGAACCCCCAGGTCGACGCTCTCTGGGGCGGGCCGGCCGATACCTATGAGGCCGGTGTTCTCGAAGGGGTGTTCGAGGTGTATGTGCCCTCCGAAGCGTCGACGATTCCTGCCCAGTTCAAGTCTTCCAAAGGATACTGGACCGGTATCGGCGTCATCCCGCTGACCTTCCTGAGCAGCAATTCCTTCCTCAAGGAGAAGGGGTTGCAGCCGCCTACCAGCTGGAACGATCTTCTTGATCCCCGCTACTACAACGCCCTTCAGATGGCGGACGTCCGAACCAGCGGAACGGCGACCGAACGAGTCTATTCGTTGATTCAGGTCTGGGGCGAGGATAAGGCGTACGAGTATCAGAAACAGCTGCACAAGAACATCCAGCTGTACACCAAGAGCGGAGCCGGCGGTGCAATGCCGATCGCAACCGGTCAAGCCGGTTCCGGCATCTTCTACATCGTTGACGCTCTTGATATCCAGCAACAGGGGTATGATCTGGTGATTTCATATCCGGTCGAAGGTGTCACCTATGGTGTCGAAGGCTCCGGCATCGTGAAGGGTGCAAAGAACCTTGATGCGGCGAAGAAGCTCATGGATTGGGCCTCTTCCAAGCGCCTCGGACAGGTCATGGTCGACAATAAGATCAACTATATTCCGACTCGGCCCGATGTTGTGGTGACCAATCCGGCTCTCGACATGTCCAAGGTGAAGCTTCTTGAAACCAGCGTCGCTTGGAAGGGTGCGAACCGTGAACGTTTGGTTCAGCGCTGGATTGATGAGGTCATCCAAGGTCAGTGACGCCCTGCTAGAGAGAGGAAGGTGAGAACGTGGAAGCACAGATGCCCAAAAGAGTTCGTAGTTCATTGATGAAGCGTGATCCGGCGCTGTTCATGGCGCTGGTCACCGTCTGGCTCTCCTTTGCCGTTTTTATCTTCCTCCCGTTTCTCCGGTTGCTCGGAGCCACCTTCGTGGTTGACGGCAAGCCGTCGCTGGCCAATGTCAAAACGGTGTTATCCAAGGCCTATAATGTAAAAGCCCTCTATGGGAGCCTGATCCTGGCTACGGCGGTCTCCATCACGGGGACGGTGGTCGGGTATCTGTTCGCCCTTGCCGTAACCCGGACTCGAATTTCAAAGGTTACCAAAGGGATCATCGGCGCCGTAGCGATGCTCCCTCTTATTTCACCTCCCTTTACCTCAAGCATTTCATTGACCCTCGCGTTGGGGCCCAACGGGATGCTGCTGAAGGCTCTGGGGATCGGTGATTTTTCCATCTACGGGTTTCTCGGAACATGGATCAGTGAGACGCTCACCTATTTCCCGGTGGCGTTCATGGTCATCACGGCTGTGCTCAACACGATGAGCGCTACGCTGGACGATGCCGCCCTCTCGTTGGGGGCTTCCCGCTGGAGGATGTTCCGGACATTGACGATCCCGCTTTCGCTGCCGGCGATCGTCAACTCGATTCTGTTGTTGTTCGGGGCCAGTCTGGCGGATTTCGCCACCCCGCTGATCCTTGGCGGACATGCGTTCCCCGTTTTGCCCACCGAAGCGTATCTCCTCATAACCGGCATGTTCGACTTGAAGGGCGGGGCGACGATGTCGTTCCTTCTGCTGGTTCCCGCGCTGCTCGTCTTCTTTCTTCAGCGGATGATGCTCGGGAAGAAAAGCTTCGTATCGGTTACCGGAAAAAGCGGCTCCCGCACCGAGTTCGCCCGGCTTCCCCAGTCTCTGAACGTGGTCATCGCCGTGGTGTGCCTGATCGTGGTCGCGTTCATCATCTACCTCTATGCGATCATCCTGTGGGGCTCCTTGGTGAAGGTATGGAGCGTAAACAACACGCCGACCCTTGAGCACTACAGATATGTCTTCAAGCATGGTCAAAAAGCGATAAAGGACACGGTCCTGATCGCGATCATCTCCACCGTCATCGGCTCCCTGCTTGCGGTGGTCATCGGGTTCATGATCCAACGCAAGGAGTTCGTTGGTCGAAGGCTGCTGGAGTTCAGCAGCATGCTCAACTACGCCCTGCCCGGAACGGTCGTGGGCATCGCCTACATCATTGCGTTCAACACGAAACCTCTGGTTCTCACCGGAACCCTTTCGATTCTCGTCGCAGCCTATGTCTTCAGGTATTATGCGACCGGCATCCGTTCCGTGATCGCATCCCTGGAGCAGATTGATCCCGCCTTGGAGGAGGCATCGTTGAGCCTGGGAGCCGGAACGGTAAGAACCTTCACCCATATCACGGTTCCTTTGATCATCCCTGCGCTCATATCCGGGATGCGGTATCTCTTCATCCACTGCATGACCGCGATCAGCGCCACCATTTTCCTGGTATCGGTCCGTTGGACCTTGCTCACGACGAGAATCCTTGAAAGCATGACCGAGCTCCAGTTCTCCCAGGCATCGGCGTTCTCGATCGTCCTGATCGCGATCGTGTTTCTCGCTGATTTCATTTTGAAGCATGTATTGAAATTCACGACCGCTCACATTACTCGGTCTCAGGAGATTTCCTATGAACAAATCGGCGCTTGAGTTGATTGGTGTTTCCAAGCTCTTCCAAAAAGATGGCGAATCCGTCCTTGCGGTGGATGCTGTAGGTCTTACGGTCAAGGAGGGCGAACTGGTAACGTTTTTGGGCCCGTCGGGGTGCGGGAAGACCACGACCCTCCGGATGGTCGCCGGATTCGAGCTACCCACAAGCGGTCGGATCACCATCAAAGGAAAGGATATGACCAACGTCCCGGTGAACAAGCGGGGCATCGGGTTCATGTTCCAGACCTACGCGCTGTTTCCGCATATGAGCGTGTATAACAACGTCGCATATGGGTTGAAAGCGCGAGGGGAAAAGGATCGCGAGATAAAAACCAAAGTGCGGGAAGCGCTCCGTCTTGTCGGGCTGGAGAAGACCGAGCATCGATTTCCCAATCAACTGAGCGGGGGAGAGCAGCAGCGCGTCGCGCTGGCTCGGGTGATCGTCATGGAGCCAAGCCTCCTGTTGATGGATGAACCCCTTTCCAACCTTGATGCGAAGCTGAGAATCCACATGCGGACCGAGATTCGCAAGATTCAGCAGGATCTCGGCATCACCTGCCTCTATGTCACCCACGATCAGTCGGAGGCTTTGACGATGGCGGATCGAATCGTGATCATGAACAAGGGCAGGATCGAACAGATCGGGACGCCGTTCGAGATCTACAGCAATCCGCAATCGGTATTCGTGGCGGATTTCATCGGACAGGCCAACATCATCCGCTTGAAGATCACGGCCGTCGGCTCGGATACGATTTCCGTGCAGATTCCTCAGGGAGGGGTGTTCACCGCCCGGGCATTGCGACCCGAGCGGCTGAAGAAACAGGAGGCGATCTACAAGGTTGGTGCCGAGGCATCCTTGATCATTCGTCCGGAGCAGATCCAATTGGGACCCGCTCCGGCGAAGGAAGATCAGTTTCCGGCCATCGTCGAATCGGCGATGTTCGTTGGAAGCCATATCGAATACTTCGTGAAGCTGCCCAACGATTCGGTGATAAAGGCGTTGGTTCCCTACCAGACTGGCATGCACATCTTCTCGGCGGGGGATGACGTGGAACTGAGTTTCGATGTGGCCAGCGCCGTCTTCCTTCCCAATTAGACTGTAACGTTCAGTTTTAGGGCTCCCGAAAGGGAGCCTGAATAATCTTGCAGAATACGGGCAATGGTTGATTATAAAATCATCGAAGCAAATGACCAAGGACTTCGATAAGGGACCTATAGTTTAATTGGTATAGTAAGATTGTATATGTAACTTGAAATCATAAATCGTGATCTCAACGTGCCGGTGGGCTATTTTGAAATTGCCTCTT
>SHOI01000229.1 GCA_004294855.1 Sphaerochaeta sp. | reverse complement strand
AAGCTGGGCCGCGAGCACGCGCATATCCTGCCAGGTCCACCCTTCCTTCGGGGTGGCGACGCCGTACTTCTCGAACAGCTCCAGGTTCAAAGCGACCGCGACGCTGTCCAGTCCCTTGGGCATTCCGTATGTCTTGCCTTCGAACCGGTTCATCTTGACCGTTGCAGGGACATACTGGTTCATGTCGACCTTGTCCCGGGCGATCAGATCATCAAGGGGAAGCAGAACTCCGCCATCCACATACTTCGGCATATAGACGTTCATCCAGAAGATATCGGGAGCGCTCTTGCTGCCGGCGGCGGCATCAAGTTTCGTCCAATAGGTATCCCACGGAGTGAGCTCGATCACCACCTCCACCTTGTCCTGAGAAGCATTGTACTGATCGACAATCTTCTGGATTGCGGGTTTCTGGTTCTCATCCCACAACGCCAGGGTAAGCTTGCTTTTCCCCGCTTCTTTCGCTCCGGCGGCAAACAGAATGCCGGCGACAACAATGAGAAGCACCAAAACAATCATTCTCTTTCTCATAGTTCCTCCTATTATTCACCCTCCGTCTGAGGGCCTAGTTCCTTTTTGCTTTGTGAATCAGAGTGCCCGGACCGTCCAAGCGTAGCGGCTGGTTGAGGAAAAACCCTTCAGCAAGGGGATATCCCCCCAGTAGCCCGTAGTACCGTGCTCTGATCTCAACAAATTGAGCGATCTTCTGAGATGGATAGCATTTCAGGAACGCCCGCCACTCCTCCTGTACATCGGAAATGTCGTATACGATATCCGCCCTCCTCGTTGCTCTTCGGGCATCGAGGGAGATCGACAACACCTGGGCGGGATGCCATGTCGTATCGTCTGTGGAATGCTTCTTCAAACCGGCTACGAAGATCGCCCGGTCGACCAAGGCGGCCACCGCCCGGTGGTCCGGGTGGTAGTCTTCCGGATGCAGGGTGATGATCGTCTTCGCCTCCGTCTCCCGAAAGAGGGGGATCAGCGTCTCCACCGCGGAGCTCGATACTTCAATCCCCGCATCGGGGAAGTCCAGAATCCGCACCCAGTCGAACCCCAGCAGGGCCGTAGCTTCCTCAAACTCAAGCACCCGCTCCTCTTTCGTCGCAAAGCCTCCGCTTTCCCCTTTCGTAAGACAGATGATTCCCGTCTTGTATCCCTGTTTCTTGGCAGAGAGAAGAAACCCTGCGATCGCGCTCTCATCATCGGGGTGCGCCGTAACGACTAAAAAATCAAGCATGATTGCCTCCTATCCCTTTACTCCCGTAGCTGCGATACCTTCGATGATGTACCGTTGAAAGAAGAAGAACAGGATGATCACCGGAAGTGAAGAGATGACTCCTCCGGCCATCACCTGCTCATAATA
>SHOI01000088.1:3724-7291 GCA_004294855.1 Sphaerochaeta sp. | reverse complement strand
AACATTCTATAACGGACGAACCATAAGGAGGGTTATCCATGAAGAAAGTAACGATTATACTCGTTGTCCTTATTGTCGGAGCGTTCCTTTTCGCCGCTGGTAGCAAAGAAGTTGCCAAAAGCGATGGAAGACCAACCATCCGATTGATCACCGATGCGACGGGAATCGATGATAAATCCTTTAACGCCGCCGCCTGGCGGGGAATTACGGAGTTCTACGGTGAGAGCGTCGGAAACACTCCCTCGCGCGGAAAACTGTATGATGTAGTTACCAGCCAGACGCAGGACGCATATATCCCCAACCTTCGAGACGCCGCTGAAGACGGAAGCTTCGATCTGATCATGGTTACCGGCTTCACCTTTGCCGATGC
Organism: Sphaerochaeta sp.; assembly: GCA_004294855.1. Classification (GTDB taxonomy): domain Bacteria; phylum Spirochaetota; class Spirochaetia; order Sphaerochaetales; family Sphaerochaetaceae; genus Sphaerochaeta. The sequence goes on along the minus strand of SHOI01000088.1, from coordinate 6,921 downwards.
CCTCGGTGAAATCGCTCCCCAGTACCCCGACCAGAAGTTCACGATCGTCGACGTCGACTGGGTCGGCCATCCGAACGTCATGGAGTTCATCTATTCGGAAGAAGAAGGCTCCTATCTTGTCGGTCTCGCGGCGGCTCTGCAGGCGAAAGAGGATGGAATCGCCAATCCGCGTTTCGGGTTCATCGGCGGAGTCCCCGGCTCGACGATCACGAAGTTCGAGATGGGCTACGTCCAGGGAATCCGATCGGTCTTCCCCAACGCCCAGATCATCGACTATTACGCCAACGATTGGGGCAAGCCGGAGCTTGCAAAAGCTCAAGCCAAGAACTGGTTTGACAGCGGTGTGTATGCGATCTTCAGCGCAGCGGGCGGAACCGGAAACGGAACGATCGCTCAAGCGAAAGAATATCGCGCTCAGGGGAAAAACGTCTGGGCGATCGGTGTCGACTCCGACCAATATGAAGAAGGAATCTATTCGGGAACCAAGAGCGCCGTTCTGACCTCGATGCTCAAGCGGGTCGAGAATTCCTCCCTCCACGTCCTGAATGCCGTTGCCGACGGCACCTTCAAGGGCGGGGTGATCCAGATGGGAATGGTCGACGACGGTGTCGGGTATTCAACGGCGAATCCCGAGCTCTCCAAGAAAGTCATTGAGGCCGTGGAGAAAGCCAAGGCGGACGTCATCAGCGGCAAGGTCAAGCTGTACAAGACCTACAAGGACGCTCTTGCCGCCGGCGCCGCTCCCGCAGGCCTCGCTGCATTGGACGACTGATGCTCTGTTGCCGGCGGATTTCTGCCGGCATCTCCTTCTACCCGCCATCGAGGATGGCGGGTAGAGGAAGATGGAATCAAGGAGAGACGGGTGCACGAATACGCTATCGAGATGCGGGGGATAACTAAAACGTTCCCGGGAGTCATCGCAAACGACAAAGTGAACCTCAGCGTCAGGAATCAGGAGATTCATGCGCTTTTGGGGGAAAACGGCGCCGGTAAATCGACCCTGATGAGCATCCTCTTCGGAGCCTACAGCGCCGACAGTGGAACGATTCTCATCAACGGTGAAGAGGTGGAAATCAAAAACCCCAATGTCGCCACGGCGTTGGGAATCGGAATGGTTCACCAGCACTTCAAACTGGTTCAAAACTACACCGTCACCGAGAATATCGTCTTGGGCATGGAACCGAGGCGCGGTCAAATCCTCGACTTGAAGAAGGCGCGGAGCGAGGTTGCCTCCCTTTCGGCCCGGTACGGTTTGGCGGTCGATCCCGATGCGAAGATCGAAGACATCTCCGTCAGCCAGCAGCAGCGGGTCGAAATTCTGAAGACCCTCTACCGAAGTGCAAAGATCATCATCTTCGACGAGCCGACCGCGGTGCTCACTCCTCAGGAGATCGATGAGCTGATCGAGATCATCGTCAAGCTCAAAGACGAAGGAAAGACGATCGTCCTGATTACCCACAAGCTGCGGGAGATCAAGGCGGTCGCCGACCGGTGCACCGTGCTGCGCCGCGGCAAATACATCGGAACGGTTGAAGTTGCCGACGTCAGTGAAGGTGATTTGGCTGAAATGATGGTCGGTCGGGCGGTCCGCTTTGAGATCGACAAGCCTGACCAACAACCTGGCGATGTTGTCCTGAAGTTGGAAAACGTCAGTGTGAAAGACCATCTCGGACTGGAGAAAGTCTCCAACCTCACGTTGGATGTCCACAGCGGCGAGGTCGTCGGAATCGCCGGAGTCGACGGCAACGGTCAAAGCGAACTCCTCGGGGCGATCACCGGTCTGCTTCCTCTTTCCGGCGGAGAGATCTACATCAACGACCGGCCGATCGGAAACCTCACGATCCGGGAGCGGATCGAGGCGGGGCTCGGCTATACGCCGGAAGACCGCCAGCGCTACGGCCTCGTCGCCGATTTCACGATCGCCGAGAACGCCGTATTGAAAAACTACTACCATCCCCGATACACGGGAAGGTTCGGAATCCTCAATGACCAGGCGATGCACGATGAGGCGGAAACCCTGATCGAGCAGTTCGACATTCGGGCGGGGGAGGGTTCCCACACCAAAGCGGGCAGCCTCAGCGGAGGAAACCAGCAGAAAGTCATCGTGGCCCGAGAGATCTCCCTGAGGCCCAAAGTCCTGATCGTCGCCCAGCCGACCCGAGGCTTGGATGTCGGGGCGATCGAATATATCCGAAAGCGGATCATCGAAGAGCGAAGCAGAGGCCAGGCGATTCTTCTGGTCTCCTTTGAGCTCGATGAGATCATGAACCTCTGCGACCGGATCGCCACAATCAGCAAGGGAACCATTGTAGCGGTGAACAGGAGCGATGAAGTGACCGAACGCGATATCGGCATGATGATGGCCGGCTCCCGGATGAAGGAGTCCGTATGAAGAAACAGGATGCTTGGATTCAAAGTGACGGGGCGGTGAGCGTGCTCGTCGTCCTCTTGGGGTTTCTGGTCGGGACGATTCTCGTCGCCCTGGTGGGAAAGAACCCGCTGAATATGTACAAGGCGATCCTCCAAGCGCTCAGCGGATACAATATCGACAATGGAAAAATGAACGTCCGCTATATCGGCGAGACGTTGAACTATTCGGTTCCCTTCATTCTGTGTGGTCTTTCGATGGGATTCGCCAACCGCGTCGGCCTGTTTAACATCGGAGGGGAAGGCCAATACATCATGGGGATGACGGTCGCCCAGATCATCGCCCTGCTGGGACCGCAGATTCCCGTGCTGCACTGGCTTCTCGCCCTCCTGGGAGCGATGCTCATCGGGGCGGTCTGGGGAGGAGTCGTCGGAATCCTGAAGGCCAAGTACGAGGTCAGCGAGGTCGTCTCGACGATCATGCTCAACTACGTCGCCCTGTATCTCTCGCGGATCATCTGTCTTCAGCTGCCCGGAGCGACGACCTATCGGACGGCGAGCTATCCCGAGACCGCCCTGATCACCAACGTCTTCTTCCAGAAGATCACGAAGAACTCGCTCTTGAACAACGGGATCTTCTTCATGATCCTCGCCGTCGTCGCCTTCTGGTTCATCATGGAGAAGACCAGCCTGGGCTACGGGATGCGGGCGACCGGCTTCAACAAGGAAGCCGCCCGGGCAAGCGGGATCCCCGTCGTCCGTTCGATCTCCATCTCGATGGCGATCAGCGGAATCTTCGCCGGCCTCGCCGGCGGGATCATCGCCCTCGG
>SHOI01000088.1:0-3624 GCA_004294855.1 Sphaerochaeta sp. | reverse complement strand
CGGCTTCAGAAGGAGGTGGGACTATGATGATCTGGAACATGCTTCCCTCCGTGCTGATGATTGTGGCTCCGATTCTCATTACGGCGATCGGGGGGATGATCAGCGAGAAGAGCGGGGTCGTGAACATCGCCTTGGAAGGATTGATGATGATCGGGGCGATGAGCGCCGCCGCTGCCCACGTCCTGATGGAAGGGTCGGGGATGAACCACACCCTTTCCCTTGTTCTGGCGATGGTGATCGGAACGGTGATCGGCGGGCTCTTCTCCCTCCTGCACGCCGTTGCCGCGATCAACCTCAATGCGGATCAGACGATCAGCGGTACGGGAATCAACCTGCTGGCAAGCGGGGTGACGATCTTCGCTTCCCAGATCCTCTTCAACGCGGACCGGACCCGGGAGTTCCGGATGGGGATGCAGACCGACACCCTTGGGTTCTATCCGACCGCCTACATCGCCTTGGTCGTGGTGCTCCTTTCGTGGTTCGTTCTCTATAAGCTTCCCTTCGGGATGCACCTCAGGGCATGCGGCGAACACCCGGGAGCCGCTGAAAGCGTCGGCATCAACGTGAAGCGGATCCGCTACATCGCCGTTCTGGCCAGCGGGATGCTCGCCGGCCTTGCCGGCGGATGCGTCGTGCTGACCCAGACGATCCAGTATACCTCCAATACGATCAACGGGCGGGGATTCATCGCCCTTGCCGCAGTCTCCTTCGGGCGATGGCGCCCTGCCGGGGTGGCCGGAGCCGCCCTCCTCTTCGGAACCGCCCAGGCGTTCGCGATCATCGCGAACAACATACCCGCCCTGAGGGTGCTACCCACCGAGGTCTTCAACATCCTGCCCTACGTGGTAACCCTCGTTGCCCTCGTCCTCTTCAGCGGGAAGAACTATGCTCCCGCCGCTGCGGGAAAACCCTATGAAAAGGGGGCCAGCTGATGAGCGTTCACATTGCGGCAAACGAGGTCGCTCCCGTCGTGCTGGCCCCGGGGGATCCGCTTCGGGCGAAGCTGGTCGCCGAGCGCTTTCTCGAAGAGAGCAGACTGATTACCGATATTCGAAACATCCTCGGGTACACCGGCATCTATAAAGGGGTGGAGATCTCCGTCATCGCGACGGGGATGGGCGGTCCTTCGATCGGCATCTACAGCTACGAGCTGTTCAACGAGTATGAGGTCGAGACGATCATCCGAATCGGCACCTGCGGCGGTTTCAAAAAGGAGATTCTTCCCGGGGATCGGATCCTTGCTCTCACAGCATCAACGGACAGCGCCTGGGCCCATCAGTACAACCTGAAAGGCACCCTCAGTCCCGCCTGCGATCCGGATCTGCTCCTCACTGCTGCGCTTCTTGATCCAAGCGCGCATGTGGGGATGGTCTTCTCCAGCGATCTCTTCTCCTCCTATAACGCCCTCGGCGAAGAGAGCTGGAAAGCATGGGCGGCGATGGGCGCACTTGCTCAGGATATGGAGACATATGCCCTCTATGCGACCGCCGCCCATGCGAACAAGCGGGCTCTTTCCATGCTCACGATGACCGACTGCCTCGCAACGGGGAACGCGCTTATCGATGACGAGCGGCAAAGCGCCCTCTATCCGATGATCGAGCTCGCCCTCGAGGTAGCCTATAGGGAACTATGAAGATGAACTTTCTCGACATCATGCGCCATCGCTTCGCCTGCAAACTCTACGATGTGGACAAACCCCTGAGTCAAGAGGAGATCGATGAAATTCTGGAGTACGGCCGACTGACCCCGACTTCCTTCGGCCTTGAGATGTGGCATTTCCATGCGGTCGTTTCAAAGGAGAAGCTCAAGGAACTCTATACCGCCTGCTATGAACAGGAAGGGGTTCGGACCAGTGGAATGACGGTGGCGATCCTGGTCAAAACCCCGAAACACCTCGATCCCGACGGATCGTTCGTGTATGAACGGGGGATCCGCTTCCCGAGCGACATCGACTGGTTCATCGAGGATTACCGGCCCTACTATGAGTTCTTAAGAGACAATCATCGGCTGGAAGGGTGGCTCCGAAGTCAGGGGTATCTTGCGATCGCCAACATGATGACCGGAGCCCGGTCACTGGGAATCCAAAGCTGCGCGATCGAGGGGTTTGACGAGGAGGGGGTGCTCAGGGTCTTGGGAATCGACCCCGAGGAGTGGCTCGTTTCTCTTCTTTGCACCTTCGGCCATGCCGCCGAAGAGGAGCGACCGAAGATTCGAGTACCCTTGGATGAATTGGTTACCTGTCATTAAGGAAGGTTTCTCAAGGAACGTTCCACCATCTCCCAGAACCAGGGGCGGTCGACATCGGTGGGGATGATCACTCCGCCTTCACCGTCGATCGCTTCCCTGCTCGTCATGCCGTAGGAGGGGGAGGCGGGATCGATATCGACGACAACCCGCCGATCTTCGGCAGAGAACCTGCTTCGGTCGATGACATACGCCACGCAGAGCGGATCATGCATCTGCGGCCAGCCGAACTTCTTGGCTTCGTAGTTTGCCATGTAGGTGTCCATGCACTGGCTGAAGACCTCCGCCGACCGTCCCTCGATCGTCCTCAGAAAATCCAATCGCTCTCTTGAGAGCGTCACGGTCCGGGTGATATCCAGGGTAAGCATGACCAGCGGCGCTCCGCTGGAAAAGACGATAGCGGCTGCTTCCGGGTCGGCATAGGCGTTGAATTCGGCGTCTTTGGTGACGTTTCCGCCGCTGAACGACCCGCTCATGACGACGATCTCCTTCACCAGCGAGGGAAGGGCGGGTTCTCTTCGCAAGGCGTGGGCAAGATCGGTCAACGGACCGACGCTGATGATCGTGATCTCCCCTGGATGTCGTTTGACGAGGCGGATCATGGCGGAGACCCCGTCCTCTTCTTGAAGCTCTTGAATGACCCGTTTTCCGAAGACCGGTCCATCCAGCCCCGACTCGCCGTGGAAGTCGCCCGCTTCGACCGGCTGGCGGATCAGCGGCTTGGCGGAACCGGCGAAGACCGGACACGAAAGGCCGGTGGTTTCGATCACGTTGAGGGTGTTTTCAACGGTCTTGTCAAGACCGACATTGCCGGCGGTGGCGATGACCGCGACGATCTCAAGCTCTTCTGCGCCGGCGGCCAAAAACAGCGCCGCCGCATCATCCAATCCGGTATCGACATCCAAGATCACTTTCTGTTTCATGGATCACATCCTATCAACTCTTTTTGCTCAACGCAATGAATCTTTTGTGGTATCATGGGCGCATGAGAATCATTCAAACCGCCGTGGGACCGAAGCGGGTCCCGTTGACCGGCTATCTGCAGGATATGACGATGGACGGAGGAATCCGGAACATTCGCCCCACGATCATCGTCTGCCCCGGGGGCGGATATACGTTCCGCAGTGAACGGGAACGGGATCCGGTAGCGCTTCATTTCCTAGCGATGAGCTACAACGTCTTCATCCTAGATTACTCGGTTGGAGAGGATGCCGGAGACCTTAACCCCCTCCTGGAGCTCAGCGATGCGCTGATGCGAATCCGCGAGCACGCCGTCAGGTGGATGTGCGACCCCACCCGGGTCGCGGTGATCGGGTTCTCCGCCGGCGCGCACCTGGCCGCCTCGATCGCCGTCCTTCATGATCACAAGCGGGTAACCGA
>SHOI01000228.1 GCA_004294855.1 Sphaerochaeta sp. | reverse complement strand
TTGGGTTCACCATCCCACCAATTCATCATCTCGTTGACTTTTGTTCCCTTCTGGTTCGCGACAACAAAGCTGTAAACCGGGTTAAACATCGGAGTCAAGGTATATACCTCATTCGGTTCAAAATAGCTTGCCGGTAGTTCCGGGGGTTTAACTTTTATGTTGCGATTCGTTGAATCCGTATTGACAAGATACAGCTCCACCCGAAACGGACTGACCTTCACCTGAATCGGTCCATTGTCGATGATCGGAGAGTAAGGATAGTCGACCTTGGTGATGGTCGGCTGTCCGGGGTATCCATGGCGATATGCGACGCTCATGATGTGAAATTCATACGTCCATTGAATAAGCGGACCGCCGGGATAAAACCTCATCGGTCCACTGACATAAGCAGGCCAAAAGTTTTCACTGGTTGAGCCCCATGCCGGCGAATAGATTTCCTCACCATCAGTAAACGCCTCCAAGGTTCCCAGCTTCGCCCCGAGGACCGTATCGCTTGTATAGGGCCCCGGTTGAACCTCAAAGTGAAGATACGGCTCAGGGGTATAGGTGGCGGTGATCGCTCCGAAGAGGAGTGCGGGTACAAGCAAGAACATCAAGAGAACAGATGCAAATCTCGTAACACTCATACCATCCCCTCCGTATTCTATCGCAAAGCCCTCCAACCAACTCTTTGTTTTATAGTATACCAGAACATCGAACAAAGCAATTTTTTAATGTGTACTATCGTAAATATAAAGATTTATTCAGATTTTCTTTCATTAATCTCAAAACATCACCATCTTGTGTTCCAACTTTTCTTTCCCGTTGCTGCCTTCATCCACAGAAGATGAGCAGCATGAATACAGCCGGAAGCCAGCACATGGTGATTCGAAGGAATGATCCTGAAACAAGTCGGTATTCCGTGCACGATGAGCGGGTGGTTGTACTGCGTCAGAGACTCTACTTTATAGTTATGTTTTGTCTATCCATAAGACACTATTACTTCCAGTTGAACGTGCGTGTCTTGATCAGAGGTTCTGAATCTCCACGTTGATCGTGTCGGAATACGTTCCGCTGGCAAGTGAATCGATTACGTTCTGGTCGATTCCTCCGATCCGAATCGTTTTCGTGTTGCTGGAACCGTTTTGGAGGCTGCTCCACGTGATGGCCTCTCCCTTTACCACCTCCGTCGAATCAAAATAGAGCTTGAAGGGAATCGGGTTGGGTCCGCTTTCCTCGGGAAGCATCCTGAATTCGGCGGATGTGGATACGGGCGTCAAATCGGTGAAGATTACCTTTTGGGAGTAGTCGGCACCAGCTATTCCGTTGGAGACGGTGATCGTCATCGTGTTCACATCTTTTCGGTTCGTACCGACCGCTTCGGA
>SHOI01000227.1 GCA_004294855.1 Sphaerochaeta sp. | reverse complement strand
ATGTTCTTTCCATCGTCGCAAACGAAGAGGAAGTTCATGACATCCTCAAGGCGGTCGGCGAGCTGGAAAAAGTTCCCAAGCGAATGGTGTTCGTCGGAGCGAGCAAGATCACCCGAGCGCTCCTAAGCGGGATGCGTCCATCAATGCGAAGCCGGGTGACCTTGATCGACAAGGATGCTGAAACGTGCAAAGAGTTCAGCGAACGCTTTCAGGAAATCATGGTCATCCATTCCGATATCACCGATGAAGACATCATGCAGGAGGAACAGCTGATCGGCAGCGACCTGCTCGTCGCCCTTACCGATAATGACGAGTTGAACGTCATCACCGCCAGCTATGCCAAACGCGTGGGCATCACTCGGTCGATCGCCCTCATCAAGCAGAACAACAACTACATCCGAATGGCTCGTTTTCTGGATATCGACGTGGTGATCTCCACCACCGACACAACGGTTGAGTCGCTGCTGCGCTATCTGCGCAGCACGAACGTCTCCTCCGTCCACACCCTCTTTGACGGACAGCTTGAGATCATCGAATATTTCATCCCGAAAACGAGTCCCCTCATCGGAAAGGCCCTCAAAGAGATTGACATGAGAACCAAGGCGTTAATCGCGGGGATAACCGGATCGGATGGAAAAAGTCATATCCCTACGGGCAATTCAACGATTGAGGCTGATTCAACGCTGCTGGTCGTGGTGAAGCCCGAGCACACCGAATTCATTGAAACCTTGTTTGGACGGAATCGGTAATGGTCAACTGGAAACTGGGCATACGACTGATCGCCCTGATTGAGCTCTTCATCGCGGCATTGATGGGTATTCCCACGATCATGGCGGCGGTTCTCGGTGAACACAGCGCTCTCTTCGGATTTGGAGTCACCTACCTGGCGGTGGTCATCTTCTGCGCAGCGATTCTCATCGCTACGCGGAAACCCATGACGAAAAGCTTCTACGCCCGGGACGGTTTCTTCGTCGTGACCCTCACCTGGATCGTCGCCACGGCTTTCAGCGCCCTGCCCCTGTACGTAAGCGGAAGCCTAGCGGACTACTCCTCGGCATACTTCGAGATCATGAGCGGATTCACCACCACCGGAGCGACGACCCTGAGCGAGATCGAAAGCCTCCCGCGATCGATCCTCTTCTGGCGCTCCCAGACCAACTGGCTTGGAGGAATGGGAATTGTCGTTCTCTTCGTCGCCCTTCTGCCCGCCTTGGGAGTGACGGGAACGATGCTGGTCGGGGCCGAGAGCGTCGGCCCCACGAAGGACAAGCTGACGCCGAAGATCAAGACCACCGCACTCTGGCTGTGGTCGATCTACGTCGGATTCTCGGTTCTTCAGAGCACCCTCCTCATGTTCGGCGGTCTTTCCCTCTATGACGC
>SHOI01000008.1 GCA_004294855.1 Sphaerochaeta sp. | reverse complement strand
TCGGGCGGTCGTCGTACCTGCGGGGCCGATCGTCATAGTCTCGTCTCGGTCGGTCATCGTACCTGCGGGGCCGATCGTCATACTCCCTTCGCGGGCGGTCGTCAAACCTTCGAGGACGACTATCATCTCGTCTTGATCGATCACTTGAGGAAGAACGGCGGCTTTCACTTCTCGGTGAGCGTTCTTTCTTCACTTCGGCCTTCTGTTCAGGCTCATCATCCCAGACCAATGTCCATACGTCATCCTCTTCCTCGCTTAAAAATGCCTGGTCCATGATTTCTTCGCTCCGGGTCGCCTCTTTGACCTCCGGCTTGTTCTTTTCTTCTTCTTTGCTCATCTCTTCTTCATCCATCTGCGCTTCATTATGCGCTGTTTCCGTATTCTTCCGGCTGTTTCTGAATATCGCCGGTATCGTATGATTCCGTTCTTTCGTCAGCACCCACGTTCGGGCGGTCCCGGATCGACGGGTAAATCCCGGGGCTAATAAATCTTGGGTACGTTCTTCGATCGTGTACCCTCCCAACGCGCTTTTATCTAGTGAAAACCCTCCCAGACTCGAGGAGACGATGATCGTTCCTCCCTTCTTCAATAGAGCGCTGAGTGCATGAAGCCAGCGCACATAATCACGCACGATATCGAAGTCGTGCTCCATTTTTCGTGAATTGGAAAAGCTTGGCGGATCGAAGATGATCAGGTCATAAATCCGTTTCTCGTCCAAGGCATCCTTAACATACTCAAAAGCGTCAGCGTTGATGCATCGATAGGTCGGTCCGAAGAACCCGTTCGCCGCAAGGTTCGCTTCAGCCCACGTAGTGTAGGTCGCTGACAGATCGACCGAGTCGACTTGAACCGCCCCACCCCGGGCCGCGTATACGCTGAACGAACCGGTATAGGAAAAGAGGTTCAGAACCCTCAGTCCATAGCTCATCGACCCTACCAATGCTCGGGTCGGCATATGGTCCAGAAACAGACCGGTATCCACTCGTTTCGTCAGATCAACCGTGAAAACGAGGCCTTGCTCCATTACCTCTACGAGGGTGGAAACAGGCTCTTGCACATCATGCTGCTCGCGCCCGGTCCGCTTCCGGCGGTGATGGTAGACTACCTTCTCAATAGGGACATACAGCATCCGACCGGCAAGATCCATGACAAGATCCCGCTTGCGATCATCCAAGCCCTCTTCACTGTAGTCGGTAATTCGAACCCACTGTGCCCACAGGTCGACCGTAACGGGAAACTCTTCCATATTCCGGTCGTAGACGCGCATGCAATTGGTGTCAGTTGATTGAAACAACCGTCGCATCGTAAGGGCATTGTTCTTCAGCAATTTACCAAAATCCTTTGCTTGATAATCCATATGCCCTCGCTACTCTTTCTGCAACGCAGTGTATATGCTACTATAAAAAAAAGCTAGTGAGGCAAGGACACACAATGGATGATGATGCCCACAAGTTCATTCAAGAACTTGAAACAAGACATGGAAGCAAACTCTCATGGCGAACCTACGCCACGTGGTACGCCACGACGAAGGGAGTTGCCCGCGAATTCGGTGTATTCCTTTACAAAGTAAATGATTCTTTCTTCTTTGAGGATTTTGAGCGCCAACCGGCGCTCTTTGGCTTTTCGCTTCGCCCCCGAAAGAACAGAGAGCCGTTTGTGAAGTACGAAGACTCCTTTGCCTGTACGGGTGTTGAATCCGTTCGAACCGTTTCCAGAAGCAATGCATTGAAGATAATCCGGCAGCCGTCCCATCCGGTGAAAGATGCCTCCTGGTTTGACAAAGCCTTCCGTCAAGTGGTTGAAATGGTGCTGCTGAAAGACGGGACGGTTCACTTCTTTGAGGTGATGGATCGAAAGGAGTTCAGAAGGAGATTAAACGATGGGAGCGTTTAAAGCATACGATATTCGGGGAATCTACAACGTGGATTTCAACAAAGACACCGTGTACAAGATCGGCTACTTTTTGCCCAAGCTTCTGAAGAGCAAAGCGGTCCTCGTCGGTCGGGATGTCCGAACCAGCAGCGATGAGATCTTTGAAGCATTGAGCAGGGGAATCATGGACAGCGGAGCGGATGTCTGGACCATCGGTCTGGCGACCACCCCGATGGTGTATTTCGCGACCGTTCACTTCAAGGCGGATGCCTCCGTCCAGATCACAGCCAGCCACAACCCCGCCGAGTACAATGGACTGAAAATCAGTCGGACGAATGCCGTCCCCGTCGGTTCGGACAGCGGACTGAAGGAATTGGAAGCGATGGTTCTTAATGATGAAATTGTTCCCTGCCGAAAGAAAGGAAAGATCGTCAAGAAAGAAGCAAGGAACGCATATATCGACTTTTTAAAAGCGTTCACTCCCGACACCTCCGACCTCAACCTTTCGATCGACTTTTCACACGGAATGGCGAATCTCATCGTCAAAGATCTCTTGGGGGAGAATCATCATTACCTCTACGATCATCTTGACGGAACATTCCCGGCTCATGAGCCCAATCCTCTGGAAGTCGAAAACACCTACGATCTTCGCGATGCGGTAATTGCCAACAAAAGCGACATCGGAATCATCTACGACGGCGATGCCGACCGCGTCATGTTCCTCGATGAGAACGGCCGCTTTCTCCAACCCGATTACATCACCAGTCTCTTGGGCCTCTATTACCTCAAAAAGGAAAAAGGCCGAGTTCTGGTTGATATTCGTACCAGCCGTTCAACGGTTGAATACCTTGAAAGCCTCGGTGCCGAGGTTCACGTGTGGAAAGTCGGTCATGCGTTCGCGAAGAACAAGCTTCGGGAGCTTGGAGCGATCTTCGGCGGCGAGCTTGCCGGACACTACTATTTCAGAGACTTCTTCAACTGCGACAGCGGCATTCTTGCTTCCCTCCTCGTCCTTCAGGCTGTGAAGATGCTCAAAGCTGAAGGTCAGACAATCGGCTCCTTCATCGATTCGATCGTCAGGTGGGCAAACAGCGGAGAAGTGAACTACACCCTCAATGAAAAGGATGAAGCGATGACCGCTCTGTATGAGCGATATGTCAAAAACGATTCCCCCACCCTTGTCATGGATTTCGACGGCTATCGGGTTGAATTCAAAGACTGGTGGTTTAATGTCCGCAAATCCAACACCGAACCCTACTTGCGATTGGTCGTTGAGACTGCCACTCAAGCGTTGCTTGATGAAAAACTGGCCGATCTGAGCACAATCATTACCCGCTTTTCATAAGGAGATGAAGCGATGAAGATATTACTAGTCGGAGGGGCCGGGTACATCGGTAGCCATGTCGCTCTCCAATTCCTCGAACGAGGAGACCAAGTCGGAATTTTTGACAACCTTTCAAGCGGCTTGAAAAGCAACGTTGATCAGCATGCCGACTTCTTTGAAGGGGATATCCTAAATTATGAGCAAATCGCCGCTGTCCTCGAAGAGGGATGGGATGCGGTGATCCACCTTGCAGCATTCAAAGCCGCAGGAGAGTCGATGATAGCGCCGGAAAAATATTCCCACAACAACATCTCGGGATCCTTGAACCTCATCGCCGCCTGCTCGAAAGCCAAGGTGAAGAATTTCATCCTCTCCTCCACCGCCGCCGTCTACGGCGAGCCGGAGTATCTGCCGGTGGATGAGCATCATCCGACCCGTCCGACAAACTACTATGGATACACCAAGCTCGCCATTGAAGAGAATCTGGAGTGGTATTCACAGCTTCGGGATCTTTCCTACGTCTCCCTGCGCTACTTCAATGCGGCTGGGTATGACAATGAGGGTCGAATGCTCGGTCTTGAATCAAACCCGGCGAACCTGATTCCCGTGGTCATGGAAGTGGCGATGGGAATCAGGCCCAATCTCTTAATCTTCGGCAGCGACTGGGACACCCCGGACAAGACCGCAATCCGTGATTACGTGCACGTCACCGATCTGGCGACTGCCCACGTCCTGGCGGTCGATTATTTGATGGAAGGCAAGGGAAACCTCATCGTGAACCTCGGCTCCGAAAACGGCATCAGTGTCCAACAGATCGTTGACACCGCCCGCGAGATCACCGGTCACCCGATTCCCGCCGAATATGTGGAGCGAAGGAAGGGCGATCCGGCAAAGCTCATCGCCTCAAGCAAGGAAGCAAGAAAAACCCTCGGTTGGAAAGCCGTACACTCAAGCGTTGAAAACATCATCGCTTCAACATGGCGGGTGTATTTGGCGAATCAGAAACGACTGGAGAGCTAGAAACGAGAAGAGACAACCCCGAAGGATTGTCTCATCGCTCGCCCAGAGGGATTTGAACCCCCGACAGGGTGGTTAACAGCCACCTGCTCTACCGACTGAGCTATAGGCGAATGTCTGTTGAACGCTTGGTACATTACCCTATTGGTACCATCGTGTCAAGCCGGTTTCACGAAAGAGATTATTCCAAAAGGGGCAGCCCGGAGCTGCCCCTATTCATGTCATTGGTTGGAAAGATACTCAATCAGGACATCGCTTAGGAGGTCGCCCTCTGTGAGGATCCGGCCGAACATCGTGTATCCGTCTCCGCCGGCGGCCAGAAAGTCATTGGTCGCCACCCGGTAGGTCTTGTTCCTGTCGATCGGCTTGCCGTCGAGCAGGACTCTGATGATCCGCTTGCCGGGTTCGGCGAAGCGGTTGTACACGACGCCCAGATCGGTCTGGGAGTATCCCCCGTTCTGATCCGGCAGCATCCGGTATCCATGCTCAAGAGCCGCATACACATCGGCGCCCGTTACTTCGACCACCGTGAGGATGTTCGTGAACGGAAGCACGGTGATCACATCGCCGATCGTTACCGGGCCGGCCTTCAGGGAAGCGCGGATCCCGCCGCCGTTGGTGATCGTGAAATCGGCTCCGCTTTGGGCGGTCATCGCGGCGGTGATGATCTTCGAGAGATTCGTCGGCCGGGTCCGGACATTGGCCCGTTCCCCGTCCAGATCCATCGGAATCGTCGCGATCACCCTGTTGAGCACTTCACTGAGCTGCCCCTGCATGTAGGAGACATACTCATCGACTTCGGGGTTGGTGGGTACTTCCACGATTCCATACGCCCGAGCAAGATCGCTCTCTTGGGGATTGAGAACGTCTTCGGCTGGGATCAGCATCGGAGTCGTCCCGACCACCTTGCCGTCCCGGATGTTGATCTCGACCACTCCGACGTTCCTCAGATAGGAACCGGTGGAAACGATGTAGGTGTCGTTGACCTTCAGGCCTTTTTCCAGCGTCGTGTGGGAGTGTCCGTCAACGAACAGGTCGATTCCCTTGATGTTGCGGACAATCATCTCGCTGGTCAGGCCGCTTGCCCCATCCGGATCGAGGCCGATATGTCCAAGAACGATGACGTAGTCCACATAGGTGCGGGCGATGTCGATCGCCTCTTGGCCGATTGAGAAGATCTCTTCATTGAGGAACGTAATTCCTTCGGTGTTTCTGGGGTGGCTCTTTGTCTTCGTATCGGGGGTCGTCAGACCGACGACACCGACGGTGAAGCCGTTGAAGTCATACACCTGATACGGCTGGAAGAGAAGGTACCCGTCCTCATCGACCACGTTGGCTGAAAGAACTCGAAGATTCGAATACTCCTCGGCGATCTCTGCAGCTTCAACGAGGCGCTTGTATCCATAGTTGAAGTCGTGGTTGCCGGGCGCTACAGCATCATAGCCGAGCATATCCAGAAGAACTCCCACAGTCTCCCCTTCGAACAGGTTCGCCAGATTCGTTCCGTGCGAAACGTCTCCGGCATCCAGAAGAAGGATGTTGTCCGTAATGGAGCGTCCTCTTTCCAGCATCGTTGCCAGCCTTGAATAGCCCATTCCACCATCGCCGGGGGTGATACGGGCATGAACGTCGTTGGTATGAACTACGAAGAGATCGAAGTCCTTGTCACCGGTCTTGTTCTTGACGATCGAGGTTACGCCCAAGGGGTACTCGACAGGTTCGACCTTGACCGGCACCACTTCCGCTACGACAGGAGCTGGAGTCGGTTCAGATACAGGTTCAGGTGTCGAAGCCGGTGCTTCTTCAGCTACAACTACCGGTTCGGGTACAGCCTCCGGAACCACAGGTTCAATCACTTGCTCCACAGGCGCAGGAGCGGCAACAGGAGCCGGAACCGGTTTTTCTTCAGCTACGACTACCGGTTCAGGCACAGCCTCCGGAACCACAGGTTCAATCGCTTGCTCGACGGGCCCGGGTGCCGGAACAGGCACAGGAGCTGCAACCGCTTCTTGGATCGGGACTACCGGTTCATCAACCGTTACCGCAGTCGTGGACGTTGCACAAGCCGCCAGAGCAAGGAGTAGAGATATCAAGATGAGGAAAAAAGAAACTCGCTTCACGTATTTCGCCTCCATGCAATACAACAGGGCGGCTGGAAAAGCCGCCCTGCGTCGTTGTTACGTCATTCCTTAACGCACTGGGTACGTTTCAGAAAGATATTTGATCAGGATATCACTTAAGAGGTCGCCCTCGACGAGGACTCGACCAAACATCGTGTATCCGTCTCCGCCGGCGGCCATGAAGTCATTGGTCGCTACGCGGTAGGTTTTGTTCTTGTCAATCGCCTTGCCGTTGAGCAGGACTCTGACGATGCGCTTGCCGGGCTCGGCAAAGCGGTTGTACACGACGCTCAGATCCGTCTGGGCAAATCCGCCGTTTGGATCCGGCAGCATTCGGTACCCATGCTCAAGAGCCGCATACACGTCAGCACCCGTCGCTTCGACCACCGTGAGGATGTTCGTAAACGGCAGCACGTTGACCACATCTCCGACCGTTACCGGACCGGCCTTCAGGGAAGCACGAATTCCGCCACCGTTGGTGATCGAGAAATCGGCTCCGCTTTGGGCGGTCATCGCAGCGGCGATGATCTTCGAAAGATTCGTCGGGCGGGTTCGAACATTGGCTCGCTCGCCATCCAAATCCATCGGAATCTTTGCAATCACCTTGTTGAGCACATCGTTGAGCTGGCCTTGCATGTAGGTCACATACTCATCGACTTCAGCATTGTTGGGAACCGCTGTGATTCCATAGGCCCGAGCAAGATCGCTCTCTTGGGGATTGAGCACATCCTTTGCGGGAATCAGCATCGGTGTCGTTCCGACCACCTTGCCGCCTCGGACGTTGATCTCCACCACTCCTACGTTCCTCAGATAATCACCTGCGGAGACGATGTAGGTGTCGTTGACCTTCAGACCTTTTTCCAGCGTCGTGTGGGAGTGTCCGTCAACAAACAGATCGATTCCGTTGATGCTGCGAACAATCATTTCGCTGGTCAGGCCGCTTGCCCCATCCGGATCAAGACCGATATGTCCAAGAACGATGATGTAGTCCACATAGCTGCGGGCGATATCAACCAGCTCTTGGCCAAGATCCAAGATCTCTTTATTGAGGAATGTGAGTCCCTCGGTGTTCTTCGGATGGCTCTTCGTCTTTGTATCGGGGGTCGTCAGACCGACGACACCGACGGTGAAGCCGTTATAGTCGTACACCTGATACGGTTGGAACACAAGATACCCGTCCTCATCAACCACGTTGGCTGAAAGAACTCTGAGAGCGGAATACTCTTCGGCGAACTCGGCAGCTTCAACGAGGCGCTTGTACCCATAGTTGAAGTCGTGGTTGCCGGGCGCTACAGCATCATAGCCGAGCATATCCAGAAGGACGCCTACCGTCTCTCCTTCGAAAAGATTCGCCAAGTTTGTTCCGTGCGAAACATCTCCGGCATCCAGAAGAAGGATGTTATCCGTGATGGAGCGCCCTACTTCCAGCATCGTGGCCAGTTTGGAATAGCCCATTCCGCCATCGCTGGGAGTTATGCGCGCGTGCACGTCGTTGGTGTGGACGACAAAGAGATCGAAATCCTTATCCCCCGCACTGTTCTTGACGACCGACATTACTCCTAAAGGGTACTCAACCGCCTCCACTCTAGCCGGTTTTACTTCCGCCACGACAGGTGCGGGAACCGGTGCCGGTGCAGGTTCAGGTGCAGGAGCCGGTTTTTCTTCAGCTACGACCACTTCCTTTACATCATCACCAAGCATCTCGGCGGTAAGCTTCTTCGTGCTCAGGTATTTGATCAGGACGTCACTTAAGAGGTCGCCCTCGACGAGGATTCGACCGAACATCGTGTATCCGTCTCCGCCGGCGGCCAGGAAGTCATTGGTCGCTACGCGGTAGGTCTTGTTCTTGTCGATCGCCTTGCCATTGAGCAGGACTCTGACGATGCGCTTGCCGGGCTCGGCAAAGCGGTTGTACACGACACTCAGATCCGTCTGGGCGAATCCGCCGTTCGTTTCCGGCAGCATTCGATACCCATGCTCAAGAGCCGCATATACCTCGGCGCCGGTCGCTTCGACCACCGTGAGGATGTTCGTAAACGGCAGCACGTTGATCACATCACCGATCGTTACCGGACCGGCCTTCAGGGAAGCTCGGATTCCGCCACCGTTGGTGATCGAGAAGTCGGCTCCGCTCTGCTCGGTCATCGCAGCGGTGATGATCTTCGAAAGATTCGTCGGGCGGGTTCGGACATGCGCCCGTTCACCGTTCAAGTCAACCGGAATCGTAGCGATGACCTGGTTGAGCTTGTCGCTGAGTTGAGCCTGCATATACGTCACATACTCGTCGACCTTGGGGTTGTTGGGAACTTCAACGATTCCATAAGCCCGGGCGAGATCGCTCTCTTCAGGGTTGAGGACATCTTCGGCGGGAATCAGCATCGGTGTCGTTCCGACCACTTTGCCGCCTCGGACGTTGATCTCGACCACTCCGACGTTCCTCAGGTAATCACCTGCGGAGACGATGTAGGTGTTGTTGATCTTCCGGCCTTTTTCCAGCGTCGTATGGGAGTGTCCGTCAACAAACAGATCGATTCCGTTGATGTTGCGCACGACTATCTCGCTGGTCAGACCACTGTCACCGTACGGATCGAGACCGAGGTGGCCAAGAACGATGACGTAGTCCACATAGCTGCGGGCGATATCGATTACCTGCTGACCGACAGCCAGAATCTCTTTATTAAGGAATGTAAGTCCCTCGGTGTTCTTCGGATGGCTCATCGTCTTCGTATCGGGGGTCGTCAGACCGACGACACCGACGGTGAAGCCGTTGAAGTCATACACCTGGTACGGCTGGAACACAAGGTAGCCATCAGCGTCAAGCACGTTGGCTGAAAGAACTCGGAGATTCGAGTACTCTTCGGCGAACTCGGCGGCTTGAATCAGGCGCTCGGACCCGTAGTTGAAGTCGTGGTTGCCGGGGACGACCGCATCATAGCCGAGCATGTCCAAAAGGACTCCTACAACCTCACCTTCGAACAGGTTCGCCAGATTCGTTCCGTGCGAAACGTCGCCGGCATCCAGCACGAGAATGTTGTCCGTGATGGAGCGGCCCACTTCCAGCATCGTGGCCAGTTTGGAATAGCCCATTCCGCCGTCGCTGGGAGTGATCCGGCCGTGCACGTCGTTGGTGTGGACGACGAACAGATCGAAGTCCTTGTCACCGGCGGCGTTCTTGACGATCGAGGTGACACCCAAGGGGAACTCTCTCGGTTCGACCGGTCGGGTGATCTTGATCGGTACCACCTCTTCCACGACAGGAGCGGGAGCCGGCGGTGCCGGAGGCGGAGCGGGAGCCGGAGCTGGAGGCGGTGCCGGCTTCTCTTCGACTTTGACCACCGGTACGGGTACGACAACCGCTACTTTCTCGGGAGTCGGTCCGATTTGTTCCACGATCGCCGGATCTTCGGGGAGCGTTACCATCAGGGTATAGCCCAGCGCATTGGCAAAGGGCTCATATTCCGCGGCAAGGGGGCTCAAATAGGGAACAGCAAGGTCTTCTGCGGGCAGAACGAGCGGCAGAACGCCGGTTACGCGGCCGCGGTCAACGCTGACCACCACGCCGCCGATTGAGCGCAGCTGCTCTTCGGCGCGGACGATGAGGGTGTCGTTGACGACTTTCGCTGTCTCCGAACCGCTGCCATCGACGATCAGGTCGATACCTTGAATGTTCTCTGCCAGATCGGACGAACTGAACACGCCTTCACCGAGATCGGTAAGGACGACGAGGTAGTCCACATAGGTGCGGGCAATGTCGACGGCCCACTGGGCGTTGTCGAGGATGACATCGGCGTCAAAGCTTACTCCGCTTACCGGTTTCGGCGCCACGATGCCGACAACCCCAACGGTGAAGCCGTTGAAATCATAGACTTGGTAGGGCTGGAAGAGCAGGTACTCTTCGGCATCCAACACGTTCGCGGCGAGGGGGATCGCCTTTTGGGTTCCTTCAATCCCGAGCTCAATCTGAATCGCTTGCGGCAGATATGCATCATAGCCCAGCTCATCGACGATCCATGCTGCGGTAAGGGCCGCTTCGGCGGGAATCTCTCCGACATAGCCGGTGTTGAGCAACAACCAGTTGTCGGTAATCTCACGACCGGCCTTCAGGGCGGTGGAGAGCTTGGCGATTCCGACTCCGCCGTTCTCAGCATAGATATTGCCCTTCACGTCATTGGTGTGAACGATGAAAAGATCGAACACTTCATTTCCATCAGCGTTCTTAACGATTGGACGGACTCCATAGGGATAGACGACCTCCTCCACTACGGGGGGGGCGACTACCACGGGAGCCGGTTCAACAGCCACTGGCTTAACAGGCTCAACAACCATCGGCACCTCTACAACAGGTGCGGGTTCCGGTGCTGGGACTGCTGGTGGTGGTGCCGGAGCCGGGACGGGCTCAACCACTGCTGGAGGAATTGGCTCAACTCGCGCTGTCGCACAGCTTGCGAGTGAAAATGCCAACAATGTGACCAGCAAAGCCGTCAAAATTGTGCTTGAAAAACGTTTCACGGTTTTCCTCCTCTTGAATTTGCATGTCGTTGCATAAATGCGTACAGTAACTATATCACACCAAATTGAAGTGCGATACCGTAAACATCACTTTTTGTGTAACGATATCCCCTCAAATCTTTCTATAATGGACCAAAAATCGGGTAAACGTGCCTTTATCACGGGAATTTTTAGTGACTTGGCGAAGCTCGGATAACAAAAAACCCATAGATCGTTTTCTACGGGTTCCTTCCAATTCCGCAATGAATTACATCAAATCTTTCGGCTTGCGGGCGGTGTTGCCGGATTTCTCACAGTACGCCATATGCCGCAACTTGCCGTTTTCAAAGACCGATTTCATCTTGATCGTTCCGCCCCAGCGACTGGTCATCACTTTGGTGCCTTCACGCCGGGCGTTCTTTGATACGTTTCCTGCCATATGCCATTCCTCCAATCAAACTTCAATTCAACACTCTTACTGTACTCGTTTTTCCCATGCTAGTCAAATCCCCCCGCCTTGCATACAATACGGTTCATGAAGCGTTTTCTCCGCCAACTCTTTCTCATCCCCGTCTATTTGTACAAAGGACTTCTCTCCCCGTTCTTCGGCTCCTCCTGCATCTATCATCCGAGTTGCTCCACCTATATGGTCGAGGCGGTGCTGCGCCATGGAATCATAAAAGGATCGATCATGGGAATCGCCCGAATCCTCCGCTGCTCGCGGTGGTTTCTCGGCGGAGAAGATCCCGTACCCGAAGATTGGTCATTTAAAGCGATCAAGGATGAGTTCACACGTCATCGTCGGCGCTCGTGATCCCCTTGACGAATGGAATCAGCACGCTCAAGGCGCTTTCGTTGTACCCCCCTTCGGGAATGATCAGATCGGCGTACACTTTCGTCGGTTCGATGAAGTTGAAGTGTCCCGGCCGGACGACCTCCAGATACTGGGCGCACACGCTCTCCAAAGTCCTTCCCCGCTCGGAAATATCCCGCTTCAGGCGGCGGATGAAGCGAATGTCATCCGGAGTATCCACGTACAGCTTCAAATCCAACAGCGCCCGAATCTCCGGATCGTGAAGGACCATCAACCCTTCAATAATCACCAACGGCCGAGGATCGACATGCACCGTTTCATCCCGGCGACGGTGGTTCACAAAATCATACAAAGGCATCTTGATGGGCCGATATGCCTTCAAGTCGGAGAGGTGCCTGTAAAGCAGATCCATGTCGAACGCATCGGGATGATCGAAATTGAACGCAGTGATATTCTCATTTGAAATATAGGCTGCGGATTTATAGTAGTTGTCCTGAGGAATGAAGACGAAGTCGGAACAGACCTCGCTGATCTTCCGCACAATCGTCGATTTCCCCGAACCCGATCCTCCGGTGATTCCGATGATTTTAACCTCTTTCATCTCGCTCTCACTTTGTTGAAAATGCGAATACCGTCGTATGGCGATAGGGTCTGTCGGGACCGAAGATAGCGTTGGGGAAATGCGCCTGATTGGGTGAATCCGGATAGTACTGCGTTTCGAAGCACATGCCCGCATGTTTTTGATAGGGCACGCCCCCCTTGCCGACCGTACTTCCGTCAAGGAAGTTGCTCGTATAAAACTGCAAAGACGGCAACGTGGTGAAGATCTCCATCATCCGGCCGCTGCCCGGATCATATACCGTCGCCGCCGGGCGGAGCTCGGACCGCTCATCGCTCAAAATGAAGCAGTGGTCGTATCCGCCCGCCGTTTCAATGTCCAAGCCGACCGCTTTGGATTTCCTGAAATCAAAAGGCGTCTGTTCGACTCCAAGAACCTTGCCGGTGGGAATCGCATGGTCATCGACTTCAACATACCGGTCGCAGAACAGTTGGACATCATGATGCAGAATCGTACCGCTCCCGGCGCCTGCGAGGTTGAAGTAGCTGTGGTTCGTGAGGTTCATCGGGGTCTCTTCGCTTGCCGTCGCTTCATACTCAAGTCGCAGCTGTCCGCTCTCTCCGTCAAGCAGGTAGCTTACCGTTGCCGTTACGCTGCCGGGAAACCCTCCTTCACCCGCCTGGGAAGTGATTGAAAGAACAACGCCGGGCTTCTCTTCCCATTCAAAGGGCTCAATCGCCCAGAGCCGCCAACCCCAGTTTGCGGAACCGCTGTGCAGCGAGTTCTTTCCATCGTTGGCGTCAAGCTTGTAGGTGCGGTCATTGAGGGTGAACGTCGCATCCTTGATCCGGTTGGCGAAACGACCGACGACTTGCCCGAAATACGCCGAATGGCCAAGATATTCAAAAGGATCTTCAAACCCCAAGACGATATCCCGCTTCTTTCCGTCCCGATCGGGAACGATCAGGGATTGGATCGTCGCTCCCAGATTGAGAATCTGGACGGTGTACGGACCTGACTCCAAGGTTACCTTGAAGATGTCCTCCCCCTTCGGACTTTCTGCGATCTTTTGAACGTGTACCATGGCTCCTCCTCGACTTCAATTGGAATCCTCATCACTTTTTAACACGGCAAGGAACGCTGATTGTGGAATTTCAACGTTTCCGACCATCTTCATCCGCTTCTTGCCTTCCTTCTGTTTTTCCAGCAGCTTGCGCTTGCGAGAGATATCGCCGCCATAGCACTTCGCCGTCACATCCTTGCGGAACGCACTGATCGTCTCCCTGCTGATGATAGTACCACCGATTGCCGCCTGGATGGCAATTTTAAATTGCTGGCGGGGAATCTCCTTGCGCAGGCGTTCGCACACCGTCCGTCCCCGTTTTTGGCTGTTGCCGCGGAAGACGAGCTGGCTGAGCGCATCAACCGGCTCGCCGTTCACCAGAATGTCCAGCCGAACCAGATCGGTTCGCCGGTACCCGATGACATCGTAGTCAAAGGAGGCATAGCCGCGGCTGACGGATTTGAGGCGATCGTAGAATTCAAAAAGGACCTCGGCAAGCGGCATCTCGTAGATCAGTTCAACCCGTTTCGCATCAAGGTAGTTCATCCCCACCTGCGTTCCCCTTCGATCGATGCACAGGTTGATGATCGGTCCGAGGTATGAAACAGGAGTGATGATGTTCGCTTGAATGTACGGCTCTTCGGCGTAATCGATTTTCATCGGTTCGGGGTATTCCAACGGGTTGTCGATCGAGAGCATCGACCCGTCTTTCATATGAACGTGGTATTGGACCGAGGGACTGGTGAAGACGATGGAGAGACCGAACTCCCGTTCGATCCGTTCCTGGACCACCTCGAGGTGAAGCATCCCCAGAAATCCGCACCGGAAGCCGAAGCCCAACGCCGCGGAGGAGTCTTTTTCGTACACCAGGGAAGCATCGTTCAGCTTGAGGCGGTCGAGCGCATCGACCAGCTCCTCATAGTCGTTCGTATCGACGGGATAGATTGAGCTGAACACCACCGGTTTGACATCCTTGAACCCCGGCAGCGGCCGCTTCGCCGGTTTTGCAGCCGACGTGATCGTATCCCCGACCCGGACATCGCTGATCGTCTTCACCCCGGTAATCACGTACCCGACATCCCCGGCGGAGAGCTTGTCGCGCTTTTGCAGGCCGAGCTGGAACAATCCGACCTCTTCCGCCCGATAAGTGGTGTCGGTATGCATGAACGTGACTTCATCACCGTCTTTCAGCTCGCCGTTGAAGATTCTACAGTGAACCACCACTCCGCGGTACGGATCATAGTGGGAATCGAAGATCAGCGCCTCCAAGGGGGCCTTGGGGTCTCCGCTCGGCGGGGAGATGTGGTTGACGATCGCCTCAAACAGTTCGCCCAACCCGAAACCGGTCTTGGCGCTGACTTGGACCGCCATATCGGGATCCAACCCGAGATCATGATCGATCTGGTGGAGGCACTCCTCGATATCCGCCGAAGGCAGGTCGACCTTGTTGATCACCGGGATGATGTCAAGATTGTGCTCCATCGCCATATAGAGGTTCGCAAGGGTCTGGGCTTCCACCCCCTGGGCGGCATCAATCAGAAGGAGCGCCCCCTCGCAGGAGCTGATCGCCCGGCTCACCTCATAGGAGAAGTCCACGTGTCCGGGCGTATCGACCAGGTTCAATTCATAGGTTTTGCCATCCTGGGCTTTGTATGGAATCATGACCGCCTGGCTTTTGATTGTGATGCCCCGCTCCCGCTCGATATCCATATTGTCGAGGATCTGGGTCTGTTCCGGACCGCGGTTCTGACGGATCTGCGCCCGCTCAATGAAGCGGTCGGCAAGCGTCGACTTTCCGTGGTCGATATGCGCGATGATGCAGAAATTTCTCTTCAAACTGGAATCCAAGGTCATATCTATTTCTCTTCAACGGTAAAACCCAACAAGGCCCGAACCTCATTGTCATCAAGGGTTTCATGTTCGACGAGCGCCTCGGTCAGGGTGTCGAGCTGGTCGCGATGCTCGCTGAGAATCTTCCTCGTCTCGGCCATCGCCGAATCGAGGATCTTCTTCATCTCCTCGTCGATTCGACGGGCGGTCTCTTCGCTGTAGTCTTTCCGTTGAGTGATTTGCCGCCCAAGGAAGAGCGGCTCGCTTTCATCGGAAAGGTTGATGAATCCAAGATCGCTCATCCCCCACTCCGTCACCATCCGGTGGGCGATCTGGGTCGCCTGCTTGATGTCGTTGCTCGTTCCCGTCGTGGTTTCGCCGTAGACGAGCTCTTCGGCGACATACCCGCCCATCGTCACTTTGATCCAGTCATGCAGGGAGGAGTAGTTCTTGGTATACGCATCCCGTTCCGGCAAGCTGATCGTAACCCCGAGCGCCCGGCCATGGGGAATGATCGTTACCTTGTGGAGGGGATCAAGATTCTTCAGATGATAATGCAAGAGAGCGTGCCCCGCTTCATGATAGGCGGTCGCTCGTTTCTCCTCCTCCGTCATCACCCGCGATTTCCGGGCCACCCCGAGAAGAATCTTGTCCCGAGCCTCCTCAAGCTCCGCCATGCCGACTGTCAGTTTATTCTTTCGGGCGGCAAACAGAGCCGCTTCGTTGACCAGGTTCGCAAGATCCGCTCCGCTGGTGCCAGCCGAGCCGCGGGCAAGGCGCTTCAGATCGACATCCTCCTCCAGCTTCACTTTGCGGGCGTGAATCTTGAGAATCTCTTCCCGCTCCTTGATATCGGGAAGATCGACGACGACTTCCCGGTCAAATCTTCCGGGGCGCAGAAGCGCCGGATCGAGAATATCCGGCCGGTTGGTCGCCGCCATGACGATGACGCCGGTGGTCGTCGAAAATCCGTCCATCTCGACGAGAATCTGGTTGAGTGTCTGTTCCCGTTCATCGTTTCCGCCGCCCAGACCGCCGCCGCGGGTTCGTCCAACCGCATCGAGCTCATCGATGAAGAGGATGCAGGGACTGTTCTTGCGGGCCTGTTCAAAGAGATCACGAACTCGGGCCGCTCCCATTCCGACGAACATCTCGACGAAATCGGAGCCGCTGGTGTGGAAGAAGGAAACGCCGCTCTCGCCGGCAACCGCCTTGGCAAGAAGGGTTTTTCCCGTTCCGGGAGGTCCGACCAGAAGAACACCGCGGGGGATCTTTGCCCCCACCTTGGTGAACTGATCGGGGTTCTTCAGGAACGCCACCACTTCTTCAAGCTCGTATTTCGCCTCTACTTGACCGGCAACATCCTTGAACGTGACTTTCGTGTCGGATTCCATATATTCCTTGGCCCGGCTTTTACCCAAGGTGGACATCATCCGCCCGTTGATCCCGGCGCTTTGGCGCCACAGCATGATCGTGAAACCGATGAAGATGATCCACGGCAGCAGCTGAAGTACGACCTGAAGGATCGAAATCTCTGCAACCGTTCCGGTGATTACGACTCCCTGTTTTTTCAGGATCGACAGAAGATCCTCGTCAAAATACGGAATCCGGCTCTGGGCGGAAAGCCCGTTCTTCATCGTGAAGCGGATCTGCGACTGCTCCTTTATTTCAACTTGGGCGACCTGATTGCTCTCCACATACGCTAAAAAAGAGGTATATGGAACGACCTGCTCGCCGCGGGTGGAACCGCCGTCAAAAAGAACGTATGCGAATACAAGAGCAAGGCTAATCAAAGCGATGAGGGCAAACCTGTTTTGGGGCACCCTTGGACCGCGATTCAGAGGATTGTTGTCGTCCTTCTTCGGACCCTGCCAATACTGGTTCGGATCCCGCTTTTCAGGACCTTGATCCTGACTGTCATTCATATATTTCATCATCTATCCTTCTGCTCACACTATATATATTTGTCAACCGGCGGGCAAGGGGAGCTTTAAAGCGTTTGGCCAATCGATCCCGCCCTCCGTAGACTCTGGCAAAAATCGCGACAATTCCGCTTCGATCCACCAATACGGGAACCCTCAATGCCGGCGGCAATCCCTGGCTTGAAAGGATTTTCGCCACGTTCGCCGTTCCCCCTTCCCCTGCGAACTCATCGCCGTCCCGGCTGAGCCGAAGAACCGGGTTCTCCAATACCGTTCCGTCGATTCGAAGCAGCGTTGAATCCCTGTTTTCCGTTTCCCTCCGAAAGACCAGATTCCCCGGCAGAACGATCTCATCCCCGATCGCTTCGATCGCATAAGACCAAGGCTCCTCGTTCCGTTTCCACGTAACGACCCCCCGATGCACCTCGATGCGGTGGCTTCCGCTTTCCATGGTGGCGTGCTTGTCGGCCTTCAGGGCCCTGTGCACGTTCGCAATGAATGCGGAGGAGCTGTCCGCCCCGGCCAGCCGGAAGAGGAGAAGCTCTTGAACCGTCGAAGGCAGAAGCTGAAACCAGGAAAGGGAAAACGATGCTTCGTCTCCCCGAACGTCAACACCTTCAAACGCTTTTTCCACGGATGACTCAAGAAACACGGCAAGGTCGGCAAAACGCCCGGTCTGTACTTCCAAAGCGGTGTACGCGCCTTCAAAGATTGAAAGAAGGTCGCCCGTCATCCGTCTTCGAAGAAGATTTCGTTGATAGGTCTCCGCTTTGTTGGTTGAATCTTCCGACCACGCCCATCCGCCTTCGACAAGATATGCTTCAAGGTCTTTGTGAGGACAATTCAATACAGGTCGAAGAATCGTGATTCCGTCTTGTTCCAGCCTGCTCCTGATCCCCTGCAGGGATGAAAGGCTCCCTGCGGTGAAGAGGCGCCTCAACAGCGTTTCCAGCTGATCATCGGCGTTGTGGCCGGTAAGCAACGTTGAGCAGCCGTGCATTTTACATGCGCGAAGCAACACCTGATAGCGCAACGTCCGGGCAGCCTCCTCGACCCCCTTCTTTCGCTCCTTCGCAAGATCTTCGACCGAACCGGGTCCGAGGTCGAGCACCTCGAAGACCACGCCGAGTCGCTCGGCGTTCTTCCTGTTGAGCACCAGTTCCGCTTCCAGCTCTTCTTCAGGACGCAAGCGGTGGTTCACATACAGAGCGACGATATCTTCGGGATCCCGAACTTCGCACACCCCGACCAGCAGAGCGAGCGAATCCGCGCCGCCGCTGAAGGCCACGGCGATTCTTCCCTCCTTGTCAATGAGGGTTCTGATCACTTCGGGGGGTGTTCTTTCGATTGTATTCATCCATCACCTCCGATATCCCAAATCCCTGCAGAAGCTTGACAAGCGCCTCGGCCGCTTGTTGTATCCCCACCTCCAAAAGGGGGTCGTCGCTCGGAGCAAGGACGTATTCCACGACGGATTCTCCCCGTTCAGGTCGGCCAATACCGACATATATGCGAATGAAATCCTCACTGCCATGCGCATCAATGATCGATTGAAGCCCCCGCTGTCCCGCCGACGATCCTTTTCGCCGGATCCGAATCATCCCCGGCGGCAGATCGAGCTGGTCGCAGACGACGATCAGCTGTTTTTCCGTCCGGAAATATTTGAGCACGGAACCGCTTCGATTCATATAGGTAAGCGGCTGAATGATCAGTGAATCCTTGATGCGGGCTTGTCGGTAGGGACGAAAACAGCGTTTTCTCAACTTCACGTGAAAAAACGCTGCTAAACGGTCGGTTACATTGAACCCTGCATTGTGGCGAGTATTCTCGTACTTGGATCCGGGATTCCCCAACCCAAGAATAATCATCATTAATCTTCCTCGTCAGACCCTTTTTTGGCACCGACAAGAACAGGTTCATCGGCATCCTCTTCCTCTTCTTCCTCAACCTCTTCCCGAATCGACTGGACGATTGCGACAACCCCTTCGGGATCGCTGAGGAGCTTGACGCCCTTGGGGAACTCGACATCTTCAAGGGTCAATACACCATTGAGCTCAAGACCGGAAACATCGATCTGGATGTTCTCGGGCAGGTCGGAGGGCAATGACTCGATTTCCGCCTCATAGGCGACCTGATCGAGAACTCCGCCTTCACGGACACCGATCGGGGTACCGTGCAGCACGAGGCTGACCATCGTCCGAAGAAGCTGACCGGAGGTAACTTCATAAAAATCTACGTGCTTGATCTGACCGCGGATAAGATCTTCCTGATAATCCTTCATCAAGCATTCGTACTCGTTCTCCCCTACCATGACCTTCAGGAGCGCCGTTTCCGAAAAATGCCGTACTTTGTTGCTGAACTCCTGATTGTCCAAGCTGATATGGACGGGATCATTCTTTCCATAAATGACTGCCGGGATTCGATTGCTTCGGAGGAGTCTTCGTGCTCCGCGACTTCCGAAATCTTCCGTTCTGAGTGAGGCACTCAGTGTTCGCTTATTACCCATTGTTTACTCCTGTACTCTCATTGGCCGATTGCCAATTACCATGACATTAGAGGATATGCAACACATATCGCCAAGAACCGAGTATAGAAAACTTATTCCCTTCTATACAAGGCCCTCGTAAAAGAAAAGGGCAATCGATCCACAGGATTGCCCCAAACTGGGAAGGAGGGACTCGAACCCCCGGTGCCGGCACCAAAAACCAGAGCCTTAACCACTTGGCCACTTCCCAATAACGGTTAGACCCTATCGTAAAAAAACCGTTTTGTCCAGTAAGGTTAATCCGCTTCCTCGTACGCCTTCATGATCGCATTCTGCAGCTCTTCGCGGAAGCTGCTGGTGATTGGATGAACGATATCTTTAAACTCCCCGTTGGCCAGCTGCCGGGAGGGCATCGCAATGAAATTGCCCTCCTGGCCTTCAATGATCTTGATGTTGTGAACCACGAATTGGTCATCGAAGGTAACCGTTACGTATGCCTTCAGCTTGCCACCTTGCTGCACTTTGCGAACTCGAACTTCTGAAATCTCCACACTAACCTCCGCGGAACTGTATCAAATCACCTACGAGCACACCCTCAGGCGATAGATGGCTACGTGAGAACCGAACCGATCATCGATCATTTGTGCAAGTACATCGACTTTTTGATCGGATTCTGCAATGAAAAACCAAGATGGTCCACTTCCACTCAACCCTTGGTAGCCGTCAAACCTTGCCGTAAGTTTCCTCAATTCCCTGTAAAAAGGAAGATCGGAAAGTGTCTGCTCGAAATCATTATAAAACGTTTTATGCCAATTTGGTATTGAATCTTTAAATGCTGAAGCGATATCTCCGCGATCTGCCCATTGAAGGGGTCGATCCATGATTCGATCCAGGGAACCATAGGCGTTTTTCGTCGATATATTCAGATTGACCGGTTTTACCACCAATGCGGGATATGAAACGCAGGGAAGCGGAACGACCACTTCTCCAGTGCCTTCAACGATCGCCGCCTTCGCTCCGCTGACAAAGAAAGGAAGATCGCTGCCAACGTGTTTTGCCGCCGTGAGAAGCTCTTCATCACCGAGCTTGTTCTCCCCGGCAAGCTCCTGGAGGAACAGCAGGATCGCCGCTCCGTCACTGGAGCCGCCGCCAAGCCCGGCTTGAACGGGAATCCGCTTGGTGCAGTGAACATGCAGAGCAATGGGAAGCGGGCGGTATGTTTGATAGGTCAAAGCAGCTTTGGTGATCGTGTCCTCTCCGGGCAGGCAGTACGCTTCGAGGCCGGTTACGGCGATGGAGAAGCTTTCACTCGGTGAAAGGGTTATCGCGAGAACATCAACC
Organism: Sphaerochaeta sp.; assembly: GCA_004294855.1. Lineage (GTDB taxonomy): Bacteria > Spirochaetota > Spirochaetia > Sphaerochaetales > Sphaerochaetaceae > Sphaerochaeta. The sequence continues at coordinate 17,009 of SHOI01000008.1, read as the reverse complement.
AAAGAAGCAGTCACAAAAAGAGACTGAATTGAATGGAGTCCATTCTGCTCGAGAGGCCCGACCGCCAAATGGAGATTGAGCTTCGCCGGAGCAAATCGGACGATTTGCGTTTCCATACCGCCCAGAGTAGCAAAGCATGGTGGAACTGTCCAGTACAAGACATAAAATTTCCTTGCCGATGGTGCATATTGGCATCTATAAGTAACGGTCAAAGGCAAACATGTTCACGATAAAGGACCAACTATGGGTGTAATGGTCAAAACCGACGCCAATACCGAACGTTCGTTCCCGGGTGCGATAGTACGATGAACCCAATGAGAGCGGCGTCAGTCGGACAAAGATCTCCCCGAACGGTTTTCCTTCCGCCATGTTCCATCCACCGAGATACCCCACTCCCACGAGCGCGTTGTAATAGAGCGGAGCTCTGGCCGGATCACGATAGTGATGCGGATTCACCAGACCGATGGTGAGCGCTCCGAAAGCCCCGATCCGGTTTCCGATCCGTGGGGTCAGCTCCGCCAAAAACGCTCCTTGAACCTCAAGATTCGGAAGAACTCCCACACTGACTCCCGCACTTGCCGCCGGACCGGCGATCGCTTTGGAGTTCCACGTCTCGAACGAAAGGGCAACGGGCAGTGCAAAGAGGCTCACGTTTATCAGGATGATGAGTACAACACCGATAGTTCGTTTCACACCGCCTCCTAAAAGAAATAATGGGTGATTTCCAACAGGCGCAGCGCCCACGAGCGATCGTCAAGGAGGCGAAGCCCCAACACCTTGATCGTCTTTTCTCCAAAGAAGAACACAAGCGGATCGCACTGGGCATACCAATGGAAGGTTTCAAAGTCGGTAACGATCCCTCCGCTTAAGGCGATCCGCCACGTCGAAGGGCGCCGGAACAGCCTGTGCTCAACATTGAGGAGACGGATTTCAACCGAACTCTCAAAGAGGGAAGAAGGGGCGGAGAGACCGAAGCTCGTCGCCCCCCCGACGCTGAAGCCCAAACCGATGGTTGTTCCCCAAAGCGGCTCAAGATACAGGTGGGCGCCGTAGTATTGCCCTGCCCGATCCTGATATCCGTCAAAGCTCAAGCGATAGCCGCCGAGCCAGGGAGCGCTGAAGAGAGCGCTTGTCGCGAGAAGAAGGATCAGCAAGCCCGAACACAATCGTTTCATACCCTACCCTATGAACTGCATCAGGAGATTATAGAAGAGATAATCGATCTTCCGATGCGTTTTTGCTTCTTCCCGGTCGACGATTCGGCTGTGGTCGATGATGAATCCCACATGCTCAAGGGCCTTTTCGGCGATCGCTTCATCATCAAAGAGGAAGCTGATCTCCCTTGAAAGAAATTGAGAACGAAGATTATAGTTTACCGATCCGAAAAGCGAATACTTTTCATCGGCAACGATCAGCTTGCAGTGAAGAAACGCGTGATGCGGCCCATCGAAGAGATAGAGCGTGGCTCCTGCGTCGATCAGATCGACCATTCCGAAGAACGCGGCTTTTTCATAGTGAACTTTCACAGCGTTCTCACTGAGCACGATATTCACCTTCACTCCCCGGTTGGTGGCTTCTTTTATCCGGTTGATCAATTCCTTGGTCAGGAAGCTGTAGCCTTGAATCATCCACACCTCTTTTTGCGCTCCCAGAATGAGGGCATCGAAGAGATCGGTGACGGAATTGTCAGCGAAAAAATAATGGTCGCTCAGATAGACGGTTTTCGGCAGATTCTCTTTCGGAGGGACGGAAAACGCAGCGCGGTCGATCGGTTGGACACTGTAGCGCTCCCATGTCCGAACGAAGGAATCGACGAGCGCCTCGATCGCTTGCGGGCTTTGGATCTCCACCATCGTATCGATGTTCCCCGTTTCCGGAGGAATCATCAACGATGCTTCATTGAGGTTGATGCCGCCGACGGCCAGATACTCGCCATCAAAAATCCAGATCTTCCGATGGTCCCGGTCGAGGAGCAGCGGAAGGAACGCCGCATGGCTTACGCTCATCGGATTGTACTCGGCAACCTTCAAACCGATATCCCGGGCATAGTTGAACGCAGCGGGAACCACCAGGCTGGTATGCGGAGTCAATTGAAAATAGGAGGAGGAGTCAAGCAGCACGTACACATCAACCCCTTCTTTCACCTTCTCGGCCAACGCATCCCATACTTCGTAGCTTACTTCATGAATGTTGCCAAGAAAAACCGTAACCAAGATGTATTCTTTCGCATCGGCGATCCGTTTCAGGGTGTGGGTATTCCACTCCCTGCCGGTATTGAAGAGGGTGATGTCACTTGAAGGATAGGCAGGCAGACCGCGATCAACAAGGTACGCAATCGGGTCGGGTATGATTTCCCGGGCTCGTTTCTCAAAGGTTTTCACGCTGGTGCACGAGATCAGCGCGAAGGTCATTGCCAAGACTATGAGAGCGGTCGTTCTCCTCATATGTAGCGACTATACCATATCTCTCTTGCATGGTGACAAGAGTTCTACTCGTGAAAGACTCCCAGTTCATCCAATTGCGCCCGGACGATTCCAGCCCACCCTTGATTAGCCTTGGGATTGATCGGGCTCGGATGCAGGATCGAGCCGACGGTAATATCGTCAAACGCTTGGGCGACGGTAATCAGTTTATTCTCGGCATACTTCCCCACCCCGAGAGCAAAGGCGGGCTGTAACATTGTGAGCATATCATGCAGGTAGCTGTCGCAGATCGCCTCAAGAGCCATCCGCTCCCCCAAGCCAAGTCGATCGGGGGTGATGTTCTTGCCGGTACTCCCCCGATCCACGAAGACCAGTGGACAGTAGTTGATGACGGCGATCGAGCCGACGAGGTCTTGGGCATTGGGGAAATACTCCTGAATCAATCCCCAAAGCCGTTGCCCGCTTACCTCCCTGCGCTGAGTCGCCAACCCGAGAACCGGGCGCTTGGGGTGTTCAACCAGCGGTCTTCCGATCTCCTCTTCGATCTGCAAGTATTCCTTCACGACGGTTATTTCGCCGAACGGTATCCCCGTCTGGGCCATCCCGAAGGGCCCGGGGTTCATTCCCAGAAAAACCGTTTTCACCGGCTGGGAAAGATACCTTCGGATATACGTTTCCATCATCGGCCAGGCATAATCCAAGGGGTTGTAAATATAACAATCACAACTGAAGCGCAATGAATCCACCTGATTGGCGAAATCTCCGGTTCGACTGACAATCGCATCACTGAACAAATTCACATCCCCTTCCTCCACCCCGTACCATAAAATACTCTTCAACCTTGGCATAAAACGCTTCAAAGCTCAAGGCGGCCCGTTTTACCCTAAGGAGACATCGACCGTTTGAACTCTAGTACTTTTCTACTATCGCTCGATGGAAGGGCTTGGATTCTTGACAAATATACAGACTCTTGTACACTCAAACTCAGACAATCACTAGTAGTTTTATACTAGTGGAGATGCAGGAGCTCATCATGAACCATTCCTGGGATGTTCTGGACCAATATCGCGGCGGTCTCTTTGAAGGGACGTGGCCTGCCATTCTCGACTTGCTCTCTATCACGAAAGAGAAGTTTCCCAAACGCAACGGGTTTACCGTGTTCAACCCCGAACGCACGACGCTCACCTGGGAGGAGGTGTGGTCGGAGGTCCGGCGCCTCGGCTCGTATTTGATTGAAGCGGGGATCAAGGCGGAAGACAAGGTGGTCATCAACGGAAAGAACTCCCCCGCCTGGGCGCTCTCCTACTTCGCCGCCCTCTGGGCCGGGGCGGTGGTCGTCCCCCTGGACAATCAGATGCCGATCGACCGCGTCCATGCCCTCGGCGAGTTCGTCGAAGCATCCTTTGTCTTCGCGGATGCGGCGATCATCAACCAGCTGAATACAGAAGCGCCTTGGGTAAAGAACCTGAAAGGAATCGTCTCCCTTACCAATCCCACCGCCGCTGCCGTCAACTACACAACTCTTCGGCCGAAGAAGATGGTTGAGCGGGTCAAACGCACGGAACACGATTTGGCGGCGATCCTCTTCACCAGCGGAACGACCGGCAATGAAAAAGGAGCAATGCTCACCCACGGCAACCTCGTCAGCGACGTGTTTCAGGCATGCGACGGAATCTTTCTTCAGATCAGTGAAGTGGATGTCCTGTATGCGCTGCTTCCCCTTCACCACTCCTACAGCTGCACCGCAGTCCTGCTCGAGTCGATCACCCATGGGTCGGAGTGTGTCTTCGGGCACGATATCGTCGTCAGCAAGATGATCAACGATATGAAGAGGGGCAAGATTACCGTCTTCATGGGAATTCCTCTTCTCTACAACAAGATCCTTGCCGGAATGATGAAGCAGGTAAGAAAGAAAGGAGTTGCGACCTACGCCCTCATCCGGACGATGATGAAGGTCAACGGGTTCTTCAAGAAGCATCTCAAATGGAATCCCCTGCGCAAGTCGTTTGACAAGCTTCTGCTCTCCAAGCTCGGACTGGATCACAACCGGATCTGCATCTGCGGAGCGGGCCCGCTTTCTCCGAAGGTGTTTACCCAATACCAGCAGCTTGGAATCGATTTCATCCAAGGCTACGGGCTCACCGAAACCGCTCCGATTCTCACCCTCAACCCCGTCTCCCGCTTCAAAGTCGAATCGGTCGGATTGGTCTTTCCCCTCGTTGATATGATCATCGCCGACAAGGACGATTCGGGGGTCGGCGAAGTCCGGGTAAAGGGACCGAACGTAACCTCCGGATACTACAAGGATCCCGAACATACCGCCGAACTCTTCGATGAAGAGGGGTATCTGAAGACGGGCGACTTGGGCTATCTGGACAAGGAGAACTACCTCTACCTCAAAGGCAGAGTGAAGAACGTGATCGTTACCGAGGGAGGAAAAAATGTGTATCCCGAGGAGATCGAGGACCTCTTCCAGCTGTACGATCAGGTTGAGCAGATTCTCATCCGCGGGTATCAGGAGGAAAAGGATATTCCCAGCGAACTGATCGAAGCGGTGATCTACCCCTCGCAGGAATACTTTGAAGGAAAAGAGGGCGAGGTCCAAAAGGAGCTTGATCGGGTGATTACGGAGGTGAATCAACAGCTCGCGGCGTACAAAAAAATCACCCGCCTGACGATCATCGACAAACCGATGGATATGACGAGCACCAAAAAGATCAAACGGAACAAGGTGACTGTTTAGCAAAACCATGCTAGGATGACAGCATGAAAACGCTCATTGCCAACGCCCTCATCATCCCGATGGATCGTGAGGGGCATTTCGTTGTTGGAGATATCGGTCTTGACGGCCCCGCCATCGCCTTCGTCGGAAAAAAAGATCCGTCATTTACCGCCGATCGAGTCATCGATGCCCAAGGATATATCGCCCTGCCCTCCCTGTATAACAGCCACACCCATCTGGCGATGGGGCTGATGCGCAACTACAAGGACAATGAACCGACCCTTCAGGCGTGGCTGAATGAGATCTTTCCGATCGAAAACAAGCTCGTCCCCGAAGACATCCTCGTTTCCAGCCGGATCGGCATCATCGAGGCGCTGCAAAGCGGGACCGGGTTCTTCCACGATATGTACTTCAAAGCCGAAGCGACCGCCCAAGCGGTCAAGGAAAGCGGAATGCGGGCTAAACCGGGGCTTACGCTGTTCGGTGATCTGGCAGACTCGCAAGAGCGCCTCAAGAGATGGGATGCCAAGGTTCTGCCGTTGATCGATGATCCGATCACATACTCGATCGCTCCGCATGCAGTGTACACCTGTTCAAAAGAGACGCTGCGCTTCGCCCATGACGCGGCAAAAGAACGGGGCGTTCCTCTTCACATCCACCTCAGTGAAACGGAGAAGGAAAACAGCGATTGCCTCTTTGAGCACAGGAAAACGCCTCTTCAATACCTCATCGACCTGAACTTCTTCGACGGTGTTTCAGCGTTTCTCGCCCACTGCGTCCACCTGTCCGAGGAGGATCGGAAGCTCCTCAAGGACCTCCCTGCCGCGGTCGTCCACAACCCTTCCAGCAATCTCAAGCTTGCTAGCGGGATCGCTCCGGTCGCAACGTATCTGGAACAAGGCATTCCCGTCCTCTTGGGGACGGATGGCGCCTCGAGCAACAACAACCTCAACCTGATCGAGGAGATGCACCTTGCAGCACTGTTGGGCCGGCTTTCCTCAAAGGACGGACTGCCACTGAAGCCCTATCAGGTTCTCGAGATGGCCACATCAAGCGCCGCCAAGGCGTTCGGAATCAAGGGGGGAATGCTTCAAGCGGGCTTTGAAAGCGACCTGATTCTCATCAATACCAAGAAAGCCCACCTCGCCCCCCTGAACGATCCCTTCAGCGCCTTGGTCTACAGCGTTCAGGGAAGCGATGTCGAGTATCTCTTCAGCCGAGGCGAGCTGCTGCTGGAAAAAGGACGACTGACCCGGTTCGATCTGCCCTCTTCAATCGAGGCGATCAACGACGCCTGGGCGGATATCAAGCAACGATAAGGAGTACCATTCATGGATGAACGATTTGAAGCCCTGCGCTTTGACGCTGAAACGCTGATTCTTCTCGACCAACGGGTTCTTCCGACCGAGGAAACCTACCACCATTGCCGCACAACCGCCGAGGTGGAGTTCGCCATTCGGGACATGGTCGTCCGCGGAGCCCCGGCGATCGGAGCCGCGGCAGCGTATGGCGTCTACTTTGCCGCCAAGGAGGCGAAGAGCGAAAAAGAGTTCAATGAGCTCTGCTCGTTCCTGGGCAACGCCCGCCCCACCGCGGTCAATCTCGAGTGGGCGATCAGGCGGATGCAGGCTATCTATCAGACGAACAAGACAAGGAACGATCTGCTTGGACTCCTTCTGGAGGAAGCCCATGAGATCCGCAGGGAAGACATCGCCACCAACAAGGCGATGGCGAAGATCGGAAACGCGGTCGTTCCTCACGGAGCGACGATCCTCACCCACTGCAATACCGGAGCGCTCGCCACCGCCGGATGGGGAACCGCCCTCGGGGTGATCAAGGAAGCGTTCTACGCCGGCAAGGAGATCTTCGTCTATGCGGATGAAACCCGCCCCCGCTTCCAGGGAGCCCGCTTGACCGCTTGGGAGCTGATGGAAGCGAAGATCCCTTCCAAGCTCATCGCCGACTCCGCGGCGGCGACCCTGATCCGCGACGGAAAGATCGATTTGGTCATCCTCGGCGGCGACCGGGTCGCGGCGAACGGGGATGTGGCGAACAAGCTCGGAACGTTCATGCTCAGCGTCATCTGTAAAGCATATGGGGTGCCCTTCTATTCCGTCGTTCCCGTCTCCACGATCGATTTCGACCTTGAAAGCGGCGAGTTGATTCCCATCGAGGAACGAGACCCTTCGGAGGTTACCCACGTCGGCGACACCCAAGTCGCTCCGACGGGCATGGATGTCTACAATCCCGCCTTTGATGTGACCCCTCATCAGAACATCACCGGGATCATCACCGAACGGGGAATCATCTATCCGCCGTTCAAGGAGAATATCGCCCGCCTGAAACGGGGAGAACATCTTTAAGTTGTATAAGGATATACCTATAGGGTATGATAAGAAGCAAGGAGATACGCAATGAAAAAAGAAGTAGTGTTTTATCGATGCAAACGCTGCGGCAACGTGGCGCGCAAGGACTATGATATGGGTCCGCCGCTCGTATGCTGTGGTGAAGAGATGGTCGCACTGAAGGCGAACACCCAGGATGCCGCCCAGGAGAAGCACGTCCCCGTCGTGAAGGTCGAGGGAAATCGGTTGACGGTCGATGTCGGCAGCGTCGAGCACCCGATGGTCGCCGAGCACCATATCCCCTTCATCTACGTCGAGACGAAGAACGGCGGTCTTCGGGCCGATCTCCAGGTCGGTTCCAAGCCCCATGCGACGTTCACGATCGATGCGAACGACAAGGCGGTCGCAGTGTATGAGTACTGCAACCTCCATGGGCTTTGGAAGTTCGTGCTTTAAAACCGGGTCAACAATCCGAAGAGCTTGGCTTCAAGAGCCATCAAAACAGGATCATGAATATCCCTCGCAGTGCGGGGGATTTTTATCTGTTCATCCATCCGCGGGGTGTGTGGATCGCCCAGGCAAAGAACTCGGTCACCGATGAGAACCGCCTCCTTGGTGTCATGGGTGACGAAGATCGTGGTTCGCTTCTCCTCCTCCCATAGGGTAAGAAACGCTTTGATGAGGTGCATCCTGAGGCGGATGTCCAGGCTCTGGAAGGGTTCATCCAACAGCATCAGCTCCGCCGGATGGGCGAACGCCCGGGCGATTGCGACCCGCTGGCGCATCCCGCCGCTGAGTTCATGGGGATAGAGGTGAAGGCTTTCCTTCATCTCGGCAAGTTCAAGGTAGTGAAGAGCGATCCGGGTCCGCTCCTCCTGTTCATAGAACGCCCGGAGCGTTATCTCGACATTCGCCCAGACGTTCACATGGGGAAGCAGCCTCGGTTCCTGAAAGAGGAAGCTCACCTTCCCCTCATCTTTTTCCACCGTTCCGCCGTCCGGTTCGACAAGACCGGCGGCCAACCGCAAAAGCGTCGTCTTTCCGCCGCCCGAGGGGCCGACGACGCTCATGATCGTTTTCGGATCGAGAGCGAAGGAGAAGCGATCAAAGACGACATGATCGCCATACGCCTTAGAAACGTTTGAGAAGCGCATCGACCCTCCTTCGCTGGACGGTTGAACGAGTCTTGGCCACTACGGACACGACGCCCTCGAAGAACAGATCTCCCAGAGCAGTGAGCGCGATCGCCACCAGCGTCCAGGAGAGCACCACGTCGGTCTGAAGCTGGACTTGGGCAAGCTGCATCCGCGAACCGACCCCATGGCGGGGAACGGTGAGCACTTCGGCAGCGATGACCACCTTCCAGATCATCGACAAGGTCGCCCGGCTTCCGGCGACGAACCACGGGGCGAGGGATGGTAGAGTGTAGTAGAAGAGCTTCGTCTTCGGCGGGACATCATACAGGTCGCACATCTCCCCGAGGTTGGGATCCAACTGCTTCACGCCGTGTTTGATCTGGAGGTACATCACGGGGAAGCCCATCAGAAATGCGGAAAAGAGCGGCACGCTCCCACTGGAGAACCAGATGAACGCAAGCAGGATTACGCTCATCACCGGCGTCGCCTTGAGGGTGGTAACAAATGGTTTAAGAATCAGCGAAACCGTTTGATTGCGTCCTCCGATCAGACCGAGAACCGTGCCGGTGATGACGATGATGAGAAAAGAGCGGATCGCCCGGAGAATCGTGGCCAACAGGTTTGCGGAAAAAGCGGGGCCCGAGGCCAATTCACCCAGCGCACGAACGATCGGCCCGAGCGAGGGCATGATCACGGGGATCTCCACACTCTTTGCAATCCCCTGCCACAGCAGGAGAAGACCAAGCGAAGAGAAGAGAAGAATCAGATTTCGCCTGGTCCTGCTCATCAAATCACCTACAGATACAGTTCGCTTCCCGGTACGCTGCCGCCGATCGAAGCGGGATCGAGGCTATACAGTTGCTCGAAGTAGAACGTTACCGCACTCTTCGCTTCGCTTGCCGGGACATACACCAGATTGCAGTGGGGGATCGCGCTTTGAGCAAGCGCTTTGGCCATGATTCCAAGCTCTTCGATCTTCCGGGCGGCCAAGTCGGGATTGCCGTTCACCCAGTTCACCGAATCCTTGTAGCCGTTCAGCACTTTTCTGAAGCTCGCAGGATAGGTCGAGGCGAACTTTTCGCTGACCACGAGGACGCTCATCGGATAGGTCGGACTCCCGGTCAATTCGGCGTACAGCTCTTGGACATCCAACAGTTGAGTGGCTTGGGCGCTTCGATTGAGCACCATCGAGACAAAGGGTTGCGGCAGGAGAGCGTAGTCGACCTTGCCGGCGATCAGAAGCTGGGCCAGCTGAGCGGGGGCCGCCACCGAGTAATCGAAAAAGATATCCTTTCCTTCAACAAGACCCGCCCATGCAAGCAGCATCCGCGCCATCTGGTCGGGGGTGGAGCCCGCTCCGGGCAGATGGAGCGTCGCTCCATACAGGTCCTCGACATCCGTACTTCCCTTCGAAGAGATCAGGGAAAGCATCCCGTTGCCGATGACCGCGGCGAGACGGATTTCGACCCCTTTGTTGTAGAGGTTCGCAGCGACGTTCGTCGGAAGAGCCGCCATGTCCAGTTCGCCGTTGGCCAAGCGTGCGATCACCTCGTTTGGCGAGGGAAACACCTGAAGCTCGACATCCGGCTGATCCAGTCCGGCCGACGAGAATCCGGTGGGGCCGGCCATCACGCCAAGGCGGATCGTCCCCGGGTCGGCTTCCCGGATCGGCTGGCCGAAGAGGCCTACGGCGATCACCAATATCGCAATAAGCATGAGAACATACTTTTTCATATCTCGCTCCTTCTCATCGTTCGACGATGACTCTGAAGTACCGTTTCTTTCCGCTCCGCAGAATCAGCTCGTCGTGCTCGTCGAGGAACGACGGGTCGATGACCGCCCGCGGATCGTCGACTTTTTGATCCCCGATCCACGCTCCCCCGCCCTGGACGAGGCGGCGGGCTTCGCTGTTCGTTGAAGCAAGGTCGGTTCGGGCAAAGAGCTCAAGCACTCCGATTCCTGTTTCCAGTTCACTCATGGCGATGGTGATTGAAGGCATCCCATCCCGGTTCTCGAGCGTGTCGGCCTTGGAGCCGAAGAACGCCAACGCCGCGGTGCGGGCTTTATTCGCTTCTTCTTCCCCGTGAATGATCTTCGTCTGCTCATACGCAAGGCGCTCTTTCGCATCGTTGATGTTCACGCCCTCTTTCTCGTAGGTCGCAATCTCTTCCAGGGAGAGGAAGGTGAAGAGCTTGAGGAACCTGATCGTATCCTCGTCATTGACGTTTCGCCAGTATTGGTAGAAGTCATAGGGGCTGTAAAGCTCGGGATCCAGAAAGACCGCCCCCTTTTCACTCTTGCCCATCTTATGTCCGTCCGCTCGAGTGATCAGGTTGAAGGTAAGGCCGAAGCATTCCGGCCCGCCCATCTTGCGGATCAGCTCCACTCCGCTGACGATATTCCCCCACTGGTCATCCCCGCCCACCTGGAGGCGGCAATCATGCTCTTTATTGAGGATGTAGAAATCATAGGATTGAAGGAGCTGGTAGTTGAACTCGATGAAGGAAAGTCCCCGCTCCATCCGCTGCTTGTACGCTTCAAAGGAGAGCATCCGGTTGACGGAGAAGTGGCGGCCGATCTCCCTGAGAAAATCGATGTAGTTGAGCTCGGTCAGCCAATCGGCGTTGTTGAGCATCATCGCCCTGCCCATTCCTTCCCCAGGATGTTCGGAGAAATCGACGACGGTCTGAAGCTGGGATTTCATCGATTCGCTGTTGGAGAGGATCTCTTCCTTGCTGAGCATCTTGCGCATTTCGCTCTTGCCGGAGGGATCCCCGATCATGGTGGTTCCGCCGCCGACAAGCGCGATCGGCTGATGCCCCGCTTTCTGCAGGTGGTGGAGGGCGAAGAAGGGAACCATGTGGCCGATGTGCAGGCTTTTGCCGGTCGCATCCACCCCGACGTACATCCGGACCGATTCCTTGTCCATCAAGTCGCTCAACCCTTCCAGGTTGGTGCACGCTTTGATAAATCCCCGATCGAAGAGGGTTTGCAGGGCACTGTTCATCTTACTTCTCCACTCGCTTGTAGTTCTTGTTCGCTTCCTTGATCGCCGAAACGATCTCATCCATTCCAATCCGCACCTGCTCCATCGAATCGCGATAGCGCAGCGTCACCGTCCTGTCATCCAGACTCTGATAATCCACGGTGATGCAATAGGGGGTTCCGATCTCATCCATCCGGCGATAGCGGCGCCCGATCGCTCCGCTGAGATCGAAGAAGGTGGTGTACTCTTCGCGGAGGGAGAGCTCCAGCTCTTTCGCAACTTCGGCGATCCCGTCCTTCTTCACCAAGGGAAGCACGGCGACCGTCACCGGGGCGATATCCGGGTGGAAGCGCAGAACCGTCCGCGTTTCACCGTCCTCCAGGGTTTCCTCCTCATATGCGTCGCTGAGAACCATGAGCACGTTACGGGTCAGACCGGCGCTGGTCTCCACCACGTAGGGAATGTAGCGTTCGTTGGTCACCGGGTCGAGGTACGTCTGGTCTTTTCCGCTGAACTCCTGATGTTGGGAAAGGTCGTAGTCGGTTCGGTTGTGCACCCCTTCCAGCTCCTGCCACCCCATCGGGAAGAGGTACTGGATATCGTACGCGTCCTTGGCGTAGAACGCCAGCTCGTCCTTTCCGTGCTGGTGCCAGCGGAGGTGGCTCTTCCGGATTCCCAGTCTCTCGTAGAACGCGAACCGCTGGGCTTTCCAATACTCGAACCACTCATCGTCCGTACCGGGGGCGCAGAACCACTGCATCTCCATCTGTTCGAACTCGACGGAGCGGAAGATGAAGTGCCTGGTGGTGATTTCGTTGCGGAACGCTTTTCCCACCTGGGCGATTCCGAAGGGGATCTTCACCCGGGAGGATGAGACGACGTTTTTGAATTCGGTGTAGATTCCCTGGGCGGTTTCCGGACGCAGGTAAATCAGGGAGCCGGCATCGCTGGCTGCTCCGATATGGGTGGAGAACATCAGGTTGAAGTTCCGCGGTTCGGTGAAGGAATCCTTGGTTCCACACACCGGGCACGCCGCCGCAAGATCGATCTGATCGGTTCGGAAGCGGCTTTTACACTGTTTGCAATCGACCATCGGGTCGCTGAAGTTCGCCACGTGGCCGCTTGCTTCCCAGACGCGGGGGTGCATGAGGATCGATGCGTCCAGCCCGACGATGTCCTCGTGGATCTGGGTCATCTCCTTCCACCACAGATCGCGGATATTATTTTTCAGCTGCACTCCGAGCGGTCCGTAATCGTAGGCGCCGTTCAAGCCGCCATAGATTTCGCTCGATTGGAAGACAAATCCCCGTCGCTTGCTGAGTGATACGATTTTCTCTAACGTAACTTCTGCCATCTTATTCAATTCCTTTCTTCAGCACGTTCAGTGCGTCTTGTATTCGGTTCATCGTGTGGTCAAAGCCGAGCAGCTCGATCGAGTCGAAGAGGGGCAGACTGACCGTGCTGCCGGTGATCGCGACCCGAAGGGGCTGAAACACCCCGTTGACCTTCATCCCAAGATCCTTCGCCAATTGGGCGAGCTCCTCTTCGATCACGCTTTGCTCTTTCTTTGCTTCCAAGCCGCTAAGGAGCACTGTATAAGCACGCTCAAGGGCGGTATGGGCCAACGGAAGCTCGACGCCCTTCGCGGCGAAGATTGAAAGGTCATCCCACGCGGGCTCTTCAAAGAGAAAACGAGCCAGGCCGGTGATGTCGCTGAGGACTTTCAGCCGCTCTTTCGCAACCGCGGTCAGATGCAGCAGCTTCGCTCGGTCGGTCAAGGGCCACCCCGTCTCCGCCAGATACGGCATCAACAGATCCAAGAGCTCTTCATCGCTCTTCATGCGGATGTATTGGCCGTTGAACCAGTCGAGCTTCTTGTAGTCGAAGACTCCGGGAGCCTTGTTGATCTTCTCCAGGCTGAAGAGCTCTTCCAGCTCCTCCTTCGTGAAGAACTCCCGGGTTCCGTCGTACGACCAGCCGACGAGGGACACGTAGTTCAGGAGCGCTTCGGGAAGATAGCCTTCTTTTCTGAACTCCGCCACCGCGGTCGAACCGTGGCGTTTGGAGAGCTTCTGCCCGTCCTTGCCCATCACCATCGGCAGGTGGCAGTACTTCGGCGGCTCCCAGCCGAACGCTTCATAGAGGAGGATGTGCAAGGGTCCGGAGGGAATCCACTCCTGAGCGCGCATGATGTGGGTGATCTCCATCATGTGGTCGTCGATGACGTTCGCAAGGTGGTAGGTCGGAAACCCGTCGCTCTTTAACAGCACCGGATCGGGGGACACATCGCTGTTCCTGCGGGTAATCGTACCCATCAGGATGTCTTCAAAGCTCGTCTTTCCCTCGGTGGGGACTTTGAGGCGGATGACCGGCCTGATCCCCTGTTCTTCATACGCCAAGCGCTCTTCACTGCTTAAGTTCCTGCAGTGACGATCATATCCCTGATATTGGCTCTTGGCCTCCTGCTGCTCTTTCCTGACCCGTTCCAAGCGCTCGGGGCTGCAGTAGCAGTAGTATGCCTTGCCGTCTTCAACGAGCTTTTTGGCATACGTTTCATAGATGTCGAAGCGCTCGCTCTGAACATACGGAGCAAAGGGTCCGCCTTTGATCGGTCCTTCATCATACTCGATGCCGAGCCACTCCAAGGTGGCGTAGAGGTCATCCAGCGCTTCGGTCGAGTAGCGCTCCTGATCGGTATCCTCAATGCGTAGAATGAACGAGCCTTTTTGTGAGCGGGCAAAGAAATAATTGAACAACGCTGTCCTGATTCCGCCGATATGCTGCAATCCGGTCGGAGAAGGCGCGTACCGCACGCGTACTTGCATGAACATGACTCCTCTTATTTCCTTTGTTTTACCGCAAATATGAAATAATGACAACAGAGGACAGAGGATCCAAACCCCGAAGGAGGGGGGTTGAAAGGCCTATAAGAGCGATGAAATCCAGCTGGGATCTATTCTCGACACTACCATCCTTTTTAATTAGCAGTCCGCATGATGAGCAAAAACAGAATGGATGAAGCAATCTCGGATCGGTAGAAACACAACATCATTGAAAAAATCTGGCGCTATCTATCATATGGAGGAATTTTGCATTGTTTGAAGATACTTTTCACTACATCTCCAATCGAGAGGGAGGGATTGATCGTATAGTACCTATACTTGCCATATCGTTGCTCAGGCCTCCCATTTCTTCTATGCATCTCCATGATTCCATCAGCCCTGTTGATTGCTGAACGTACATCATCCAGTGTCAGTTGTGCCAACAACCTTTTGAAGTTACCTTCCCTCTTATACTCATCCATACTTGAGAAGCATTCCTGATATGCACTGTTTATCGGATTCAGATACTGGTGTCGATAATTCAAGAATCCGGTGCAGTCCGATTTATGAAGCACCATCCATAGATCGAAAGCAAGATTGCTGTATCCGAGCGTATAGGTGATGGTCTTTCCAATACCTTCCGCTTCCTTCATACGTCTCAAGGTCATATCAAATTGCCGCACATGCCCCGGTTCCTCGCTTTCACGGTCGAATATGTGAAAAATCTCCGTCTCCCCCAAAATGCTGATACCCTTGGCTCGGGATAGAGGATCTTTTTCAATCTTGCAGTCGAACGAAGATTTGAATTTGGCATCCGGCGAAGCATTGATACTTTTGCTTAACCATTTCAAGTACCAATATTCCGTCTCACCCTCGACCGAGAAGTGGAATCGTTTAGATTCTTTCATCATTGCCTACCTTCCCTCGTTCTTCTCCAAATAATTCTTTATGACCGAGGCGAAATCGATGCTCTTGATTGCCCCGTAGCGATCCACAAAATAGTTCTTCATGTAGTCTTCACCCTTCCTCACCCCTTTCGCTCCCGCAGTGCCGAAATCAGATAGGGAATAGTGGATGCTGCAATGAGTCTCATCATCACGATCCACGAACTTGATCTCATCCCTTCTGAACAGATTGGAATTTAGAAAGATCGGATTGTGGGTATTGAATATCAGCTGGGCGTTATTGGTGTTCAGCTCATCGTTGTGAAACACCGTGATGATATTCATCAGCGCCATCGGGTGGATGGAAGCATCAAACTCATCAACAACCAGAACACCTCCTTTCCGCAAGGTTTGTAAGATGAGAGGAAACAGGTTGATGAAACGGATCGTTCCGAAAGATTCGAACAGTTCTACGGGAACGGCGGAAGCCTTGCCATCTCCCTTGAATATGGAGCAAAGCTGCGCTTCTTCATGTTCTCCATCCAATACGTAACCCAAAGCATTTGAATTGACTCCAAACAGGGTTGCCGCATCATTTAGTGTCTTCTCGATGAATACCGATTGCTTCTTCGGTTCTGAGAACTTGTGAACCAACTGCATTGAATCCGACCGATAGATGACCACGAAGTTTTTGTCCATCCATTGGGCAATCATCAAGGCCAGTTTTGAACTGAACATGGTCTTGAATCCGTTGGCAAGAAACAGCTCTTCATTATTGAGACTGCTTTCGGCTAAGACTGCTACATTCTTGGCATTCTGCGCATACGCTGGAAACAAGTAGGATTGAACACCCCTCATATCCCCCACCTGAAGTGTTGTATCATTACGGGAAAAGAGGGTGACATCATTGACACGAAGAGTCTCCTTGAGCACCTTCCGCTTATGATCCCGCTCCAAGAATCGCCCAAGATCAAGAGAAATCGAGTAATCGAAAAGAAGGTCATGATCAGTGAATATCACGGAGAAATCCACCGGCTCGGCGGTATCAAGCGTATTGTTCGGGATCAACTCAAGCACGGAGGATGCGGCATTGGGAGAATTCTTCACTTCGGTATTTCGAATATTGCCGCGCAGCACAATCTCCTTGAACGTCTCCATCGCCCCGATGATGTTGGTCTTACCCGAGGCATTGGGACCGTAAATAACTGCCGAGCTCAAGGCCTTATGATCATTTCTCCCGATCTTCTCTGTGAGGATACTGTAGTCCAGCCCTTTCTGCTTCGGGGCAACTCTCATGGAGAACACGCATTCATCTTTGAAGGATTTATAGTTCTTCATCCTGAATTCCAGCAACATAGACACACCTCCATTTTGCAAGTTTACTGCAAAACCATTTTTTATATATACAGATATTCACCCTATTTGTCAAATAAAATAATAATGCTTGCGTGATTATTACAAAATCAACATAATTGATTTTTCCGCCGGACTGGAGGATCCGCCGCACCGGAATATGTAATGTACAATGCTTTCAAGCAAACACGGAATTGTCACCACATAGTAAGGTAAGATGATGGCAGCATTCTTGCACCGGGGAGGAATGAATGAACGAGATACACATGTATGAAAACAAGGGAATACGATCTGTCTGGGATAATGAAAAAGAAAAATGGTATTTTTCTGTCGTGGAT
>SHOI01000087.1 GCA_004294855.1 Sphaerochaeta sp. | reverse complement strand
TCTTAGGCGTTCTTCTTGCGGATAAGCTCCTTAACCTTTGCTTTCTTACCGACCCGCTGCCGGATATAGTAGAGTTTCGCTCTCCGGACTCGACCGAGACGGACGACCTCGACACGTTCGACTCGAGGCGAGTGCAACGGGAAGATCCGCTCGACCCCGACCCCATAGGAAATCTTTCGCACGGTAAAGGTTCGGCGAACTCCGCTATTGTTCTTCGCGATGACCAAGCCTTCAAACACCTGGATCCGCTCGGTTGCCCCTTCGACGATTTTAAAATGTACTTTTACGGTATCTCCGACGGAGAAGTTCTCTGCATTCTCCTTAAGTTGTACTGATTCAACAGCTTTCATCACGTCCATTGTCTACGATCCCCTTCGCCATATGTTCTTTCAATTCATTTACTTGTTTTCTGGAAACCGCATCCAAAGAAGCTGTTTCCAACAGATCAATCCGCCGCTCCATCGTCCGCAGCAGCTTCTGTTTCAGTCGCCATGATTCGATCTTCTCATGATGACCGCTCAATAATACATGAGGGACCTCTTTTGGGCAAGAGGGTTCGCTTCGCGTGTACTGGGGATATTCCAACAACCCGTCACTGAAGCTTTCCTCATCAAGCGATTTTCTACTGATCACGCCGTCGATCAGCCGGAAGACCGAATCCACGATCACCATCGTGGCGACTTCGCCGCTGGTGATCACATAATCGCCGATCGAGATCTCATCATCCACATACTCGTCGATGATTCGCTGATCGACCCCTTCATAGTGCCCGCAGATGAAGATAAGCTCCCGCTCCTCACTGAGTTCATGGGCCAGTTTCTGGTTGAGCAGCACCCCCGACGGTGAGGGATACACCACTCGCTTGCCCCTTGTCCCCAGCTCATCCAATGCTTTGGAAAGCGGATCGTACATCAACACCATCCCCGCCCCGCCTCCGTAGGGAAGGTCGTCGACGCTCTTGTGCTTGTCAGTTGCCCAAGAACGAAAGTCGATGAGCTTATATGCTATCGTCCCCTTTTCAACCGCCCGCCTCATGATCGATGAGGTGAAAAACCCCTCGAGCATGTGGGGAAAGAGGGTTAGAATCGTAATCGTCAGTCGAGGAGCCATGGGGATAACAACTCAATCGTTTTTGCTTCAAGATCGACCGTTCCTGTATACACGTAGAGGAACGGAACCAGGAAGCGCTTGGAATCCGGCCGCTCGGCCTCCAGAAGCAGTGCCTGAGGCCCATCCAGCACACTGACAACCATGGCAAGAGCTTCTCCCCCGGACACAAGAGTGCACCCGATCAGATCCGCAGTGTAGTACTCGCCTTCCTTGAGCGGGGAAGCAAACGCACGGTCAACCATCACCCGGGCACCGACAAGGGTCTGTGCCTCTTCCGAAGAATCATACCCTTTGAATTTCATCAAAACGCTTTTGCCGTCCGCTCGCACATATTCGACGGCAAGTGTTGCCTCTTTGCCGTCTTTCAGGGAAGCGACGATCGTCTTGAGCTTTGTAAGGTAATCGGACTCCTCATTGTTGGGATAGACTCTGACCTCACCCTCGTAGCCGAAGGTTCGCCCGATCGTAGCGGTAGCGATGAGTCGATCCACGTCAGTCGAGGATCTCCAGCACTGCCCGCTTTCCATCCCGGGTGGCGGAGGCGCTGAGAATCGTTCTGATCGCTTTGGCGATCCGCCCCTGCTTGCCGATGACCTTGCCGACATCTTCGCTTGCGACGCGGAGTTCCAGAATCGTGGACTTTTCGCCCTCGACGACATTGACATCCACCTGATCGGGAAGATCGACAAGCGACTTTACGATATATTCAACCAAATCTTTTTCCACAGTGTGCTCCTGGGACTTAGTCCCGGGCTTTGCGATTCACCTGCACGCCGCTCTTGTTGAGCAAATTGCGAACCGTATCGCTTGGCTGGGCGCCCTTCATCAACCATTCTTTGACGCGATCTTCCTTGATCACCAACTGCTCTTCTTTCTTCTCTGCAAGGGGATGGTAGTGTCCAACTTCCTCGATTGCGCGGCCTTGGCGCTTCTCGCGGGAGTCGATCACCACAATTCGATAATCCGGTCGTTTCTTTGATCCAAACCTCTTCAGTCTCATGCTCACCATCGTGACAATTCCTCCATGATATCCAACTACAGACCCATCTGTTTTAACATCTCAGCCTGGTATTTTTTATTTCGCGTCAACTTCCTCATCATCAGGCGCGACTTCTCAAACTTCTTGATCAAGCGGTTCACATCGCTGATGTGCGTACCGCTTCCCTTGGCGATCCTGCGGCGCCGGGTTGGTCCAAGTATAAGGTAATTTTCCCGTTCAGCATAGGTCATCGAACGGATGATTGCTTTCTCCCGTTCAATTTCCTGCTTGTCGATGTCATCTTCACTCACTTGACCTTTCATCCCCGGAATCAATTCCAACATCGATTCGAGACCGCCCATCTTGTTCATCGATTCCAGCTGCTCAAGATAATCCTGAAGATCGAAGGTGTTCTTCGCCATCTTCTGCTGCATCTTGATCGCCTGCTCTTCATCGAACACCTCCTGGGCTTTCTCGACAAGCGAGACGATGTCCCCCATTCCGAGAATTCGGGAGGCGTACCGATCGGCATAGAACGGCTCAAGGTCTTCGACCTTCTCGCCTACTCCGATGAATTTAATCGGCTTTCCGACAACCGAACGCAATGAAAGAGCGGCACCGCCGCGGGTATCGCTGTCAAACTTCGTAAGGATCACTCCGCTGATGCCGACCTGCTCTTCAAACTCCTTGGCGATCGTAACCGCCTGCTGACCGGTCATCGCATCGGCGACGAACAGCGTTTCCTCGGGCTTGAGCGCATCCCGGACCTTTTTGATCTCCGCCATCAGCACATCATCGAGGTGCATCCGGCCGCTGGTATCGACGATCAAGGTATTGAACTGCTCTTTCTTCGCTTTTGCAAACGCTGCTTTGGCGACCTTCGCCGGGTCCTTTTCCCCTTCGATGGAAAAGACCTCGACACCGACCGTCTTTCCAAGGACTTGAAGCTGCAGAATAGCGGCGGGCCGGACCAGGTCGGCGGCGACCAGAAGGACTCTTCGGCCCTCTTTCTTCAATCGAAGGGCAAGTTTCGCAGCGGTGGTGGTTTTACCGGAACCCTGAAGACCCATCATGAGAATCGACGAGGGGGTATCGGGGCCTTTGAGGTTGAGCTTCTGGTTTTCCTCGTCTCCGAGGAGGTTCACCATCTTGTCGTAGACAATCTTTACAAACTGGTCCCCCGGATCGACCGCCTTGAGAACCTTTTCACCAAGCGCTTCCTCCATCGTGGAATTGATGAACCTGCGGACGACGCGGATATTGACGTCCGCATCCAACAGCGCCACCTTGATCTCTTCAACGGCGTCTTGGATGTTCTTTTCACTGATCTTGGATTTTCCAGCGATCGATCGCATGATCGAGCTGAACGCATTGCTTATCGAATCAAACATTGTCTCTTAACTCTTTCACTCAAATTGACCTTATACCCTACACCCTCAAACCCTGTCAAGAAGAGCTAACGGATGAGGCTTCCCTCTTCGTTGAAATCAACGGCTTGTTCATCATCATTGAGGATGACCGGTTTTCCCTCCAGCGTATCGAGACGGTAGCTGACCATCGTGGATACCCCCGGCTCCATCTGGGTCACCCCCAAAAGCGTCGTCGAACCCATGACGGTGTGCTTGTTGTGGGTTACGATGATGAACTGGCTCTTCTGCGCAAACTCCTCAAGCAGCGAGAGAAAGTAGCCGATGTTTCGATCATCAAGCGCCGCATCGATCTCATCGAGCACCGTGAAGGGGGACGGCTTTACGCTGTAGGTCGCAAAGAGCAGCGCCACTGCGGTCATCGAGCGCTCCCCGCCGCTGAGCAGCGTGAGGTGGGTAAGCTTCTTCCCCGGCGGCTGGGCGAGAATATCGATGCCGCTTTCAAGAACATTATCCGGATCGACCAACGAGAGCTCGGCGCGGCCTCCCCCGAAAAGCCGGCGGAACATCGTCTGGAAAGCGGCTGAAATCTCTTTGTATGTAGCCATGAAGAGCTCTTCGCTCCGCGTGGTGATCTCGGTGATGACGCTGTCCAAATCCGCTTTTGCCTTCGCCAAATCATCCAATTGCCTTGTGAGGAAGTCATACTGTTCCTTGATCTCACTGAACTCCTGCTCCGCCATCTGGTTGATGTACCCCATTCCACTGACGCGCTTCTTCACTTCTTCCAAACGCGCTCGAAGTACCGGGCTGTCATCCAGTTCTTCCTCTTCAAGCCGATGTTCGAACTCCTTCAAGCTTTTCCCGTATGTATCGAAGAAGTTGGTATAGAGCGCTGCAATCTGTTCTTCCAGATTCTGGGCGTGCAGCTCCGCCTTTTCCCGCTCGCTTCGAAGGTTCTGGATCTCATTAAAGGCATCCTCCTTCTCCGTTTCGCGGTTTTGGATCAATAGGTTTTGCTCTTCAATTCGGGTGGCAAGCTCTTCGAGCTCCCGATTCAAATCGGCGATGCGCGTCTTGATCTCTTTCACTTCCGCTTCGGTGGCTCGAATATCCTCCTGGGTTTCATGGATCCGCTCCCGGGCGTTCGTTGCAGCTGCCAGGGCGTCTTTGTATTCATACTCCCGTTCGGTAATCGTGCTTCGAAGGTTTGCGATCCATGCCTGGGCGGATTCCTTGTTGGAACGAAGCTGGCTGAGAGCGCTTTGATGTTCGGTAATCGCATCTTGAAAGAGATCCATCTGACTCTGGAGATGAAGGTTCTCCTCCCTGAGGTGGGAAACCCGCTCCCGGTTACGGATGATCTCTTTTCGTTTCTGAGCGATCGCCTGATCGAGTTCCTGCTTCTTCGCGATCGTCCCTTCGGGGGCGATGAGCTCATCTAGGAAAGATGCCTGAGTTCCTTCATAGGCGGTAAAATGACCGGAAAGTGAATCCAATGAGTCGCCTAAGGTGGAAAAAAATTCATGTTGCCGTTTGAACAGTGTCTCGACGGAAAGGTCGGCGGCTTTCAGCTTGGCGAGAAACTCCTGTTCTTTGAGAATCGACTGCTTGATATGCTCCAACTCCGACAAGAGAATGCTTCGGGCTTCATTTCGGGCTTTGGTGGTATATCCGCTTGAGCGCAGTTGTTCTTCCAGTTGAATGACGATCGCATCACTGAGCTCCTTGACCTCAAGGCTCAGCGCGTCGGTCTCTTCTTCGAGCCGGGTATTGCTCTTCTCGAGTTTGTTGATCTGATTGATATGATCTTCGATCGTCTTCCGGTTTTTCCCAAGGGAGGCCAGAAACCCTTCCAACTCCCCCTCCAATTGCCTGATCTGTTCATCGATTTGAGTGATATGTTCGGTCCGCTCGGCAATATGCGCTTTGTCGCGATTGATCTGGCCTTGAATCCCCTCACTGCGGCTTTTTGCGCTTTCCTGCTGGTTCAGGAAATCCCGGTACCGCACCGTCAGCAGATCAAGTTTTTCGCCCCTTCCCTTCGTCGCCTCATCAAGGCGCTGGAGCTCGGTCTGAATAGCGATGCGGGAGGCGCCCAAGGTCCTCAGCTCTTCGCGCAGATTGGCGAGGCTCTCGTCGAAGGTTTCCAGTTCCGCCCGTTTCGCCTGATAGTGCCGGGAGAACGTCCGCTCCTGTTCGAGCCGGACCTCCCTCAGCTTCGAATAGCTGACCAGGGTGGAAAGCTGGATATCGACTTCCAGAGTGAACTGCTCTTTTCGAAGCTCCCGATAGTTCTTCGCTTTTTCCGCCTGTCCTTTCTTCGTATCATAGTTGCGCTTCACTTCCCTGAGAATCGTTTCCACTTGAGCGATGTTCTCATCGGTTCGCTCCAGCTTGCGCTTCGCTTCCAGACTTTGCACCTTGTATCGGCTGATTCCCGCCGCTTCCTCGAAGATGTAGCGCCGGTCCTCCGGCCGGGAGGAAAGGATCTGGTCGATTTTTCCCTGCTCCAGAATCGAGTAGGCGCTCTTGCCGACCCCGGTATCGAAGAAGAGATCGCGGATGTCCATCAACCGGGCGCGATTGCGGTTGATATAGTACTCGCTTTCCCCGGTGCGGAAGATCCGCCGCTTGATCTCGACCTCCGGCTCGTCGATCGGCAGATCGCCGTTCTCGTTGGAGAGAACGAGAATCACTTCGGCGACCTGAAGGGGTTTGCGCAGGTCGGTTCCATTGAAGATCACGTCCTCCATCTTCGATGCCCGGAGCGTCTTGGTGGATTGCTCGCCGAGAACCCATTTGATCGCATCGACGATATTGGATTTGCCACACCCGTTCGGTCCCAGGAGACTGGTGATCCCCTCGGAGAATTGGAGCTTCACCCGATCGGCAAATGATTTGAATCCATAGAGTTCAAGTGATTTAAGAAACAACGCACACCCTCTTCTTATCTTGACGATATCTGAGAGCGATTATAGCATATCAGGCGGCGGAGGTAATAGGGTATGACGTTGATCTGTGGGGTTGATGAAGCTGGTCGAGGCCCCTTGGCCGGTCCGGTGGTCGCCGCAGCGGTAATTCTGGGAAAGCACTTCCCTGCCCACCTCCTGAAAGATTCAAAGAAGCTGGCCCCTAAGCAACGGACGATGCTTGAAACGCTCATCAAGGAACAGGCTGCAGGTTGGACGGTGGCAGTCGTCTCGCATCAGCGGATTGATGAGATCAATATTCTTCAGGCGACGATGGAAGCGATGCACAACGCAGTATCTCAATTACAGAAAAACCACCCGATCACCAAAGCCCTGATTGACGGCAATCGCTCGCCGATCCTCTCCTGTGAAACGGAGACAATCGTAAAGGGGGATGACTCGATCCCCGAGATCATGGCGGCTTCAATTCTTGCCAAGGTGGAACGGGACCGGATCATGGTCGCCTACGATGAACAGTGGCCGATGTATCGCTTCGCCGAGCACAAAGGATACCCGACCAAAGCACATAAAGAGGCCTTGAAACAATACGGGCCTTCTCCGATCCATCGGTTGAGTTTCAGATATTAACGGGTATTCTGCTTGATGAAATCGAGGGACTTCTGAAGCTCTTTCAAAAACTCGCCCAAGTCCTCCTGGTAGATGATGATCGATTGGCGAATAAATCGGTCACTGTCCGGCAGGCCTTTCGATTCGACGATGTTCAAAAACACATCCCCTCGAATATTCTCTTTCACATTAAAAAAATATGTCCGCTCATTCTTGACGAGCCTTGTTGAAAACACTTCCCCGCGTTGACCCACGCTCCTACCCTCGCTTCAGATCGATAGATCCATCTCTTTTGTATCAGTGATGTCTTATAAATGTCAATCGACATCAAACGCGGAATTCTCGGGGTACTTGACGAAGATGAAACGATACACTATAAAAAGAGGCGGTTGATGCGCCTT
>SHOI01000226.1 GCA_004294855.1 Sphaerochaeta sp. | reverse complement strand
ACTTCGTAGGAGGGGTGGCTCAGCTTTTGAGCCAGTCCGCCGTCGTTGGTGAAGAGGAGCAGCCCGACGGAATCCTTGTCGAGGCGGCCGACGTTGAACAGCAGAGGTTTTTGCGGTATGTCCAGCAAATCCCTTGCGAAGTTCCGTTCATTGGGATCATAGTTGGTGCTCACATATCCGCGGGGTTTGTTGAGGGCGAAGTAGAAATATCGATCGACCGGTTCGATCGTCCGGCCGTCGACCATGACCACATCATCCTCGTTCACCTTCGTTCCAAGGGTCGTGACCCGCTTCATGTTCACCATCACCCTCCCCGCTTCGATGAGGGTTTCGCAATGGCGGCGGGATCCACACCCGCTTTTTGCCATATAGACCTGGAGGCGAACCGGATACTCGATCATGCTTCCTCCTCATTGACTTCAAAGCGTTCCTGATCGATTTCACTCAATTTAGGCAACGCTGCGATCGAATTCAAATTGAATTCAAATAAAAACTTCCGACTCGTTCCATAGAGGCACGGATGGCCGGGGACATCTTTGCGTCCGACGACTTTGATATACTCCCGATCACGGAGAAGCCGAATGATCGAGTCGCTGGAAACTCCCCGGATATTATCGATTTCACGGCGGGTGATCGGCTGGCTGTAGGCGACGATCGAGAGCGTCTCCATAGCGGCCCGGCTGAGCCGGCGGTCGACTCGTCGCCCGTAGCAGGAACGAAGCCGTTCATGAAGGTCCGCCGAAGGCAGGAACTGGAAGGCTCCATGGTTTTCGAAGAGACTCATGCCATGCCGGTAGGTATCGTAATACTCTTCGATTTCAGCTAGAGCTTCCATGACTTCATCTTCGTTCAGATCGGTCATCTTCACGAACTTCTCGACGCTGACCGGTTCATTTTCCAAAAACAGGATCACCTCCAACAGGCGGGCGTCCTCACTGAGGGATCGGATTGCATCACTCACAATTCATCCTCCTCATCATCAAACACGATTTCTTCCACATCTCCGTCAAATATAAGTTCCCGTTCGTCATCATCGCCATGGATCACATCCTCCTTGTAGAAAGCGGCTTCCTCCTCATTGCTGATCGGCAGGGGCTCGATCTGAGCCGGGATGAACTCCTCATCCTCGTCATACGCATCGGAGTAATCCTCTTCAAAGTACTCGTCCCGTCTTCGAATGACGATCGTCTCGAACGCCCGCTCCTGCAGGAGGTAGATCATTCCCTGTTTGGTGGCATCCAGGATCGCCATGAAGGCGCAGATGATGTGAAGTCTGCTGGTTGGATCGACAATGAGCTCTTCGATCGTCATATACTCCCGGGTTTCAAAGATTTCCTGCATCAAGGCGATCTTTTCATTGACCGTTACCGACTCATAGACGTTGAACA
>SHOI01000086.1 GCA_004294855.1 Sphaerochaeta sp. | reverse complement strand
TGTAGAAACAAATATAATTCTGTAGAAACGGAGGAGTAGTATGAGAATACAGAAGCGTTGGATGGTGCTCTGGCTGGCAGTTGCTTTTATGATCGGTGGGAGCTTGATCGGGGCCTGGGTGAATTCAGATTTTTGCAGGGCCAAGGTTGAGGAGGTCTCCATCTGGTATGCACCCGGTCTGAAAATCAGCGGAAACCTGTATACACCCAAGGCGATTGCCGACAAGGCACCGGCAATACTGGCCATCCACGGTTTGAATAACCAGAAGAACCACATGGCAAATACCGCATTGGAATTTGCTCGAAGAGGGTACATTGTGCTTTCGATGGATATGAGCGGACATGGTAAATCCACCGGAGCGAACCTTGATCATGGAGCCGGTGGTCCTGCAGGTCTCTCGTATCTGCGAAGCCTGCCACATGTTGATACCGACCGGATCGGTATCGTGGGTATGTCGCAGGGTGGTTTTGCAGGGGCCATGGGCGCGATCGTCTCTAACCCCGACGGCTACTCCTCGGTCTTCTTCATGGAGTCGGAAGTGAATGCCCCCGGTTCCTTTGATCTCTCGGCGGCTCCGCTGGTAAAGAATGCTGCGTTCAACATTGGAACGGTTACGGAGCTCGGTTCGATGGTGTTCATTGCCAAGGGATCCGATGCGCCTGTTTCTCCGGTTTTGCAGCCGCTGTTCAATACCACCGAACCCATTGAAGTGGATAAGCTCTATGGTTCCATCGAGGACGGTTCGGCGCGAATCCTCTATCAACCGTGGGAAGGTCATGCCGGTGCAACCGATGCAACTGCGGCGATCCGCAATGCCTTGAAGTGGATGGACCTTACGCTCAAGGTGGAAAGCAAGCTGTCGCCACGCAATCAGGTATGGCCTCTCAAGCTGGTCGGAACCGCACTTGCCCTGCTTGGCGCCTTGCTGTTCGTATTCCCGATGGGTTCCCTGTTGCTTGAGTCCCGCTGTTTCAGCGAATTGCAAAAGAGCCTTCCTAAATACCGCGGCTATGAGGGCAGGCAGTGGTGGATCAGTGCTGCAATCAGTGCGGCGGTCGGTCCTCTGCTTTATCTGGGAGTCTGGAAGAAGATGTTCTTCGCCCCGTGGATCAACCCCAACAGGCTGTGGCCGCAGAACTTCACCAATGTGTATATGATCTGGGCCATTCTGTGTGGCTTGATTGCCGCCGTGCTGATGATCGCAGGTCATTTCGGCTCCCTGAAGAAGAAAAATGCCACATTGGAGCACTATGGATTGATCGATGCAACCAACACATTCGATTGGACATACATTCTGAAATCCATTCTGCTGGCAGTCTTCACGCTGCTTCCCGTCTATCTGATTCTTGCCTTCGTGGATGCAGTTTGGAAGGTTGACTTCAGAGCCTGGGTTGTGACGCTGCTTCCGTTCACCGGCAAGCGGTTTCAGGCGTTCCTTGGCTATCTGGTTCCGTTTGCTCTCTACTTCATCCCTCAAGGGATTCTGCTTGCGGGTTTTCAGCGTCCGGAAGGCGGCAAGCTGAGTCTGAAGAAGGAGATGGTGATCAACTCCGTGGTGATGATCGTCGGTGCCGTGGTATGGCTCCTGATCCTGTACATCCCGCTTATGCTTGGAGGTTCGATCATCTTTGGAGCGGATCCTCTGGTTCAGACGGCAGCCGGTATGGGCGGCATCTATTACATTCCGCTTCTGGTCCTGTGGCCGTTCGTTGCCTGCATCTACACCTACTTCTTCAGGAAGACAGGCAGGGTGTATGTGGGAATCAGCCTTGCAACGCTCTTCATCGTTTGGTACCTGAGCGCAGCGGGCGCCTTCGCGGTTATGCTGTAACCGATTGCTTTCAGCAACGTATATCTTCTAGCGGTATCAAGGGAAGTCCCGATGCCGCTAGGTTCAAAACATCGCATACAGCATGAGAGGAATAGCCTCCAGTCAACAGATCAGGCTTGAAAAACACGCCGGTGATGTGGTTTTATACATATTAGGTAGGTGTGAAAGACATAAATACTATAGAGGTGAGCCGCCTAAGACAGCCCAAGCTTTCTAGTCGGTGACAGTTCCTCGCGATGTTGATGAAGCAGGTTGGAGTGATCCATGGAACTGAGCTGGATGGGACGATATAGAAAACTCGTTGGACAATTGATCAGATATGCCAACATCTATGTCCGAGGATACAATATTGAACTGGGTGGCGAGGAGAATGTTTTTCTTTCCGCCCAGAGCTGGCAGGTTCTGGAATGCATCATTGAGCATGAGGATGATGTCCTGAAGATGGCGGAGCTTTCCCGTTGTCTCGGAATGCCCCAAAGCACGTTCTCCAAGTATGTGAAACGCCTAGTGGAACAGAAGCTGGTTGAGCGATACAGGAAAGCGGACAACCAGAAAGAAATCATTCTCCGGCCATCACCCTTCGGGAAAGACTTCTACTGCAGAAGGAGCGTCGGACTGTTGGAAATCGGGTACAAGGAGATGTTCAGTCTTCTGGAAAAGCTTTCCGATGAGGATCTTGAGGCAGTAACCGCCGCCATCCGGAATCTGGCTGACCATCTCGATCGTGATACCGAGGACTTCACCAAGACACGGTTGATCAAGCTCTGAAAACGAGCTCTCTGCCGGGAAGATCCGGGTGGGAGATGCGTGCAATACCCAATCAATCCGACATGATCACGCTTGTTTCAAAACATGTTTCCTTCCAACATCGAGATGAAGCCCTCTTCGCTGAATACCAGATGGTCGATGATCGGCATACCGAGAATATCTCCGGCTTTCTTTAGTCTTCTTGTCACTTCGCGATCTTCCGCACTCGGTTCGAGAACTCCACTGGGGTGGTTGTGCGCCACGATGATCGCCGTTGCCCGTTGAGCGAGTGCTTCACTGAATACCTCTAGCAGTAGCTGCCTTCCAATACGTTTT
This sequence comes from Sphaerochaeta sp., assembly GCA_004294855.1. GTDB lineage: Bacteria > Spirochaetota > Spirochaetia > Sphaerochaetales > Sphaerochaetaceae > Sphaerochaeta. The sequence goes on along the minus strand of SHOI01000086.1, from coordinate 4,527 downwards.
AATTTTTCCATTTGTATATGAGCAGAAAGTTGCACCAACCAAACTATAGGTACATTCACTTTTTGACAAAGAAAAACCTCAAAATACTGCTAGGAAATCTACATTAAGGGCTATTATTAAGCTCTATTAGAAGGTATTCTCTCACTTCCTTACCAAGAGGCCTCTTGTTAATATGAAAGCGAGTCTGCTTCATAGTTTGCATTAAGGAGGAAATAACGCTTCTAAAATATTGCTATATTCCGGATATTTAGGGGTTGAATAGGTCAGATATTGGCCTTGATACAAAGTATCAGTGAGCTTTTTTCCACCGATGATAGTCAGAAGATGTTTCCACTACATCGGAACTGGCTGAAGTCGGTTCGCAAGGAAAATGGGCTTGGATATCTTCTTCAAGCTTCTCGGAAAGGCTTGACAGGCAATATGTTAGATGATATCGAACAGAGCTTAATTGCTTGTGTTCCGGTTTTGTGTGACTTATACTTAACTCGTTGCTGGTGAGCTTCGGCATCTTTTTTCAAGGTGGGTCTTATGCATAAGCGCTTTCTTCCCATAGTCACGGTTATCATTGTCCTGTCGGTTTTTCTGCTGTTCTCGTGCTCAGATGAGATACAGCTGCTACATAAACTGGGAATCAGGGGCAGGATTTCGCTTCCTGCTTCATCCGAGCTGGTTCCTGAAGAGATCTGGGTGAAGGCAGTTGAGGGAGAGACCACAAAATATGTCGGCCGGGCAAACCCGGACGGTACGTTCCTGATACCCAATCTTGATTCCGAGAAAAAATACAACATCCACTTCACCAGCATTGAGCCGGAATTCGAGAACAAGAGGTCCGTTGGGGATAGGGCGACAGGACGCAAGCCCTATGGCGGATGGCTGACCGATGTGTCCGCATCCATAGATGCAAGCGTCGGGTCGGTCAAGATGAAGCCGTTAGGAACCATAAAGGGCACGGCGATTAGAACCGGCGCAGCCGACAACTATGATGTGATGGTCTATATTCCGGGAACATCACTCATGGCGATGACGGACGCAGAAGGGAACTTCAGCATAACGAATGTCCCGCAGGGGACGCATAGAATCCGATATACAAGCTCCGGCTATCTGAGCTTGATGAAGGAAGGTGTAGTTCTTGCCTCGGACAGCGATGATGAGAGCCCGACGAAGGTTGTCGCCGAGGCAAGCCTGATACGGGAGGTGGGAATCGTAAGAGGAACCGCAACCCTGAAAGGCGCCCAGTCCCATGAGGGAATAATCATCCGGCTGGAGGGGGCCGATCCGGAAGACGTGGCAACCGGAACGACAGCCGAGGATGGCGCCTTCCTTATTCCGGATGTGAAACCCGGCACGTACTCGGCCCTGATCTCATATCCCGGGCATGTTCCGCAAAGACTTGAAGGAATTACGGTAAGGGCAGCGGAGACGACAAGCATAGGCCAAGCGGTTGCGTTGTCAGCGAACGGAGGAGACATAACCGGCAAGATCACCCTGAACGACGGAAAACCCCTAAGCGGTGCAGCGGTGTTGGCTACCATAACAATCGATGGAAAGAGGTATTCATTCAGCACCACCACGGATGCAGCGGGAACATATGTCCTGAACAACTGCCCGCTTGGAGAAGGCTACGAGATAAGCATTACAAAGACGGGTTATGCGACCGTAATTATGACCGGAGTCTCCGTATTGGCCGGAGTTCCGACAGTCATTCCTGAGAAGTTGCTCAGCTCCGAATTCGGCTCAATAAACGGAACGGTACAAGACACGAGAGGCAACGGACTGTCCGGAGCGCAGGTATTGATGAAAGCTGTACCGGACACCGGGTCGACGTACACTGCGACGACGGATGGAGAAGGTTCGTTCTCCAAGAGCGGGATAGCGATAGGTAGCTATGAGATAACCATCAGCAAGGACGGGTACTCGGATCTCAGGCTTGCCCAGAACGTGAGGGTCGAGTCGAGCAGGACGGCAACACTCGGCATACAGAAGCTGACCTCTCTGCAGGGAAGCATCAGAGGTACGGCCAAGCTACAGGGTACCGATGACCATACGGGCATTTTGGTGTCGGCTACAGGAACAAGATCCTATACCGCATCAACAGGTGCGGATGGATCCTACACAATATCCGGCATGGAGCCGGGGAACTATGAACTCTCGTTCACCAAAGCCGGATATGTCAATCAGACGGCGAATATTGCTGTCGAGGCGGATAAGACATCATTGGTTCCGGAAACGATATTGATCAGCTCATCCTGCGCAATTACAGGAAGTGTCGTCTTGGAAGGATCTCCCGGCAATTCCGGAGTAACGGTCAGTGCAACGTTGGTAGGAGATCAAGGCAGGGTCATCACTACAACGACACTTGAGGATGGAACCTACTACATAGGCGGTTTGGATGTCGGGCAGTATTCCATCCAGATTCAGATGAACGGCTATGTAACGGACAGGAGCAAGCTGGTCTACACGACATATGGTAATACGACAGTGATAGACCCTGTTGTCTTGAAGAGTGTCAAGGCGACTGTGAAGGGCAGCGTAACTTTGATCGGAACCAATGTTCATACGGGCATAAGCGTGATGCTGAAGACCCCGGACAACCAGAACCAATATGATGCGACTACGGCACAGGACGGTGCATTCGTGGTTACAGGGGTTCAGCCCGGAATCTACAGCCTCTATGTATCCAAGGCAGGGTATGAATCCAAGGCAGTAGATACCATCACAATCGAGCCGTCGAGCGAGAAGACGATAGACAACATCAGCCTTGCAGTTGCACAGAGATCGATCTACGGCAATGTCCAGCTGGAGCTCAGGACAGACCATGCAGGAGCTTTGATAACAGCCACCAAGACAAGCGATCCTCATAAGGTGTATTCAGCGATCAGCAATTCCGCCGGAGATTACTCGCTGGCGGGGATGGAGCCCGGAGAATACAGGATTGTCATCACCAGTGCGGGCTATCGGACTCTCACATTGCCCACAACGGATGTGACAGCCGACAGCACGGCAAATCTTGGAACAGCCGAACTGATTATAGCCAGAGGGACAATTTCAGGAATAGTTACGCTGGAAGGTCGGTCCTCACAGGAAGGAACCAAGGTTGAGCTTCTGGGAACAGGGTATGAGACATTGACAAATGAACTTGGAGAGTATTCGTTCAACGTTCCCCAAGGCAACTACCCCGGTGGAATCCGCTTCACCAGAACAGACTTCAAGTCCGACAGCCATGCGGATACCATCCCGGTTCTGACCGACAGCACCTATGCGGTTCCGGCAAGGGAGCTGAAAGCCACCCATGTCTCCATCCATGGAACGGTTGATGTCCAGGGCACGGATGACGATTCAGCGGTAACGATCAGCTTTGACAACGGCACCCATCCGGAAATCCTGACGACAGATGAGAATGGCAGCTTCAGGTTCGATCATGTTGTGCTGGGAAGCCACACCATCAGGTTCAGCAGGGAAAATGCGCCTGACATCACTGTACAGGTGGAAGCCATAGCGTCAGATGGGATCAATGTCGGAACCGTCAGGCTGACACCCAACTCAGCCAGCATCCATGGCATAGTTAAGCTTAGGGATGCAACCTCCTATTCGGGAGTCAAGGTGGAAGTGGATGTTCAGGACAAGGGAAAGATCAGCACGTTGACAGGACCCGGAGGAGACTACTACATAGGCGGCATCTATTCAGTTGGAACCCACACGGTCACCTTCAGCAAGGATGGTTGGGATTCGCAATCAACAACAGTGTCAAATCTGGCTCCTCTTGAGGACAGGGAGATGAGCGAAGTGACCCTGATTGACACAACCTCTCCGATATTAAGAGGCCTTACGATCAACAGCGGTGCAAATACGGCAGCGAACAAGGTGGTGACCCTTCATGTGGATGCAAGCGATCACGGAAGCGGGATCTCAAAGATGCAGATCTGCTATGACAACGTCTTTGACCAGACGGTGACCATGCGTGATTATTTGCCATCATTTGAATGGGAACTGCCATCCGGAAATGGACTCAAGACCGTATACATGAAGGTGCATGATGCAGCAGGGAATGCATCGAATGTAGTCAGCGCCTCGGTGACGCTCACGGACCAGAAGAAGGAAGTATGGGGAGTCCTTACGGGAGAGGATTTGCATTGGACAAAGGATAAGAGTCCGTATCTGGTTACGGGCAATATCATGGTTGAGAAAGACAAGACCCTGACGATAGATCCTGGGGTGGATGTCCAGTTCCCGGGTGCGTATTCATTGCAGATAGAAGGAACCTTGAGAGCGATAGGAACCGAACAGGAGAGGATTTCCTTCTATGGAATCGACAATGCTGAATGGAATGGAATAAATGGTGTAAATGATGCCGGAAGCAGGCTTTTCCATGTCTCGATAACTCACTTAAGAAACGGAATCCTAGGATATGTTGATATTGACCATTCGGAAATCAGTTCAGCATCCGGATATGCGTTGGGGGGTAGTTCAGAGAATACGGCTCAATCATAAATCTTGTGGGATTTTCTCAGCCGCAGGGTTCCTGACATA
>SHOI01000225.1 GCA_004294855.1 Sphaerochaeta sp. | reverse complement strand
CACGAAGGAAAATGTGATTATCCTCCAAGATTACCCCGGATATGAGGCGATGGTCGAAGCGCTCATGGTGATGGCGGAAAAGAAACTGAAAAAACTTGACAAACGAAAACGACAAACGCTTCCCTTATCCAGACTCTGTGTCGGGATGCAGTGCGGCGGCAGTGACGCCTTCAGCGGTGTTTCGGCGAACCCTGTAGCCGGATATGCCAGCGATCTGCTGGTCTCGGGGGGAGCGACGGTGATGTTCAGCGAGGTGACGGAAGTTCGGGACGGAGTTCATCTTCTGGCAAAGCGGTGCACCACGCCGGAAGCGCTGGAAGCATTGAAAGCTGAAATCGGATGGTATGATCGGTATCTTGCAAAAGGCGGGGTCGATCGAAGTGCGAACCCCGCTCCCGGCAACAAAGCCGGCGGATTATCGAATATTGTCGAAAAGGCGATGGGCTCGATCGTGAAAAGCGGAACCGCCCCGATCGTCGAAGTAATCGGACCGGGAGCGCTCCCTTCCAAAAAGGGTTTGATTTTCGCCGCTACCCCAGCAAGTGACATCGTCTGCGGTCCTTCACAGGTGGCGAGCGGAATAGCTCTGCAGGTTTTCATGACGGGGCGGGGGACTCCGTATAACCTGGCTGAAGCTCCGGTCATCAAAGTCTCATCGAGAAAAGCAATGAAGACTCTCTGGAACGACCTTATCGACTTTGACGCCGGTCCGATCGTAGTGAAGGAGGAAACGGTGGCGGAAGCGGGAGAACGTCTTTTTGAACTGATTCTCGATGTAGCCAACGGAAAAAAGACGCTTGCGGAAGAACGCCGGCTCTACAACTTTCTCTCATTCTTCAACCCGGCTCCGATGACGTGATTGAATGTGACGGGGTAATCTGTACGCCGAACACCTATTGAACATGCGTGGCGCACATACCGAGAACATGGAAACGTGTACTGATCCTATGGTTTATTCATACTGCAAGGCGGATTCGACAAGCATCCGATCGAAAAGCTCACGAGCCTTGGCCAATGGAATGTTGACGAGCGGGTCACTGATGAACGCTGCAAAGAGCGCATCCTCGTCCTCATTCAATACGGCGTCAAGAGTCATCTCCTGGATATCGCTTGCCCGTCTTATCATGGTTTGAATAAGCAGGGGAGGATCTTTGGCCATGAGCGGTGTAACCGCGTTATGGGCAATATGCGCATTGCTCTCCACGATTCTTCCTTTGGGCAGGTATGAGATCTGACCGGAGTTGGGAAGATTCACGTTGGTGACCATCGTTGAATCCCCCAAGAGGCTCCGCATGATGTCGACTCCTTCCTCATCGGAAGGTTCGGCGACCAAGTCCTCATCAGCAAACTTCTTGGTTCGTTTTTCTTCCGCTATGGAGATTCGCCACTCATAGGGAGT
>SHOI01000224.1 GCA_004294855.1 Sphaerochaeta sp. | reverse complement strand
GAGGATTTATATGCCCTCATGAATGGTGAGGAGGTGCATCTGCCCCGGTACGATTTCAAGACCCAGATCCGAACCTTTGAAAAGGAGCCGTGCCTATTGGACAACCGAACGGTGCTCATCATCGAAGGGATTCATGGGATGAATCCGGGGCTGACCAATTCCATCGACAGCGAAAGCCTGTTTAAAATCTATATCTCCGCCCTCACCCAGATCAACCTCGATGACCACAACCGAATTTCGACGACGGACAACCGGATCCTCAGACGCATTGTCCGCGACCACCGGACTCGCGGGACGGACGCTGAGATGACCTTGAACATGTGGCCTTCCGTCCACCGGGGTGAAGACCGGTATATCTTCCCCTATCAATCGAACGCCGATGTGATGATCAACAGTGCCCTTGATTATGAACTCGGTGTTCTTGTTACGTACGCCCAACCGCTCTTGCGAATGGTGAAACCAAGCGCCGGCCCGGCATATGAGACCGCCCGACGGCTTCTGCGCTTCCTCGAGCACGCAAATCCAATCCCGGATACACTGGTTCCCTCCGACTCGCTTCTTCGTGAGTTTATCGGGGGCAGTGAATTCGGAGTCATATAGGAGTATTGTATGGAAGTTTATGGTGTCAAGAAGATCCGAAAATCGGATATCGAACGCGCTTTGGGTACAGCGGTCACCCTCTATAAGGAATCGGTTACCAGCTTGGGTGAGTGCACCCTTGCCTTGGTGAGAAACGGCAAGAAGAAGTATCTGATCGCAAAGGGTTCCGGTCCGATGTTTGATGAACTGGAAGGCAAGGTGACGGACGACCTCAAGATCTGTCCCGCCAATCACGCCAACCGCTTGGTCCTGAACACCTATCTGCCCTACACCAAACCCACCACCAACAAGGACGGCCGCCCCTCGATCGGTCTGGGCGATCGCTTGGGTGAAGCAACCCCCGGGCATATCAAAGCGCTGGGAAACAAGAACATTTTCCCCTACTTCGCTCAGCAGTCGATCAGAGAGCTCAACCTGACCGGCAGAACCTTTGACGGTGTGATCGACGATGCCGCCTATGCGGTATTCCAGTGCGGGTACACCGCCGGTTGGGGTGCCGACGGCGACCACCTGAAGAAGGAGGAGGAGATCAAGACCGCCCTTCGGAGCGGAGCGACGATGATCACCCTTGACTCTTCGGAGATGATCGATAATACCATCGCCGGCCTTCCTGAAAAAGAACTGCTTGTCCGATACGGGAACGTCGATGAAAAAACGCGGACGTTCTATGAAAACCTCTACAAGGAGCGCACCTTCACCTTCGGAACACTCAGCCTCACCCTCGATACCGTTTCGTTGATGAAGGATATCCTCATCTACGGTAAAGCGTTGGATTACATTCAAAAGATCTGGGAAACCTTCCCCGAATTCAA
>SHOI01000085.1 GCA_004294855.1 Sphaerochaeta sp. | reverse complement strand
CAGGTCATTGGAGCTCTTTTGCGTCAAAGAAGAATAAAGAACGAAAGAAGGAATGAATGATGGAAAGTAAAACAGTACGTGTTCGGATTGGCGACTCCGATCTGGTCTTCGAGACAGGAAAGATCGCAAAACAAGCCAACGGTGCGGTATATGCTTCCTATGAAGGAAGCGCCGTTCTTGCCACGGTCTGCAGTGGTCCGGTTCCAAATGAGGAGCTTGATTATGTACCATTAAGCGTTGAATACAATGAAAAGTATTACGCCGCGGGAAAGATTCCCGGCGGCTTTCTCAAGCGCGAGGGGAGACCGAGGGACAAGGAGATTCTCGTAAGTCGGTTGATTGACCGCCCGATGCGCCCGCTTTTCGAAAAGGCGTTCGGTCGGGAGATCCAGATCATACCCACCGTCGTCTCCAGCGACATGAACAGTACACCCGACATCATCGCGATCAATGCCGCTTCCTGTGCCGTTGTGATCAGCGACATCCCGTTCAACGGCCCGATCGCCGCGGTGCGGGTAAGCCAGGTCGCCGGGAAGCTGGTTATCAACCCGACGTTCAGTCAAATCGAGGAATCCACCCTTGATATCGTCGTCGCCGGCACCCGTGACGGCATCACGATGGTCGAAGGAGCGGCAAAGGAAGTCGACGAGAATCTGATGCTCGAAGCGATCGAAGCCGCCGTACCGGTGATCAGGTCGATCGTCGATGCCCAGCTTGAACTGGCGAAGATCGCCGGCAAGGAAAAACTTCCTCTCCCCGTGTTCGAGAAAGATCTTTCATTCCTTCAGCCGATCAAGGCATTCGCCGAGCCGAAGCTCAAAGAAGCCTCCTTTGTGAAGGGAAAGATGGAACGCCACGCTGCAATTCATCAGGTTCTCGAGGAGACGCTTGATAAGTTTGCTTCTGTATTGGAAGAAGATGCCAAGCGGGAAAAAGAAGTCCGAGCCCTCTTCGAGGAGCTTGAGTACACGATTCTTCGCTCCTCGATCCTGAACAACGGCGTTCGGACCGACGGCCGGACCACGACCCAGATCCGGAAGATCACCTCCGAAGTCGGCCTGTTGCCCCGGACCCACGGTTCGGCGCTCTTCACCCGAGGCGAAACGCAGAGCCTGGCGGTCACCACGCTTGGAACGACGAGCGATGAACAGATGTTCGATACGATCGACGGCGAGAAGAGCTTCTCCTCCTTCATGCTGCACTACAACTTCCCCCCGTTCAGCGTAGGGGAGACCGGTCGGCTTTCCACCGGCCGCCGCGAGATCGGGCACGGCAACCTCGCTCAGCGAGCGCTGGAAAGCGTCATCCCTTCTAAGGAGGAGTTCCCCTATACGATCCGGATCGTCAGTGAGATCACCGAATCCAACGGATCCTCCTCGATGGCCTCGGTGTGCGGCGGAACCCTTTCCCTGATGGATGCCGGTGTCCCGATCGCCAAACCGGTTGCCGGAATCGCGATGGGCCTGATCACCAAAGACGCCGACTACTCCCAATACGCCATCCTCTCCGACATTCTCGGTGAAGAGGACCACCTTGGAGACATGGACTTCAAGGTTGCGGGAACCAGAGACGGGATCACAGCATTCCAGATGGACATCAAGATCGCCGGGATCACCCCCAAGGTCATGGCCGAAGCGCTTGCTCAAGCGAAAGACGGCCGGATGCACATCCTGAATGAAATGGACAAAACATTGAGCAATCCCCGAAAAGAGATCAGCGAGTTCGCACCCAAAATTCTGACGATGAAAGTCGACGAGGATAAAATCGGTGCGATCATCGGAACCGGAGGAAAGACAATCAAGGGAATCGCCGCCCAAAGCGGTGCGGAAGTGAATATCGAAGACGATGGAACGATCATGATCTATGGCCGGAACAACACCTCCGCCCAAAAGGCGAAAGAGCTGGTCACCTCGATCATCGAAGAGCCGGAAGTCGGAAAGATCTACCAGGGAACGGTGAAACGGATCATGGATTTCGGTGCGTTCATCGAGATTCTTCCCGGAAAGGAAGGGCTTTGCCACATTTCCAAGCTTTCCCGGTCCCGTGTCCAAAACGTCGAGGATGTTCTTACCCTCGGTCAGGTCGTACCGGTGAAGCTGATGGAGATTGACCGACAGAATCGACTCAATCTTTCCTATATCGATGCAATTGATCCGAAGGAATCAAAATGATCGCAGTCAAGGTGCTTGCCCTCAAAGCGGGGGCAAGCTTGCCGGCATATCAGACCGCCGGAAGCGCAGGAGCGGACCTGAAGGCGCTTTTGGATGAACCGGTGGTGATTGAACCCGGCAACCGTGCTCTGATTCCCACCGGGATCGCCTTGGAACTGCCGGTCGGCTATGAAGCTCAGGTCCGTCCGCGCAGCGGCTTGGCGGCAAAAGCAGGCCTGACGGTGCTAAACGCCCCCGGAACGATCGACAGCGATTACCGAGGAGAGGTTACCGTCATTCTCATCAACCATGGCAGCGAGGCATCAATCGTCCGAAACGGGGATCGGATCGCCCAGCTCGTCATCGCACCGGTTGTTCAAGCTTCCTTTTCGCCTGTAGATGCGCTAGACTCGACAGAGCGGGGGAGTGGAGGGTTCGGTTCGACGGGAGTGTAACGAGGATGGCTAAAAGGTATGCCCTTGTCTATCGCCACGTATCAAGAGAGTATCTGCTCTCGTTCTTCGTGGCGTTCCTTTTTTTCTTCTTCATCTTTTTCATCAACCAGATCCTTCTGCTGGCTCAAAGAATTCTCATCAAACAGATCGACTATTATTCCGTCTTCAAGGCGATTATCTATTCGATTCCCCAGTTCCTCCTCTTCACCTTTCCCTTTTCCAGCCTCACCGCTTCAAGCATGACTTTGGGAGATTTGAGCGAGCACCGGGAAATACTTGCCATGCGCTGCAACGGAATATCCCCGATTCGCCTCTACCTGCCCATCCTCCTGCTTTCATTGAGCATCACCGCCGCAACATTTGTCACCGCCGATTATGTCCTTCCCGTTTCTTCGGCGCGCTATCGAGAGCTCTATACCTCGCTGATGCGGGACCTGCCGACGCTTGAATTGGTGGATGGAGGAATCAACACGATCGGCAATAAGACCCTTATCAATAAACATGTCAATGAAAACAGGATTGATGAATTGATTCTCTTCGACTCTTCATCCCGAGAGGATGGAAAAATCCTTACAGCACCCTCGGCGACCGTGACGTTGGATGATCCGCTGAATTTCGTCTATCTTCTTGAACTGGACCGGCCCCGGCTTCTTTACACCCGAAACGGGGGCGAGTGGGCGCTTGCCCAAGCCGAGCGAGCCCGGCTTTTTTTGGATTTCTCCAAACAGGTCGGTTCATTGGGCACCGTTCTACCGAGTCAACTAAGCAGTAAACAGCTTCAAGCCGAGATTGCTCAATACCGAATAAGCTTCGATGAAGAGATGAAGCACTATAATGAACGATTGAGCGCTCTGCGGGAGGAGGTCAAGGCGGGAACCAAAAGCAAAGCGGAACTCAAGGAGTTCAAAAAACAAAAACCGATCAATTTTTACCTTCAATACTACACGGCGGAATTGCACAAAAAATATGCGTTGAGCACGGCGTGCACGATCCTGCTCTTTCTCACTTTCGTCCTGGCCCATCTTCGTCTTCGCCACGGCAAACTGATCGGCTTCGGACTATCCATGATTACCGCGGTCATCTACTGGTATCTGCTCTTTTTCGCCCAGCTGCAGATTTTCACCTATCCGATCTCCGCCGCGCTGTTCATCTGGGCTCCGAACATCATCCTCGGCACGCTGGGGATTCTTCTGCTTCTCATCATGAGGCGCTCATGAAACTCTACCGCCGCTATATCTTCAAAAGCACCATCAACGTTGGTTTGGGCGCACTCTTCCTGACGACCCTGATGCTCATCAGCGTCGATCTGTTCGCCAACCTCGACACCTATCTCTCCCATGAGCTTCCGCTCGCCACGATCGCATATCTTACGCTTCTCGGTGCCCCCCAGGCGGTGCTCTTCGCCCTCGGTCCGTCCCTGCTGTTCAGTGCGACCTTCTTTCTCTCTCAGCTTCATGCCAACAATGAATATATCTGCCTGATCGGCAGCGGAATCCGGCCTTTGAAGATCATCCTTCCGATCATAGCGGTCGGACTCATCGCTTCGATCCTCCAGTTTGCTTTTGCCGAATATGTGAAGCTTCCGCTTTCCAAAGAGCGGCTTGTTCTCGAAGAAGAGCTGTTTGGACTGCGATCGACGCAGGACAACAGGAACATCACCCTCCACGATCCCGAGGGACGGTATGTCCTCTACGCCCGTCACTATCGAGCTCAGGACAACCTATTGCGGGAGGTGCTGCTCCTTCTCTTCGATGAGCAGGGGAACCTCACCCACCGCCTCGATGCCCAACAAGGCCGGTATGATGAAGATAGCGGGCAATGGAGATTTCACGGCGTGCAAAGTCAGGAGGTGGGGGAGGTGGTTTCGACGAGAACTCTTGAAGCCTATGATAACCCTCGGATCAATCTCGATCCTTCCTATTTCAGGGGAGCGGGCGGTGACATCGATCAAATGGATATCCAAACGGCTCTTCAGTATCTGCATTGGATGAAGCGCCTTGATCCGAATCGCCATACACCGCTGGCTGCGGATTTCGTTAAACGGATCCTGGATGCGTTGAATCCGCTGGTTCTCATTGTCATAGCCGCCACGATCCGATACTCGCTGAAAAAGAACATCCTTCTCTTTGCGATCATCACCAGCCTGATCGTGGCGGTGGTCTATTATGTCGTGCAGATGGTGACGATGATCGCCGCCCGCCAAGGGGTTCTCTCTCCCGTCTGGGCTATGGTAATTCCCTCGGTTGTGGTACTATTGCTCGCAGCACTTCAGCGCACGCTTTCAAGACAGGGATGACCATGGCGATATTCGAAACGACGCACCAGGATGCCAAGACCGCCGCCCGCCTCGGGTTGCTGCACCTCGGTCACGGGACGGTGGAAACTCCCGTTTTCATGCCGGTGGGAACCGCCGGGACGGTCAAAGGGATTCATCACGAAGAGGTGGAGCGGATCGGGTATAAGCTTATTTTGGGAAACACCTACCACCTCTATCTCCGACCGGGTCTGGAAGTCCTCAAGCAGTATGGAGGATTGCACAGGTTCTCGGCATGGAATCATAACCTGCTGACCGACAGCGGGGGTTTTCAGGTGTTCAGTCTCTCCGGATTGCGTAAAATCGAGGAAAAGGGTGTGAGCTTTCAAAGCCATATCGACGGCTCCCGTCACCTTTTCACCCCCGAAAGCGTCATCGATACCCAGGCGGTCATCGGCAGCGACATCGCGATGTGCCTGGATGTGTGCACCCCGCCGGAGATCTCCTACCGTGCGGCCAAAGAGGCGATGGAGCTTACCCACCGCTGGGCACAAAGAGCGATTGTTCATCTAAATCAGCATGAGACGATGAAGGGGAATCTCTTTGGAATCGTGCAGGGGAACTTCTATGAGGACTTACGAAAAGCATCCGCCGAGTTCTTCAACGAGCAGGACTTTCCCGGCCTTGCGATCGGGGGGTTGAGCGTCGGAGAGCCCAAGGAGGAGTTCATCCGCTTTCTCGCCCACACCGCTTCATACATGACGAAGGAAAAACCCCGCTATGTGATGGGAATAGGGTCCCCCGACTACATCCTCGAAGCGGTTGAGCAGGGAATCGACATGTTCGACTGCGTCCTTGCCACCCGGATGGCCCGAAACGGCGCATTGTTCACCGATGACGGGATTCTGGTGATGAAGAAAGCCATCTTCAAGTTCGACCAAGGTCCGATCGAAGAGGGGTGCACCTGCCGGGCATGCACCCACTACAGCCGGGGATACCTCCATCACCTGATCAAAGCGAAGGAGATGCTCGGGGGGATGCTGGCCACCGAGCACAATCTTACGTACTTCCATCGCCTGATGGAGAAGATCCGAACCGCGATCGCAAACGATGAGTTTGCCTCTTTTAAGCGAGCCTACCTTGAGCGATTCTACGGAACATGACAAGCAAAGCCTCACGGTGATGATCTGCACGCTGGCAAGCCGCTTGCTGGGCATCGTGCGCTCCCGGGTCTTGACGACCTTGTTCGGGGCCACCGCAGTTGCGGACGTGATCAACTTCACCTTCAATATCCCGAACAACTTCCGCAAGCTCTTTGCCGAAGGAGCGATGAACTCCGCCTTGATTCCCTCGTTTTCCAGCCTGCTGGCTGAGAAGAAGGATCGGGAAGCGCAGAAGCTCTTTGCGCTGCTGGTGACCTATCAGACCGTGCTCTTCATTCCCTTGACGGTGTTCACCTATATCTATGGAAAAGAGATCATCGCCTTCTTAAGCGATTTCGAGGCCGAGCAGGTTCTCCTCGGTTCCAAGCTCCTGCCGTACTTCATCGCGTACCTGGGGACGATCAGCCTGAGTGCGACCTTCACCGGATTGCTCCAGCTGCACAAGAGGTTTTTCCATGCGTTCGCAAGCCCGCTCTGTTATTCGATCGTGGTCATTTCAGGCGTGCTGTTGACCTCTTCTTCCTTCGGAGCGATGAGCGTGGCATACGCTACGATCGCAGGAGGATTTCTTCAAGCATCATATGCGTACCTGACGCTTCGAAGGGAAGGGTATCGATTCAGACTCACGTTCAACCCGAAAGGCACGACCTTCGCACCCACCCTCAAGGCGTGGGGGTTCGTCTCGATCGGGATGGGGATGCAGATCGTCACCCAGATGGTCAGCTACTATCTGGCTTCCACCTTGGGCGAGGGGAGTGTAACCGCATTCGCCAACTCCCTGATCTTCTACCAGACCCCCTATGGAATCTTCTTCAACGCGATTGCTGCTGTGAGTCTTCCCGCCCTGTCGATGGCGTTCGCCCAAAACGATCATGCCGCCCTGAAACGGCAGAGCAGGGAAGCCCTTTCCAAACTGACCTCGCTGCTTCTTCCAAGCACGATCATCATCTATGCGTTCCGGCTCGAGATCATCTCGGTGATCCTCCAGGGAGGAAAGTTCACCCACGCCGACTCGATCCGAACAGCGACGGTGCTGGGGCCCTACCTGCTCTTCATGACCAGCACCGCCTCCCATTCCTTGCTTCTGAGGCTCGGTTTCGCAACCAAGCGCTTCAAGGCAATGACAATGGTGCAGATCGTTCAGAACGTTCTTGATATGCTCTTGATGGTTTTACTCATCAAAGGAAATGCGGGCCTTCAAGCCCTCTCGCTGGCCAACGGGATCTCCTACCTTCTTTCCCTGTTCATCATCCTCTTCATCGTGAAAGACCTCTATACACCGTTCACCGACAAGGTTCTCTTCAAGGAGATCGGGAAGATCATTCTGGCAAACATCCCGATCCTCATCGGAGCGATTCTCTACAAGCTCCTTGCACCGCCCTGGTATACAGACGGCTCCACCTGGAAGAACCTCGGCATCCTCATCGTCATCGGGCTCTCATCCATCTTCGTATGGCTGACATCATACAAGCGGTTCAAAATCGATTTCTTCACGATCCTTTCCCGCTAATAGAGAAACCCGAAAAGCCAAAGCGGGATTCTTCGGT
>SHOI01000223.1 GCA_004294855.1 Sphaerochaeta sp. | reverse complement strand
CGATTCAATACGCAGTCGGAGGATGCGGATTCTACTTCATTGTAGTGATGGGGCTCTTTGATATGAGCATCGGAGCGAACATCGTCCTCTCATCGCTTGTCGGAGTGCTTCTTTCCCGACAGTTTGGCTACTACGGCCTCATTTTCGGATGTCTGCTCTGTGGTACGTTGATCGGTTCTTTCAATGGTTTTCTCTATACTCGCCTGAGAATCCCGTCGATGATTGTAACGGTCGGCTTGATGCTTGTTCTTGAAAGTGTCGCAGCCTATGTTGTGAAGCTCGATCCGGCAGGGTTCCCCGGCAAATTGACAGACCCGAATATTCTTGCTTTCAACCATGCTCCGTGGAACTATATCGTCGCGGTGTCGGCATTCTTGTTGATGGCCTTCATTCTCAGGTTTACCAAACTGGGAACCTACTTCAATGCGATCGGATCCAATGAGTTTGTAGCCAAGGCGATGGGCATCAATGTCGAGAAGTATAAGTTCATCGGCTTTGTCCTGCTTCACTTCTTTGTCGGAATCATGGCTTTGCTCACCGTTAGTTACGGCAAAGGAATGCTCGCCGTTACCGGTATGGAATCCATGGGTCGAAACTTTAAACCCTTGATGGGGACCTTCTTCGGAGTGGCCTTTAAAAAATACGGAATGCCCGTCAGTGCGATCGTCATCGGGGAGTTCATCATCACCCTGATCTTCAACGGTCTGGTCGCCTTGAACGTTCCCACCACGATCAATGACTTTGTAACCGGTGCCGTATTGTTGATCATTGTGACGCTGACCAACCGCGGAGCCCGCGGAAGCGTTGTGAAATAGGAGTCTGGAATGAAAGAAGTAGTTTTACGCTCCGAAAACGTTAATAAGCATTTTGGCATCACCCATGCGGTGAAAGATGTCTCTTTGGAGTTCTATCGGGGAGAGGTTCACGGGCTCATCGGGGAAAACGGCTCGGGCAAGTCCACCTACTGCTCGATGCTCAGCGGGATTCATTCCATATCCAGCGGACGATTCATTCTTGAAGGAAAGGAGCTGCACGTCAAATCCCTCGTTGAAGCGAATATGAACGGTATTTCGATCGTTGTTCAAGAGATGGGAACATTATCCGGCCTCACCGTGGCGGAGAATATCTTTCTGGGAAGAGAACATAAGTTCATGCATGGGTTCATCAAAGACACCGCTCAGATGAACAGGGAGACCCAGCAGCTGCTTAACTCCTACGGCCTCAACCGAATCAGTGCCTCGACGGTGATCGACAACTACAGCTTTGAAGACCGAAAGCTGATCGAAATCGTCAAAGCCACCTATTTTGAACCGTTGGTCGTAACGATCGATGAAACAACGACGGCCCTCAGCCAGAAGGGAAGGGAAGAGCTCTTCAAGATCATCGAGCACCTCAAAGAGACCAATAAGACCGTCATCTTCA
>SHOI01000222.1 GCA_004294855.1 Sphaerochaeta sp. | reverse complement strand
CGATTCAATACGCAGTCGGAGGATGCGGATTCTACTTCATTGTAGTGATGGGGCTTTTTGATATGAGCATCGGAGCGAATATCGTCCTCTCATCGCTTGTCGGAGTGCTCCTTTCCCGACAATTCGGCTACTACGGCCTTATTTTCGGATGTCTGCTCTGTGGTACGTTGATCGGTTCCTTCAATGGTTTTCTGTATACTCGTCTCAGAATACCGTCAATGATTGTAACGGTTGGCTTGATGCTTGTTCTCGAAAGTGTTGCAGCCTATGTGGTAAAGTTCGACCCGGCAGGATTCCCCGGAAAACTGACGGATTCGAACATCCTCGCCTTCAACCATGCTCCGTGGAACTATATCGTCGCGGTATCGGCATTTTTGTTGATGGCCTTCATCCTCAGGTTCACCAAATTGGGAACCTACTTCAATGCGATCGGATCCAATGAGTTTGTAGCCAAGGCGATGGGCATCAACGTCGAGAAGTACAAGTTCATCGGCTTTGTCCTGCTTCACTTCTTTGTGGGAATCATGGCCTTGCTCACCGTCAGCTACGGAAAAGGAATGCTCGCGGTGACCGGCATGGAATCGATGGGTCGAAACTTCAAACCCCTGATGGGTACCTTCTTCGGGGTGGCCTTTAAAAAATACGGGATGCCCGTCAGTGCGATCGTCATCGGAGAGTTCATCATCACCCTGATTTTCAACGGTCTGGTCGCTCTGAACGTACCCACCACGATCAACGACTTTGTAACCGGTGCCGTATTGTTGATCATCGTTACGCTGACCAACCGCGGAGCCCGCGGAAGCGTCGTGAAATAGGAGTCAGGAATGAAAGAAGTAGTTTTACGCTCCGAACAGGTTAATAAGCATTTTGGCATCACCCACGCGGTGAAAGACGTCTCTCTGGAGTTCTACCGGGGAGAGGTTCACGGGCTCATCGGAGAAAACGGCTCGGGCAAGTCCACCTACTGCTCGATGCTCAGCGGGATTCATTCGATATCCAGCGGGCGATTCATTCTTGAGGGAGAGGAGTTGAACGTAAGATCCCTCGTTGAAGCGAATATGAAGGGCATTTCGATCGTCGTCCAGGAGATGGGAACATTATCCGGCCTCACCGTGGCGGAGAATATCTTTCTGGGAAGAGAGCATAAGTTCATGCATGGGTTCATCAAAGACACCGCGCAGATGAACAGGGAAACCCAGCAGCTGCTGGATTCCTATGGACTTAACAGAATCAATGCCTCAACAGTGATCGACAACTACAGCTTCGAAGACCGGAAACTGATTGAAATCGTCAAGGCCACCTATTTTGAGCCGTTGGTCGTAACGATCGATGAAACGACGACGGCCCTCAGCCAGAAAGGAAGAGAGGAGCTCTTCAAGATCATCGAGCACCTCAAAGAGACCAATAAGACCGTCATCTTCA
>SHOI01000007.1 GCA_004294855.1 Sphaerochaeta sp. | reverse complement strand
GATGAAACCCCATCGCCTGCTTCTCGGCAGTGGGGGAAGCGTGAAATTGCACAAGGGGAATCGCCCCCTCTTCAAGGGCTTTCGTCACGAGGTATTCGGCCAGCGGGAACGCATTGGTCAAATGGGTTCGGGGAAAATCGGCGTTGCCCAGGATGTTGATGACGCAGATTTTGGTTTCACCGACGTTCAGATAGCGAACTCCCCGACCGGGGTTCTGCTGGGGGAAGTTTGCAGGTCGAAGGATCGCAGGGTTCTTGTCGATGAACTCGACCATGTCAAGCTTATAGTAGATCTTCTCGCCTCCGGTCAGCACGTCGATGCCGCTCTTCAGCAGCTGCATCGAATGGGCTTTGCCGAGACCGAATCCTCCGGTGGCTCCTTCCCCGTTTGCGATCACCAGATCGATCGCTTGTTCTTCCCGGAGCGTTCTGAGGTTTTGACGAACGGCCTGAACTCCCGCCTTTCCGACGATTTCTCCTAAAAAAAGGACCCGAATACTCATGGTTCAAAGGATACCGAATCGGACGGAAAAAGTATACGCCCGCAAAAAAGGAGACTGAATGACCAGTCTCCCTGCTTTGAGTCCGACGCGATTCGAACGCACGGCCTTCTCCTCCGGAGGGAGACGCTCTATCCAACTGAGCTACGGACTCGGCAAATGCTAGCCGTAATACTAACGAATCAGCGCGGTGATGTTCAACCCTTTTACTCAAATTCAGGAATCCGATTCCAACGTTCGGTTGATTGGCGAGCTCTCAACGGTATCCATTCGGCATACATCATTCTCTTCCCGTTGCCATCGTGTTCTATTCTCACGCCGCATACACATGATTGGTGGCGAATGAAAACCCTATGTCAGAAGGGATAGGTATTGTAACTATTTATAAATAAAGGATTTGTTTGATATTAATCTGTTTTGCAGAAAAAAATGTTAGATATACAATGAAAACTCTTGACATCCGTTGCTTCGCTTTGTACACTGTGGCTGAGGAAAAGAATATGGAGAGAGGTTTGATGCAGCAATTGAAGCGGCTTGTATGGGCGATTATCTTCACCGTGATCGTTCTCGGGTCCTTGTCGGGCAACAACAGCCCGGTAATCAGTTCATTCACGCTCCAAGGACGAATGCCCGAAGACCAGTACTTCCGCATCGAGGTCTCCACCGAGGCTGAAAACGTCGATTTGATTGAAGCGCGGGGAAGCATCGTTCCCATCGGTCGATATCGACTCTTTTCAAATGTTGGAAATGCACGGTTCAAGATTGAAATCCGCCCCGGCGAGGATGGATCGGGAACACGGTTCAAGCTTTATTTGACCCCCGGGACTCCCCATGCCCCCCATCTTGAAACGGAGATTCCGTTTACTGCAGGCTTTATTCCCTATGGTGATGCGCGGGCCGTTGCCGTGGAAGGCTCCTCGATCGTCTCCAGATCCGTGGGACCGCAGGATCGTGATTCGAACTCGTTTGGAGTTCAGGAAAGCGGAGAGATTTATGCCAAGATCGACAATTTCGATCCCAATCGCTTCGCAACCGGCACCTATAGTGCAGCGATTCAGTTCACAGTGACCACCGACTAAAAGTCAAACTCATCCTCATCATCGTTGAATTGGAGCTTCAGGAGATCCTGAAGCCATTTTTGGTCATCGGAGAGGAACTCTTCGGCAGGATCGTCCTCTTCATGTTCGCTGTGCAGCCATCGTTCGAGCGCTTCCAGATTTTCTTTGGATGTAAAACACGCCTTGTTGGAAGCATCCTGATGACGGCGGGTATATAACGAGTAGGGACAGGTTCGGCACGTTGGGCTGAGCGCACAAAATTCCAAAACATTGGTAAAGCGTTCGTGATTGTTCATGAAGAGAGGATACTCCACTTTGACCTTCAGTACCAGATGGTTTCCCGGGGGTGAAGGATTTGACTATTTTTAAGCGGAGAGGGTAGAATAGGCGCGATTTGGTTACCAAGGAGGAAGACGATGAAACCAACGCTTCTGATTTTAGCTGCTGGGATGGGTAGCCGCTATGGCGGCATCAAGCAGATCGATAGTGTCGGCGCCTATGGGCAGACCCTCCTGGATTATGGGATCTTCGATGCCAAAGAGGCCGGGTTTGAAAAAGTTGTTTTTGTAGTCAGGAAGTCCATTGAAAAAGAGTTTCGCTACCACCTTTTCGATCGAATCGCCAGAAACATGGACGCAACCTACGTATTCCAACATCAGGATTCCCTGCTCAATGAGGAGCAGCTCGAACTCTCGGCGGGACGGGTCAAACCGTGGGGAACGATTCACGCGGTGCTCTGTGCCCGAGAAGAGATTCATGGGAGTTTTGCGGTGATCAACGCTGACGATTACTATGGTAAAACCCCTTATGTTACTCTGTATAACCATTTAGCCGGTCTCGCCCCCGATGCCAAGGAGCACGCCATGGTCGGCTATGTCCTTGAAAACACCACAAGTCGAATCGGAACGGTCAGTCGGGCAATCTGCTCGGAAAAGGGTGGGTACCTCAAGAGCATGGTCGAACACACGAAGATCGGGTATGAAGGCGATTCTCTGATGAGCTTTCGCGAGAGCGGGAACCTTCCGCTTACCGGGAAAGAATGGGTCTCGATGAACTTCTTCGGATTCGCCCACAGTGCATTCGATTCCTTTGAACGCTACTGGCACACCTTCATTGAAGAGCACGTCACCAGTGAAAAGAACGAGTGCTACCTTCCCAACGGAGTGGGAAACCTCGTAGCAAAAGGTGAAGGAAAAGTTCGTTTCTACACCACTGACGAGCATTGGTTCGGAATGACCTACGCCGAAGACCGGGAAAACGTGAAACTTCAACTTGCCAAAAAAACTGAAGAGGGACTCTATCCCGAGCAGCTCTGGCTCAATTAAGGACGCTGCTCCTGGGTAATGTCGAGGTGGGAACTCCATGCTCCCTCCTCGATCGGTGTAAACCCTTCGCCGAGCACATTGAACGCCTCTTGGACAACCATGAAGGCGTTTTTATCGTACCGGTGGACGATGTGCGTCAAGGCGGCGAGCTTCGTATTCGCCACGACGGTCATGATCACCGGACGGTCGGTCCGGGTATACATTCCGGTGCCGGAAAGAATCGTCCCGCCATGACCGAGCTCGGTGAGGATCGCATCTTTTATTGCTTCCAACTGCGTTGAAATGATAAACACCGTTTTTGCCGAACGACGCCCGAAGGCGAGGACCACCTTGTCGATCGCCGCGCTGGTGATGAAGACGGTAATGAGGGCGTAGAGCGCCATCTCAAGACCGAAGATCAATGCTCCGACGAGGATAATCAATCCGTCGACGATGAGAAAGGAGGTTCCCATCGAAAGGGGAGTATAGCGGGCCACCACCTGGGCAAGGATATCCGTTCCACCGGTGTTCGATCCGCTGCGGACCACCATTCCAAGCCCCAACCCCATCAAAGCTCCGGCGCTGAGCGAGTTTAATAGGACGGAGAGGACGTTGGAAGGATCCAAAACCCCCTCGTAGCCGAAAATCATGTTGTTCATCGTGGTGAACACGCTTAGGAGGATTGTTCCCGCAAGGCTCTTTACCGCATAGCGCTTGCCAAAGACGAGAAGCCCGAGGAGAAACAGGGGGATTGAAAAGAGGAAAATGGAGAACCCGGTATCCCACCCGAGGCTGTGGTGAACGATGATGGCGATTCCACTGACTCCGCCGTTCACGATTTTGCTTGGCGCACTGAACAGGGCGATTCCCAATGCGGTGAGGTATGATCCCGCTATGACGTTGAAATATTCGATGATGAGGTAGCGATTGATCTTCATGGTGAAAGCTTGTCTCCCAGCTGAGCGTCCCACCGATCGAGCTGTTCAAAAAGGGAGGGAATGTCGTCAGCGACGATCAGCGAGTTCATGATGTCATCTTTGATGAATCCTTCGCCATTGGCGTGAGTCAGCAAATCAAGCAGGTGGTCGAAGAAGCCCCCGATATTCAATACGGCTACCGGTTTTTTATGATATCCGAGCTGGAGCCAGGTATAGACCTCAAGAAGTTCTTCCAAGGTCCCGATTCCTCCGGGCAGGGCGATGAATCCATCGCTCCGCTCATACATCAATGCTTTCCGTTCATGCATGTCATGGGCGACGATGAGCTCGTTTTCGACCTTGCGCATCACGACATCCGCTCGGTTGAGCAACTGAGGAATGACCCCGATCACATAACCGCCTCGTCGATGAACCGTTTCGGCAACGATGCCCATCAACCCGCGATTACCTCCACCATATACGAGAGCGATGTTGTTATCGGCCATCGTTTCAGCGATCGCCTTTGCCGCCTCGGTGTATAGCGGGTTGTGTCCGCTTGACGAGCCGCAAAACACCGCAAGCGTTTGAATTGAGTCGCGCATCTCGTAAAATTCTCCTATTCTGTATCGATTTCGCCTATTTACTTGTTATATTAATGAGCTGCGTGTATTATTATAGTACTGAACTACGATCAAAGCGTGTAGTCCGTCGTAGGTTACAGATAGGAGTTATAAACCATGAAGTTGAAATTCACAGCGTTGTTGGCAATCTTGATCCTACTTCCCGCCATGTTGTTTGCCGTCCCCGTCGTAATAACGTGGGAATGGTTGTTGGAAGATCCGGAAGTCACAACCTTCCGATTCCAGATAGATTCGGAGAAACCGGAAGGCTGGATCACCGTCGATTCAAGCGTCACGAGCTACACCGAACGAGGATTGGATGGAACCGTCGACCATACGCTCTACCTGCAGCAGTCCTATGACGGGATCCACTTCAGCGAGAGCACCCGATCGGTAGCCGAGGCAATGATTCTTGCACCGGAGCCGCAAGCCGTTGTCGAGGAGCCCGTTGCACCCAAGCCGGTCACACCCGCTCCCTCAGCGCCTCAACCGGCAGCACCTGTGCAAGAGGTCAAGAAGGCAGAACCGGTTGCCACCCCGCCCAAGGCCCCGAAGGTGAAGGAGCCGAGCCGCTTCTACACGAAGCTGGGAATCAATCTGGGGTATAATCGCCAGCGTTCCCGGTTCAACTCCGCCTACGATATCAACAACCTGAAGGGCGGTATGACGTTGGAGTTCCACAACATCCTTACCTTCGCAAAGGTGTTCGGACTCGGCGTCGACCTTGATCTCGAGTACACCCCGTACCTCAGGGGAACAACCTACCGAGCCACCCTCAGCAAGGTTCTCAAAGGGAACTTCGACGCGCTTTCCACCTTCTTCACGAGTCTGGAACACTCATTCACCGCCAGTCCCGCCGTGATGCTGAACGTCGAAGGCGGCCGCATAGCCCTCGGTCTCGGAGGTGGCGGCTTCTTAACCTACAGCCTTGATCCTTCGTTCATCGACAGCAGCACGCTCACCTACCGCTATGGAGTGTTCGCCAAGGCGGCGCTTTCCTACCGCCTGACCGACCACTTCACCCTTGGAATCGGCGGAAAGTACGGCGTCGATCTGGACAAGTTCGCTAGTGGCGGACACCAGTTCCTCGAAGCCACCATGTCGTTCGGATATATCTTCTAAGTGATATTTTGATCATGTGAAGGGGCCCTTTCGAGGGCCTTTTTTCAGTCGACCGGCTTTCGTCGAATCGCTTTCTTTGGCTTTTGTGGTTGCACCACTATTTTCGCCCGCTCCCGGATGAGGAACGCATGGTGGATCTTCGGATCGCGGCTGAAATCCTTTCCGATCGTCTGAGGAGTGATCTCCTCGACATCGAATTCATCATATACCTCCTCATCCATCTTGAATGATCGATAGTTGCAGCTGAAGATGAGCAGCCCGCCCGGATCGAGGTGCATCATGCACGCCTTGATCAGCGAGCGATGATCCTTTTGAACCTCGAAGGGCGCCCGGTCTTTCGAGTTGGAATAGGTCGGCGGATCGCAGAAGATCACATCGTAGCGGTCGAACGTATCCCAGAGGAATGAAATCGAATCGCTTTGATAGTAGAAGTGGTTCATTCCGCCGAAGCCGTTCAGCTCCATGTTTCGCCTCGCCCAATCCAGATAGGTCGTCGATGTATCGACGCTGACGGTGGAGAGGGCTCCTCCCTTCGCCGCTTGAACCGTAGCGGTCCCCGTATAGCAGAAGAGGTTGAGAAAGCGTTTATGGTCGGTAATCTCGCTGATGTATTTTCGGATCGGGCGGTGGTCGAGGAAGATCCCCGTATCCAGATAGTCGGTGAAGTTCACGAAGTAGCGGGCGTTGTTTTCATTGATGATGTAGAACCGGTCGGTGTATGCCTGGCGCTCATACTGGCCGAGCCCTTTCTGAACCGTTCGTTGCTTTACAAAGATAGACTCGCGGTCTACTCCGGTTGCCCGTTCGGTGGCATCGATCAACTCATTGAGGCGCCTTTCGGCGTCTTCGACGTCGACGGTCGGAGGGGCGGCGTACTCGGCGAGGTTGACCCACTTTCCTTCGTAGAGGTCGATCGCCGCGTTGTATTCGATCATATCCGCATCATAGATGCGATAGCTCGTCACCCCCTCCTGTTCCATGACCGGCTTCAGCTCTTTGAGGTTCTTGATCAGCCGGTTGTACGCCATCTGCGCACCGCTTGAAAGCGGCTGGCTGAGCCGTTCTTTTCTCCGATGTTCCCACTCCGCCCTCAGAGCCGCTTTCTCTTCATGGGTGAAGATGTAGTAGTGGGCAAGGGTACACGGGATTCCTCCGTTGTTGAACGCATTGGTTCGATTCGGCTTCAGATCGATCTGCCCTAGGAGGCGATCGTCGGCGGTGAGGAGACTCACGTTCCATCCGCCGAAGAATTGGGCGAGGGCATCCCCGATTGAGCGATACAGGTGGCGGGTCTCCTCCCACTCGCCCATCCGCATCCCGTACGGGGGGTCGGTTACGATTACCCCGGTCGAAGGGGGAATGTCTTCTGCCGTCAGGGTGGTGAAATCCTTCACCTCGAAGGTGATCAGATGATCGACGCCGGCTTCTCTTGCCGCTTCCTCTGCGATGCGGATCGCCTTGGGGCTGCGGTCCCATCCATGGATGGAAAGCGATTCCTCTTCCATCCGGGAGACGACCTCGTCAACGATCTCTTCATAGAGATCCACGTCATGGATCGGGAGGTTGAAAACGGGAAAGATCCGGGCTTTCACGAGGCCGGGAGCACGCCCGGTCGCCCAGAGCGCAGCTTCAATGACGATCGTTCCCGAGCCGCAGAAGGGGTCGAGCAGGGTGGGAAAGGAGCCCGTTTCGTCGGCAAGCTTGCGCCACTGGGAGCGATAGAGGAGGGAAAAGGCGAGGTGTTCGGCAAGGAGGGCGTCGGTCTGATCCCCCCGGTATCCTCGCTTGTGGTGGCCTTGACCGCTGAGATCGACGAACCACGTCGCCCGATCTTCTTCCAAGTGGACGTGGAAGATGAGGTCGCCGTCATCACGGTCGACATTCGGTCTTCGGCCGTCGAAGTGTTCTCGAATCCGGTCGACGATCGCATCTTTGAGCCGGAGCGCTCCGAAGTTCGAGTGCTTCAGGTAGCGGACGTTCTTTGTGGTAATCGTCACCGAAAAGCTTTTTGAAGGATCGATCCACTCCTCCCAGGGAATCATCATCGACGCGTCATAGAACTCGTCGGCGCTGCGGATATCATCGTCCTCATAGATGCCGAGGAGCAGGCGCGTTGCGGTGTGAGACGTAAGCAGGAAGCGATAAGCAACACGCAGATCCCCGGTGAAATGAACTCCGCTGCTTGACGTGGCGATCTCTTCCGCTCCCGCCATGCGGGCTTCTTCGGCTAGGATATCGCTTTGATGGAGGCCGCTGGTCGCATAGAAGATCATCGCTTCACCTCGTCAAGGAGACGTTTCATCTCATCCTTGCTCCACCGGTAGGTGGTATTGCAGTTCGCGCAGACCACTTCAAAGGGAAAGGGTCCGTTTTCCGCGATGTCGGCGCGGTCGCTTTCCTTCAGGTGTTGGATGTACCGGCCGTACTGTTCCCTGGTGCACGGGCAGAAGAATCGGATGTCCGTACTGCCGAGATGGCGAAGATCCACACCGGTGAAATGGGTTTCAACGAACGATTTGACCGAGTAGCCGTTTGCGATGTGCTTCCCCAAAGCAGGAAGCATATCGGCGCAGTTGGCAAGCCGATCCAACCCATCCTGTTTCCAGCCGGGCATCGCTTGGATGAAGAGGGCTCCCGCGCCGACGACTTGGGCTTTGTCGTTGAAATCGATGGAGAGGATGAAGTGGGTGGGCGTCTGCTCGCTTTGGTCGAAGTGGGTGGCCAGATCCTTCGCCAAGTCACCCCACTGAAGCATCGTCTGACCGCTGAAGGGGGTCTTCTTCCCCTCCAAGAGCTTGCTGATCGTCAAGAATCCCGGACCGTAGAGTTCATCCAAATCCAGAGAGGTCAGTTCCCGCGTCAGAGGGATCGGGTTGTTCTTCAGATATCCCCGAACCGAGCCGTTCGCCCATCCTTCGGTGTAGATTCCGCCGATCGGGCCCCCGCATTCAATGGAGAGCTGCATCCGGTCGTTTCCTTCCACCAGTGAGGTAAGGAGCGCAGTCGCAAGGTATGCCTGCCCGAGGACGTACGTTTCCAGCGGCTGAAGACCGTGGTTGGCCTGCATTTGGTTGATCATCGTCGTCGCACTGATCGCGGTGATTCGGACGGTTGCATCCAAAGCCACGAACACCTCGCGTCCGTCTTTGGGAAGGGTGGCGAGGTGTCGGGTCAGTTCAGGGTCGGTGATCGGTGTATAGAGCATGAGCTAGAGATTAGCCAATGACTTTACTTTTTGCAAGCTCTTCAAAGCGGTCTCCACTTAAGACTTCATCCTCCAAGAGCTCGGAAGTGATCGTCAAAAGCGCTTCCTTATTCTTTTCAAGGTTGGCTTTTACGATTTCGTAGCGCTCATTGACGATTCTGGCGGTCTCGTTGTCTATATACTCCTGAGTCTTCTCCGAGTAGTCGCGGCTTCCACCGACCCCGGCGATGCCGCTCTGGGTGGTCGGCAACGTGATGTTCCGATACCGGTCGCTCATTCCGAACTCGGTGATCATCCGCCTGACCAGGTCGCTGGCTCGGCTGATGTCGTTACCCGCTCCGGTGGAGATGTCCCCGAAGACGACTTCTTCCGCAGCCCGGCCGCCGAGCAGGGTGTCGATGTTGATCATCAGCTCGCTTTCACTTAACAGGAAGCGATCCTCGGTGGGATACTGCAGCGTATAGCCGAGGGCTCCGAAGCCGCGGGGGATGATGGAGATCTTGCTCACCGGTTCGGCCCCTTCCGTCAGATAGGCGGTCAGGGCGTGTCCCGCTTCATGGTAGGCGACGCGCTCACGCTCCTTGGGATTGAGGATCCTGCTCTTCCGCTCAAGACCGGCGACCGATTTTTCGATCGCTTCCTCGAAGTCAGCCTGAGTGACCGCTTTTCTTCCTCCCCGGACCGCCATCAGGGCGGCCTCGTTGGCGATGTTCGCCAAATCCGCACCGGCGAGGCCCGCTGAGGCTTGGGCGATCTTATTGAGATCCACATCGTCGCTGAGGGTGATCTTGCGGGTATGGATCTTCAGAATCTCATATCGGCCCTTCAAATCCGGTTTGTCGACCAGAACCTGGGTCGAATCGACCGGGTCTCAGGAGCGCCTGATCAAGGATTTCCGGCCGGTTCGTCGCCGCAAGGATGATGACTCCGGTCCGGGAGTCGAACCCGTCCATTTCAACAAGAAGCTGATTGAGGGTCTGCTCGCGCTCATCGTTGCCTCCGATGCCCGCTCCGACCCGGGCGCGTCCGATCGCATCGATCTCATCGATGAAGATGATGCAGGGGGAGTTCTCTCTGGCCTGCCTGAAGAGGTCCCGGACTCGGGCGGCTCCGACTCCGACGAACATCTCGACGAAGTCCGCTCCGCTCATCCGGAAGAACGGCACCTGCGCTTCACCGGCGACTGCTTTGGCCAGAAGGGTCTTGCCGGTTCCGGGCGGCCCGACGAGGAGGACGCCCTTGGGTATCTTTCCACCGATCTCGGTGTATTTGTCGGGGTTTTTCAGAAAGTCGACGACTTCCTCCAGTTCATACTTCGATTCATCCACTCCGGCCACATCCGCAAAGCGGATTCCGGTGTCCCCTTCTGCCACGATTTTCGACTTGTTCTGCGTAAAGGAGAGAACTCCCTGGCCTCCGCTGCCCATCCTCGAGAAGATGATGCGCCAAAGAATGACGATGAAGATGAAGGGCAGCAGATAGGAGAGAATCGAACTGAAGATGCCGGGTTTCGGCGGAGGCGTGGCGAAGTACTCCACGTTCATCTCGTCAAGCAGGGGGACGAACGAGGGGTCTTCCACTTTGTAGGTGGCGAACGCCTGCGCTCCTCCATCGGGAATGATGCCGTCGGTGGCGAGTTGGCCCAGGCTGAAGGAGTAGCCGACATAGCGCTCCGTTTCGATGTTCACCCGCTTGATCGTCCGGTTCTCCACCAGCTGCTTGAACTGGTTGTAGTCGATCTGGACGATGTTGGGCTGGCGGCTTACCATGAAGGAGTTTATCGCAAGAAACGCCATCAGGATGATGAAGAAATACCAGAATGAAAAAGTATACTTCTTCTGCGGACCCTTGTCGCCGGTATGGATGCCCGGCTCGATGTTCATCCGCTTCTTCAAGGATTCTTTCCAATCCTTGTCGTTTTTGTGTTCATTGTTCATTACATTACCCTTTGTAGTGGGACGAATCCCCTTGTTCAAATATACTCCCTCAATTGTCAATCGACAACAACCCCGTTATAATTTACACCCGATGAGCGAAGTTGTCCTGATCACCGGGGGAGCCCGACGCCTCGGAAGCGTCATGGCCCAAAGCCTTCTCCAAAAAGGCTATCGGGTCGTCGTCCATTACCACACAAGCGAAGCGGCCGCCTTCGAATTGCAGAGAATCCATGGGGCAAAGATCATCCAAGGAGATCTTTCGATCCCCGCGGCGGTCGAGCCGCTTTTCCGGGAAGCCTTGACCGTATATGGAGTGATCGACCATGTGATCAACAACGCTTCCTGTTTTGAGAGGGGGACGGTCGGAGAGCTCACCTTGGAAGCGTATCAGCGGATGATGAACCTCCACACAACCGCTCCGCTGTTCTTGTCCAAAGCGCTCTATCATCACCTGCTTGAGCGCGGCCGGACCGGCTCGATCATCAACATCGTCGATACGCGGGTCTCCAAGCCCACCGCCTCCCGAGTCGGGTATTACCTTTCAAAGAGCGCCCTGCTGGAGCAGACGAAGGTGCTGGCCGTTGCCCTCGGGCCGACCCTCCGGGTCAATGCCGTCAGTCCGGGAGCGGTTCTCTCCAACGGGGATGAAGCATACTTCAAAACGATGCGGCGAATCCTTCCGCTGGGGAGAACAGGAACGGCCGAGGAGGTCGCCGAAGCGGCTTTGTATCTTCTCGAAGCGGATTTTGTTTCCGGTATCGAACTTCCGGTGGATGGGGGTCAAAAGCTTTTGTAGTTTGTGTGAAGAAGCCCCTCACAGGTTGCCGAAGAGCCGAAAGATCACGATACTTGATAGTATGTAATGATAGGAGTGTAGATTGATGCACCGACCAGATACGAGACGGGTGGGGGTAGTCGCCGCAGTACTGCTTCTTGCCGCCCTCCCGCTTTCCGCGATACCCCTCGACGACCTGCTCAAACAAGCCGAGCAGAACTCCTCTTCGATGAAAAACCTCGAGATCACCCGGAGCAACGTCCTCCTGCAGCAGGCGGCGACGAAGATCGATGACGGGGTGAAGGTGAGCGTGAACTCCGGAGAATTGAAGTATACCAACCCGATCGACACGAAGAACAACTGGAACGTCTCCCGTCAGCGGATCTCGCTTTCCGGCAGCAGCGTGGAGATTACACTGCCGAACGACGGGAAGACGGCGTTCTCTTTTTCCGTCGATCCCTTCTCCTACAGCCAGGCCGGTTCTTCGTGGAACTACCTTGAAGACCCCTCCCTCTCGGTGAGCCACACCATTACGTATGGCAAGACTCAGGATTTGCTGAAGGATCTGAACATCAGGCAGACGGAGATGATGGCACATTTGAGCTATGAATCAGCGAAGCTCACCTTCGCCAACACCCTCTACAGCCAGATCGGCGCGCTCGTAGACAATGAGAAGTCGATCAAGAGCACTACGCAGAAGCTTACCGATGCAAAAAAAGAACTCAGTGATAAACTGGTTCTGGGGCAGGTCAAAAAGGGCAGTCTCGTCTATCAGGCTCAGGATCAGGCGATCCGATTGACGGAAGGAACCCTCGAGAGCCTTCAGGCATCTCGGGATCTGCTGGTCCGCCAGTTTGAAACCATCATGGGCGTCCCGTATCCCGATGCGATCACCGACATCCGGGAACCCGATCTTTCCTTTGCGATGAATGCGGAAGGCTCGACCTCCGTCGCTTCGAAGAGGATCGAGGTTCAAAAGGCGAAGGAGACCCTCGCCCTCCGGATCGCCCAATACACCAACAGGACGCTGGTGGCAGGCGGGAACATCTCCTACGCCAACAGCCAGATCAATACCAACCTTGGTCCGATGACACAAAACAGTCTCACCTTGGGAGGTTCGGCCGCGCTGGCCGGCAAGAGCTTCACCGTCCAAGGGGCGGTTGGCGGAACCTACGATTTCGACAAGGGGACCCTGACGCCCGTGGTCGCCATCTCCGGAACCTGGTCCAACGACCCCGCCTTCGCCAAGGATACACTGGAGATCCGGCAGCTTGAGAACGAGGTGCTGCTGGCCGAGATCGCATATAATAATGCCGTGGATGAGTACATCCAAAGCTCGATCGAGGTGCAGAACGGCATCGCCTCCTGGCAGTTGGAGTATGCGCTCCTCTTGCAGACGATCCGGTACAACAAGGATCTGCTGAAGCAGCAGCGGGAACTCTTTGAGAACGGCCTTGTGACGAAGAAACAGGTGGAAGACGCCGCTTTTACCGTTGAACTTGATGAATACGACCTGAAAGCGATGCTGCTGAAAGGCTTGCAGCTTGAAAATGAAATCAAGCGCTTGATGATGTAAGGAGAAAGAGCATGTTTGAGATGCAGAGAAGCGATACTGCAACGGAAACCCTCGTGAAGAACCAATTCAAGAAGAAACAAAGGAGGCGGAGAGCCCGCCGCTTCTTCACCTGGATCTTCATTCTCGCCCTGATCGCCGGCGGGCTCTACCTCTACAGTTTTTACAAGGAGAACAACCGCTTCCCCTGGGCGGAAGAGCGGGCTCCGATCAGTTTCGTCCGGGAAACGGACTCCGAGGTCTATGAATCGATCTTCACCCAGACGATCGATCTCTCCTCCTACGTCGAACCCAACGATATCCAGCAGGTGATTCTCCGGGCGACCGGAACCGTTACGGACGTATACGTGAAGGAAGGGGACAGCGTGAAGAAGGGCGATGTGCTGATCGCCTTGGATGACATCAATGAGCGCTTCGATGTAGCGCAAAGCCAAGATGCCCTACAGGCGGCGATCCTCACCGGTGCAAGTGACCGGGAGATCGAGTTGGCGGAACTTCGGCTGACCAACGCCAAGA
Source organism: Sphaerochaeta sp. (assembly GCA_004294855.1). Taxonomy (GTDB): domain Bacteria; phylum Spirochaetota; class Spirochaetia; order Sphaerochaetales; family Sphaerochaetaceae; genus Sphaerochaeta. The sequence continues at coordinate 26,386 of SHOI01000007.1, read as the reverse complement.
ACAAGCTGGATTACACCAAAGCCTACGCCAACTTCGACGGTGTCGTCGCTTCGGTGAAGGTCTCCGAAGGGGACTACTTCACCGCCGGACAGACGGCGATGACGATCGTCGACCGGTCGACGTTGAAGGCGACCGTCGAAATCGACGAAATCGATATGCAATATGTCGAACTCGGCCAGAAAGCCGTTCTTTACTTCGATTCCTACACCGACGGTTCCATCGAAGGATATGTCAGCTACATTCCGATGCTCGGCCGGTATACCAATCAGGGAATCGGTGTGATGGATGTCGAGCTGACGATTGAAAGTCCGCCCGCCCGGATTGTTCCCGGGTATACGTTCAAGGGAACGATCACCAGCGAAGGGGAGACCGCCCTGATCCTTTTGCCTCAAAGCGCCGTGACCACCTCGCGGGGCAGTTCCTCCGTCTTGAAGCGGAACGAGGATGGAACCACGACCCGGGTTCCGGTGACGGTGAAGTACCTCGGCGAGGGGATCAGCCAGCTGCTTAGCGGAGATCTCAAAGCCGGGGACACGGTGGTCACCCGCCGAACCGATACGAGCAATCCGTTCGCCTCGATGGGCGGCAACATGAACATGATGGTGGAGATCCCCGATGAGTGATGTGATAGCCCTTCGGAACGTGAGCCGCTACTACGTGATGGGCGAATTCATCGTCAAAGCGTTGGACGGGGTATCCATTACAATCAAAAAAGGGGAGTTCACCTCGATCATGGGTCCTTCGGGGAGCGGCAAGTCGACGATGATGAACCTCATCGGCTGTCTTGACACGCCCACCGACGGCCAGATCCTGATCGACGGAGAGGATACCAGCGGGATGAACGAAGCGGAGCTTGCCTTCATCCGGAACCAGAAGGTGGGCTTCGTGTTCCAGCAGTTCAACCTCCTTGGGAAGCTCACCGCCCTGGAGAACGTGGTCACCCCGTTGCTCTATGCCGGCTACAGGCCGCGTGAACGGAGAAGGATGGCGATCAACGCGCTTGAGCGCGTAGGCCTCGCCGATCGGATGTATCACCGGCCGAATGAGCTCAGCGGGGGACAGAAGCAGCGCGTCGCCATCGCCCGGGCGCTCGTGAACAACCCCTCGATCCTTCTGGCGGACGAACCGACCGGGGCGCTCGATACAAGAACGGGGAATCAGATCATGGAGCTCTTTGATGAGATCAACAGCGAAGGGCGGACGGTGATTCTGGTGACCCACGACCGTGAACTGGGTCTGAAGGCGAAGCGTCAGATCTATCTTCGCGACGGGAAAATCGAGGTGTGAGATGGTCATAGAAAATATCAAGCTCGCCTTCAATGCAATGCGTGGGAACAAGATGAGGACCGCCTTATCCCTGCTCGGAATCGTCATCGGAGTAGCATCGGTGGTCGCCATCCTCACGATCGGGGACAGCGCCTCCCAATCGATCAAGGACGCGATCGCCATCGGCGGCCTGGACATGGTGACGATCTATCCCTCACCCGGACAGCGGAATACGGGAATCTTCAATGAGGAGTTCGCCTCAATGCTTCGACGGGATGTGGAGGGGATCGATGTCGTCCTGCCGCAAAACTCATCGATGGGTCGCATACGGGTGAGTCAGGAGGCCACCGACGCTTCGGTCGTCGGCGTGCTTTCCGATTATGGGGATGCGCTGAATCTTGAATACACCCAGGGATCATTCTTCGATGCGATGGACAACATCAATCGCCGCCAGGTGGCGGTGCTCGGCAGCAGCGTCGCCGAGGAACTCTTTCCCGAGCAGGAAGCGGTGGGCCGATATATCAGCCTTTTTAGAAACCAAGCGAAGAACTATCTGGTCGTCGGCGTTCTGAAGAGCAAGGATCCGACGTTCAATCTTTCCTACGACGACAGCGTCTTCATCCCCTACAACACCTACAGCCAGCGCTTCATCCGGACGACGAACGTCGGTGCATTCGTCGTGAAGATCACCGATGGGTTCGATACGATCGCCGTCAGCGACAGGATCACCGAATACCTCGATGACATCGTGGGAACGGACGGGTATATGCTTTTCAGTCCGGCAACCCTTGCGGAGATGGCCGACCAGATCACCGGGACGTTCAGCACCTTCCTCGCTCTCATTGCGGCGATCAGTCTTCTGGTCGGGGGAATCGGAATCATGAACATCATGCTCGTTTCCGTCGCCGAACGAACCCGGGAGATCGGGGTGCGCAAAGCGATCGGAGCAAGCCCGTCGGTGATCCGGGGACAGTTCCTCATCGAGGCGTTGACGCTGACGATTCTTGGCGGGTTTTTAGGGATCGTGTTGGGATCGCTGCTCAGCTTCGCCGTAACCAATTTGATGGACTGGTCGTTGCATTTATCGTACGCCTCCTTCATACTTGCCCTAGGATTCTCGATGTTCGTCGGGGTGTTTTTCGGCTGGTATCCGGCAGTGAAAGCTTCCAAACTCGACCCGATCGATGCCTTGAACTATGAATAGGAGCATACTTTGCGACGAAGCAGAAAGCGATTGATGATAGGCGATGGACGCGAAGGAGTCTTCGTTATCTCATCACTGATTTTCGGCTTTCTTTTACTTCTTGGATTGCTTGTTTTCCTGACCTCCGCGCTGTATGAGCGGGAAGAACTTCGCCTTCAAAACGAGGCGGAGCGGGCGTTTAACTCCGTGTTTCTCGCGCTGCAGGACAGCAATGCCAAAGCGCTGCGAACGATGGCGGAAGAAAACGTAAGCGGAGTAGGGGTCTACTCCTCGATGGGGCGCAAAGTGATGAGCTTGGGCAAGGTGCCGATGACAATCCCCGCCGAGCTCTTCACCACCCGCGACGGGTTTGTCCGCACCGGACGGGCGACGTACAACAAAGCAACCCAGATGGTTGAGTATATTCGGTTCAGCCGGTTGACGATTCTCTTGGAGACCGGTCAGCTCACCCTCACCGAACAGGGGCTGCTTCCGACTCCGATCGACTTTCCCGATCTTCTCTATCTGAGTCTCGACGGGTCCGCCTACCATCATCGGTTGATGGTCATTGTGGTTCTCGGTTTCTTTTCAGGCTTCGTCATCATCGGCTTGTTCATCGCCGTCCTGACGATCTATCTGAAAAACCGCTCCTACCGGCAAACGTTGGCCAAGCAGGAAAGCCTCGTGAACTTGGGGCAGGCCGCCCGGACGCTGGCTCATGAGATCAAAAACCCGCTCAGTGCGGTTACGATTCAGGTGGCGTTGCTTAAGAAAACGCTCTCGGAGGAGCACAAAGAGGATCTGCAGGTCATCGAAGGGGAAGTGAACCGCCTCACCCAATTGACGAACAAAATCAGTGATTTCCTCCGCAACCCCTTGGGACAGCCGGAGGTTGTCAACGTCGATGAGTTCTTCGAGATGCTCATCAAAGCCTTCGATATGCCGATTGCCTATACCAGCGAGCGGCCGCTTTCGATCCTGATCGATCCGGACCGGATGCGTTCAATCTTTGAAAACATCCTCAAAAATGCGGTAGAATCCAATGAAGGCGAGGATGCTCAGGTTGAAGTCGCCGTTTCCACCGGTAAAAAACATGTAATTCATATCATCGTGAAAGACCGGGGAGTCGGAATCAAGAAGAGCGATATGAAAAAGATTTTCGATCCTTTTTATACCACCAAGATCCAGGGATCGGGAATCGGTCTTTCGATCAGTCAGCAATTCGTCCGCGCCCGAGGGGGGTCGATCAGCCTGAGGGGGCGGGAAGGCGGCGGCACGATCGTGGAAGTGATTCTTCCCGAAGCGATCCGTCCGCTCAGAAAACATAAGGAGAGTGAAGGATGAACGTCCTGATCGTCGATGATGAGATCAATATCCGCCAACTGATGAGCCGCTACCTCAAGCTTGAAGGAATTCAAAGCAGTGAGGCGGAAAACGGCCTCAGCGCCCAACGGATGCTCCGGGAGCAGGGCTTTGATGCGTGCATCATCGATCTGAGAATGCCCGGCATGAACGGGCTGGAACTGATCCAATGGATTCGCAGCGAAGGGCTTCGCATGCCGATCATCATGATCAGCGCCCACGGAGAGATCAGCGATGCCGTCACCGCCCTCAAGGAGGGCGCCCAAGACTACATCGTCAAGCCGTTCGATCCCGAGGAGCTGGTTCTTCGCCTGAAAAAACTGGTCGAGCTTCAGAACCTCCGCAACGTCGTGGAGAGTGAAAGCCGCCAGGCGGACAGCGAGGGCGAGCTCTTCATCGGCGAGTCGCCTCAGGTCAGGCAGATCAAAAAAGTCATCGAGAAGATCGCCGATACCACCTCGATGGTGCTCATCACCGGGGAAAGCGGTACGGGAAAGGAGGTCGTCGCCCGAAGAATCCACCAGACCAGCCCCGTCGCAGATGGCCCATTTGTCGCGATCAATATCGGAGGCGTACCGGAGAACCTCATCGAGAGCGAACTTTTCGGGTATGAGAAGGGGGCGTTCACCGGAGCGGTGAGCCGCAAGATCGGGATGTTCGAGCTTGCCGGCGGCGGGACGCTTTTTCTGGATGAGATCGGAGACATGCCCCTCTCGCTTCAGGTGAAGATTCTACGGGTTCTCCAGGATCGGAAGATCATCCGGCTCGGGGGAACCACGGAGCTGCCGATCAACGCCCGGATCATCGCCGCGACCAACAAGGATCTTGAAGAGCGGGTTCGCAGCGGAAGCTTCAGGGAAGACTTGTTTTACCGCCTCAACGTCGTACGGATCCACATTCCGCCGCTTCGGCAGCGAAGGGAGGATATCCCGCTGCTGGCCGCCGGAATCCTCAAACGCCTCAATCGCGAAATGGGGCACACCGTCACCGGTATTTCCGCCGATGCGTTGAATCGAATCACTGAGCATGAGTTTTACGGAAATGTCCGGGAGCTTGAAAACATTCTGGAACGGGCGATGATCTTCGCCACCGAGGCGGAGATCCAGGAAAGCGATCTGGATCTGCGCCATTCGGTGAGTCTGCACAGTCAGGCGCAGCAGCCTCAGGAACTTCCTCAAAGCGAGGCGAAATCACTTAAGGAGGCGGAGATCGAAGCGATCATCCACGCCCTTCACCGCTGGGAGGGAAATCGAACCCGGGCCGCCGAAGAGCTTGGCATCAGCCGTCGGACATTGATCAATAAAATAGCCGAATATAATCTTTCACTGTAGGAGAATGATATGAAATCACTACCCCGTTGGGATCTTACTCCCATCTATCCCGGGCCGCAGAGTGCCGAGTTTCTTGCCGACATCGAGCTGGTCCGAACCAAAAGCGCCGAATTGGAAGCCCGCCTCGCCGATGAGAAGAGCGACCTTCAGATCAACATAGAAGCGTTTGAGCTGATCTTGGACCATATGGGGAACTTGGGATCGTATGCCCATGCGCTGGTGAGCACCGACACGACGAACGCCGTATACCTCAAGGCATTCAACCAGGTCGAGGATCTTCTTCTGGTTCTCAAGCCCCTTTCCGTTCGTTTTATGCGACATCTGGCGAAGCGGGAGGATGAAATCAAAGATCGGGGAGCGGATGATCCGTATGCGTATGTGCTTCAAGGTCTCCTGATCGAACAGAAGCATCTGATGAGCGATGAACTGGAGGAGTTCGCCGCCGACTTGGCCAGAAGCAGCTGGGACGCCTTTTCCCGATTGCAGCAGAGTCTCGGATCTTCGATCTCGGCGGAGTGGGAAGACGGACGGATGAAGACGGTCGTCGAGTTGCGCAACATGGCCACCGACGGTGACCGGGCAATCCGAAAGAAGGCGTTTGAAAAGAAGCTGGAGGTACTGGAAATCCACGAAGAAGCGTTCGCCGCGGCCTTGAACGGAGTCAAGGGAGCGACCATTTCCCTCAACGCCCGCAGAGGATGGGAGTCCCCGCTGGGGCGTTCGATCTTTCAATCGCGGATCGACTCGGAGATCCTTTCCGCCCTGATCGCCACGCTTGAAGAAGCGGTACCTCTTTTCCGGTCGTACTTGAAGAAAAAGGCGGAGCTCCTCGGGCTTGAAAACCTCGCCTTTTACGATCTCTTCGCCCCGGTGGGCAAGAGCGCGAAGCGCTACTCCTACGAGGACGCCCAAGCCTTCATCGTCGAGCACTTCTCGCGGTTCAGCGAAGCGATGGGGAAATTCGCCCAGAACGCTTTTGAAAAGAACTGGATCGACCCCGAACCGCGGAAAGGCAAAGTCGGCGGTGCGTACGACATCTCCTTCCCGGTGGCGAAGGAATCGAGGATCCTTTCAAACTTCGATTACACCTACAGTGGCGTATCGACCATCGCCCACGAGTTGGGACATGCCTACCACGACTCGAAGGTGATGCAGCGTGGCGGACTGCTTGCAAAATATCCGACGCCGCTTGCCGAGACCGCTTCGATTTTTTGTGAAGGCCTGATCTTCCGGGGCGCGTTGGAGGAGGCGGATGAAGAGGAGCGGATCGCCCTCATCGATGCATTCCTTCAGGACTCGACGCAGGTGTGTCTGGATATCCTTTCCCGCTTCTACTTCGAAGAGGAGGTGTTCAAACGCCGAAAGGAAGGGGACATCACCGCAAGAGAGTTGAACGAAATGATGCTTGATGCCCAAAAGCGCACCTATGGTCCGGCACTTGACGTCTATCATCCGTACATGTGGGCGGTCAAGAGCCACTACTATCGCCCGGAGTTCTCCCATTATAACTATCCGTACGCGTTCGGCCAGCTCTTCGGTCTGGGACTCAGCAAACGAAGCGAGGACGATCCCTCCGCGTTTGTCGAGCAGTATGATGCCCTGCTCTCGGTCAGCGGGATGAAGAGCGTCCGGGATGTCGGCCTAGAAGCGGGAATCGATCTTGGCGATCGCTCCTTCTGGCAGGAAGGGATCGAGGTGATCGCCCGCTACGTGGAGGAGTTTAAGAGTGCGAGTCCGCATTGAGAAAGTGATCCAAGGCGGTGAAGGGCTCGCCGTGCCGGAGGATGGGCGGCGAATCTTCGTTCCAGCCGTTCTACCCGGCGAACTGGTTGAAGTCGCTCTTGTTGAATCCAAGAGCGGGTTCAGCCGCGCCGAGCTCCTCGAGATCCTGGAACCGAGCCCCGCCCGGATCGGGGAGAGGTGTCCATACTGGGGAGTGTGCGGCGGGTGCGATTTCCAATATGCAATCCACGCCGAGCAGATCCGGATCAAAGAAGGGATCATCCGGGAGAACTTCGCCCGAATCGGGAAGATTGATGAGATCAACCTGCTTCCCACCGAGGTGGGAAAGCCCTGGGAGTACCGCTGTCGCTCGCGCTTCCATGTCGACCTGAGAAGCAGGAAGGCCGGATTCCTCGGAAGGAATACCAACAACCTGGTTCCGATTGATTCCTGTCCCGTGTTGACGCCGAAGCTGAACTCCCTCCTGAAGGAGCCGGATCTCCTGATCGAAAGCGCCTACCGGCTGCAGCAGCGGAATCACTTGGTGGAGGTCGGTGCGCTCGCTTCCGGGGAGCAGATCAGTCTTCTGGGCCGGGAGATCGGAATCCCCGTCCTGGACAGGACGCTGTACGCCTCCAGCGAGGTGTTCTTCCAATCCAACGAGGTCCTGCTGGAAGCGCTTGTGAGGTATGTTCAGGCACATGTGGTCGGCGATACGGTCATCGATCTCTACAGCGGGGTGGGAACGTTCAGCGCGTTCGTCGAAGCGAAGCGGGTCATCGCCGTCGAGCGAAGCAAGCGCTGTCTGGCGTTCGCAAAGAAGAACGCTCCGCACTCCGACTTCTACACCGGGAACGTTGCGAACCTCGCTTCCGTCCAGAAGGGCAGGATCGACACGGTCATCGTCGACCCGCCCCGGGTCGGCTTCGACCGGAACCTTCATGAGAAGATTGCCGGCTGGGGAACCCGGAGAATCATCTACGTCTCCTGCAACTCGGTGACCCTTGCCAGAGACGTCGGAACGTTGGTCGGCCTCGGGTTCACTCTGGACAGCGTCAAGCAGTTCGATTTCTATCCTCAAACATTCCACCACGAAGCGGTGGCGATCCTGTCCAAAGGTGATGCCGACTAAGCGACAACTCGAAAAGGACGGCTGAAATACGGGTGTCTAAACGCAAAACTCTTTGAAAATAAAAGTTTTGCGTTTAGGATGTCACCGAGAGGTGGTGTCATGCTGATTCAAAGAAAAAGACTATTGGATGCACTTGTCCGATATAGGGACAAGGATTTGGTTAAAATCATCACAGGAGTCAGACGTTCCGGCAAATCCGTCCTTTTGAACGAATTGTTTTACCACTATCTCATCGACGATGGAGTACAAGCCGACCATATCCTGAAAATAGCCTTCGATATGAAGAAATGGGAACATTTGCGTGATTCCGGTCATCTCTATTCATATCTTCTCAGTCAATTTGCAGATGACGACAAATACTATCTGTTTTTGGATGAGATTCAAATGGTCGACGGTTTTGAGGAAGTTCTGAATGAAATTCGCAGCGAATACAATACCGATATATATGTTACCGGTTCGAATTCCAAGCTCCTGTCCAGCGACATCAATACGATTTTTCGGGGAAGAGGTATGGAAATAAAGTGTTTCCCCCTTTCCTTTCAGGAATTTCATTCGTTTCGCGGTGGCGATGCACGAGAATCCCTTGATGAATATATGTTCTTTGGATCCCTTCCATATACGGTCACAGAGCCGGATACAAAAAACAAACGGGATTATTTGGACATGGTAGCCAATACCGTAATCACTCGGGACATGATTGATCGCTATGGCATCCGTGACGAGAGTCTCTTCCGTGGCGTGATCCGGTTGCTGTGTTCCTCGATCGGTTCTGCGGTATCGGCAAACAACATAGCGAATACCTTGAAAAGCGGAGGGTATAAGACGGTCGATAACGAAACCGTGGATCGATACCTTCAACATGTCACGGATGCATTTCTTTTCTATAAAGCGGATCGTTATGATATCAAGGGAAAGGCGTATCTCAAGACTCGGCAAAAGTACTATGTATGCGATATGGGTCTCCGCAATGCACTGATTCTGTACCGTCAGCTTGAACTATCCCGCGCCATTGAAAATATCATCTATGTGGAGCTGTTGAGACGCGGATATGCAGTTGATATCGGCAAAAACAGGGACAAGGAAATCGATTTCATTGCAAGGGATATGGAGGGGCGAAGAAATTACATCCAAGTCAGTTTCAGCATAGAGAATCCAAGCGTGAAGGAGCGGGAATTATCATCCTTTCACGGATTGGATGACGGATACAAGAAAATCCTCATCACAATGGACAGGACACCGTTTTCAAACTTGGAACATGGGTATCGCCTGCTGACGGTTTTAGATTTCTTGCTGTCCGATGATTCCATCGAGCAGGCGTAATGATGGGTGCCGCCTTGTGGATATTGTGTTCCGGATGTAGTTCGCTGAACATGGAATGTTCAAAGGTGAGTGGATCATGACGTATGGAACATCAGCGAGGTGCTATGAAGTGAACGAGGATCCTTTTAAGGAGTATATCAAAGAGGCTGAGCCGGATAAGAGGAATAAAGGATATGCATGGCGTACGGCCATCGGCCTGCAGGCGGTCGACGGGCTGAAGACTTCGGAATACTTGACGCGTACCGCCCTTCGAAATATCGAGGGTGAGATAACGTTTGACGAAGCGAACGCGTTCTTACAGGCCTATCATGAAGAGAATCCCTCCCGTAATGCGGAAGATCGCACAGAGGAGGCCGATAAGGTTGCTGCCAGAATCGCGGAGCTTCTGTCCGAGCGTGCCTTCAGCTTTACACCGAATGAGTATCTCTCCATCCATAGGAAGCTGTTTACCGGCATCTATTCCCATGCTGGACGTATCCGGGACCATGCCATCACGAAACAGGAATGGGTGCTTGATGGTGCGACGGTGCTGTACGGCAGTGCCACGGAGCTTGGGGCTACGTTGGACTATGAGATTTCCGAAGAGAAAAAGTTCTCCTATAAGAATCTTTCGATGGATGAGATCATCCATCATCTTGCTGTATGTATTTCAAGGTTATGGCAGATACATGTGTTTGGTGAAGGCAACACCCGAACAACGGCGGTATTTTTCATCAAATACCTGCGCACCTTGGGATTTGATTTGACAAACGATGTTTTTGCTGAAAACGCATGGTACTTCCGCAATTCCCTTGTCCGAGCGAATTACAATGATCTGAAAAACGGTATCCATGAAACGACGGAATTTCTGGAGTTGTTCTTAAGAAATCTTCTTTTGGATGAGAACCATCCGCTCCATAATCGGACATTGCATATCAGCGGTACATGGAAAGAAACGGAAAAACCGGACATTGAAGGCTTGAAAGCGGACATTGAGCCAGTATTCTAGCCGAAAACGGTAAACCATATTCTGAAGCTCCGTGAGGCATTCCCCGGTCAGGAGATCTTTGGACGTTCGGATGTGATGGGAGAAATCAAGATCAAACCGTCCAGAGCATCGGAGCTTTTGAAAGAGCTGGCGGAACACGGAATCATTGAACCGGTGTCCGGTCATGGCAAAGGCAAATATAGATTCAGGTGGTAGGATTGAGGCGATCTAAGCCGGAATCGAATGGGGCTGGGCAAAAACGCAAAACTCCATGAAAAGAAGCGTTTTGCGTTTAGAGGGTTGCCGGATTGTTGTACCCTGACGGACTTTTTTGTAATGCGGGAAACGGATTCAGCTTCGTCAATGTCCTTTCCAATGTTGGGATTGATTGTTCTTACATGGTTTCCTACTCGTTCCAAGTAGGCATACCGTTTCACTTTTGTTTTCTTGCGGAATCAATGAAGTGTCATGGTGTTTTCCGGTCTGAGCGGCTGATGCAACAATGCGTTCAACCATCACGTAATGCGGTGAATACTTGCTCCTTTACACCTAAGCCTCCTACGTCTGTTTCCATTTTTTTTCCAAACCCATGCAAGATACTTCGCTTGAACCGGTACAGCACTCCAACAAGGAAGGAAGGTCGCGATCTCTCTGAGAACTACATCTTCGGAAGGTAGCAAAGTACATCAGGAGACTGGCTGGTCTTCGGAATTGTATTATGAAACGGCAAAATTGATATAAAATTGCCGGAACATAAGAATGGAGGGTGTGCTTATGGTTGATGAAAAAATCGGATTGGCATCTGTTGGCAATGGAGTTGTTTTTTCAAAAAAGGATTATTATGAAGCTCTTCTACAGAACGGATATAATAAGAAGTTTGGATCTTTCCTGGTCAATTTTCAAAAACTCATCAACGATGGACTGGTTCACAGGGTTGGAAGAAACGCGTACAGTGTGGCAGATGCATCGAAAAGAGCATATAGCCATTCCTACTCCGATCTTGCGTGTCAGGTGGCGGAATGCATCACGGTCAACCATCCATATCTGGATTTTGTGATTTTTGAAACCGTACAGCTCAATGAATTCATCAATCACCAGATAGGAAGAAACACTCTTTTTGTATTTGTGGAAAAAGATGCGATGGATTTTGCGTTTGAAACGATCAAAAACTCTTTCTCTGATGTCGTTGTCATGTTGTCTCCCGGGAAACATGAATTTCATCGGTACAGAGACAAGACAAGAGTCAAATTGTAAAAATAAAAGATTGTCAAATTGTAATACAATGTTATAATTCCCTTAGAGTACTTCACGGAGGGTATTATTATGAAGAAAGGTTTCATAGTTTTGTTGGTTGTTCTTGCTGTCGCAGGAACAGTCTTTGCCCAGGGCTCACAGGAAGCGTATCCTACAAAGCCAATCGACCTCGTTCTCGCATCATCGCCGGGATCCGGTGGAGACGTTACATCAAGACTTATTGCGAAACATCTTGGTCAGGAACTTGGAGTAACGGTCAATATCATCAACACTCCCGGAGGATCGGGAATTCCGGCGGTTCAGTCTGTTCTCACAGCGCCGGCAGACGGTTACACACTGATGAGTGAACAGGGTCTTTCATCATCGTATCAGATGGCGCTTGATGAAATCCCGTATGATATTTTCAAAGACAGAAAGTACATCTGCAAGATTGCCAGCGGTCCTCAGGTACTTTGTGGAAGCCCGAACATGGGCTGGAATGATATCAGGGACGTTGCCGCTTTCATCAAAGCCAATCCCGGCAAGGAATTCTTTTGGGGTGGCATCGGCATCAGTTCCGCGGCCAATTTCGCAGTGATTCAGTTCATGAATTCTTGCGGTGTCGATATCACGAAGACAAAAGAAGTCAGATATGACGGTGGTGGAAAGATTCTCGCGGCTATCGCAGGTGGACATATCATGATTGGTTCATGTGCGGCTTCCGGAGTACCTCCATTTGTTCAAGATGGTTCAGTAAAACCTTTGGTAGTCAGCGGTTCTTCAAGACTGGCCACTCTTCCTGACGTACCATGTGCTGCGGAGCTTGGACTTACAGAACTTACAGCGGACTTCTGGATCGGTATTTCCGGATCGAAAAACATTCCTGATTCCGTTGTGAAAACAATTGAAGCGGCAGCCGAGAAGATTTCCAAGGATCCTGCTTTTATCGCAGACCTTGCCAAGGTTGGTGTTGTCGTCAACTTCGTCGGTTCGGCAGATATGCCGGCGGCTCTTGAGAAAGAAGGAACGGCCGTCAGAAAGATGGTGAAAGGAAATTAATCGGGGATTGAGAAATGACGGAAAAGAAAACATCCAAGATGATTTCAATCGTTCTCGACAAAATGGCATTCCCCCTGTTCATGTTTGTGACAGGGGTGATTGCCGTTTTTGAAAGCATCAGATTGACTGAAAAGTATGTTGATGGCGACTGGTTGTCCGGCCCCAGTTCTTTCATGATGATTCTTGGTCTTATCATACTCGCCATTTGTTTTATTGAAACGGTTAAAAGTGTTTTTCAGATTAGAAGCGATCTAAAAAAGCTAAATGATACTGTCGCGACCAAAGAGAATGAAGAAAAGAGTGATGAAGAAAAAGGCTACATCAAGGATATGATCATCAGCTTTGCTATGGTTCTCGTGTACATCTTCATTATCAAGTACACCGGATTTGCATTGGCTACAGTGATATATCTTGCTGCCAATCTGATGCTTTTGAAGAACCCCGTTTTACGAGTTGTTCTTACCGTCGTGGTTATTTTAGCTCTTCTTCTTTGGGGAGCCCCGGCTATGGGCATCTCCCTCCCAAGGGGATTTCTTGGTTTTTAGGAGGTAGCCATGGGTTGGATATTAAATGGTTTTCAGCAGGTTTTTACAGTCCAAAATATATTAATTTCACTTCTCGGCTGCTTTCTTGGAAACCTTGTCGGAGTTCTTCCGGGACTTGGGCCAACGGCATCCGTGTCGCTTTTGTTTCCATTCATGCTTAAGCTGCCGCCTCTCAGCATCCTGCTTTGTCTCGGTGCCGTTTATTACGGTGCGATGTACGGGGGATCAATCACTTCCGTTCTTTTAAATATTCCGGGTGAAGTGGCATCCGTACCGACTGCCATGGATGGATATCCGTTGGCAAAACAGGGAAGGGCCGGTTCCACACTTCTTATTTGTGCATTGAGTTCTTTCTTTGGTTGCATGGTGGCTTTGGTACTTTTGGCATTCTTTGCCCCTGCATTGGGAAGATTTGCGCTGTCATTCGGGCCGTTTGAGTACTTTGGATTGATGTTCTTCAGCCTTGCCTGTGCTTCCGGCCTTTCCGGAAAGTCCGTTACAAAGAGTCTGTTTATGGCTTTTTTCGGAATACTTCTTTCCATGGTAGGTTGCGATTCACAGACCAGCGCTTTCAGGCTTACATTCGGTTCTTTCAGATTGCTGCAGGGTTTTGACAGCATTCCGATCGTTGTAGGTCTTTTTGGAATTACTGAGGTTCTTTCCGGTATTAAAGAGAATGTAACAACGGTAAGTGAAGGAGAAAGCAAGTACGCACGCGTCTGGCCGACAAAGCGTGAATTGAAATTAAGCGCAGGGGCAGCCGCCCGAGGGGCTGCCATAGGATCTTCGCTTGGAATTCTTCCGGGACTGACTCCTTCTTCATGTACCTTCATTGCTTATTCACTCAACCAGAAATTGAGTGTGGAAAAAGATAAGATTGGACATGGCGCCATTGAAGGTTGTGCATGTGCAGAGGCTGCAAACAATTCCGCTGCCATGGCCGGATTCATTCCGCTTCTTGCTCTCGGTATTCCTACCGGACCGGTTCTTGCAATCGTTCTTGCAGCCTTGATCATCCAAGGTGTAGTTCCGGGACCACTCATGTTTACCGTGAACATTGATCTTACAGGTGCCGTAATCGCAGGGTTCTTCATCGGGAATATCATCATGCTGATAATGAATATTCCTTTGATAAGGTTCTGGGTGAAGATCGCCTATTTGCCATATATGTGGCTCGCTCCGATCATCCTATTCCTTTGTGTCCTTGGAACGCTTGTAATCAGGTATGCGACATTTGACCTTTGGGTCATGATGGCATTCGGAGCTTTGGGTTTCTTGGCAAAGGAAAAAGATATACCGATCACGCCATTCGTTTTGGGACTTATTCTTGGGAAATCCATAGAAACGTATTTCAGGCAGGCTGCCGTCATGGGATTTGAAAAGATCGTACATCATCCGATAAGCATCGTTGCTCTGGTTGGTGGGCTGGCACTTCTTGTCATTTTCCAGATTTTTAAAGAAAAAGTTCACGACTGATTGTTGGCAGGGGAAGGTGTTGATGAATCTACCAAAAGTTACAAAATCAAGACTGTCAGATAAAGTTGCGGAGATACTTTACAATCAGATACGTTCAGGAAAATTGAAAGCCGGCGATAAGCTTCCCAGTGAACTGGAACTGAGTGAACAGCTTGGTGTTTCAAGGCCATCGGTAAGGGAAGCTTTAAACAGATTGATGGGACTTGGACTGATCGTAAGGGGAACGTATACATGTTCCGTCGCCGAATCTTCCGATCTTGCCGTAAGATCCGCTTTTGTACCCATGCTGTTGAATGACTGGGAGACGAGAGATCTCTTTGAAGCAAGAAGACTGGTGGAATGCAATCTGGTCAGACTCGCGGTCATCAAAGCCAGTCCGGAAGATATCGCTGAACTTCGAAGAGTCAACGAAAAGATGAAGAGGCCGAATCTTTCCGAGCAAGAATATTGGGATTTTGATATCGAGTTCCATACCACGTTGGCTTCAATGTCGGCAAATACGGTCATGATAACCGTTTATGACATGATCAGCACCATGTATCACAGATATGAAGGGAAGGTTAAGAAGCTTTATGATGTCCAGATGACTACGTACTCCAATCATAAAGCTCTTATCGAGGCCATTGAGGAAAAAGACGTTGAAAAGGCCTGTGGGATAGTCAATAGATCGATGTCCATTTCTGAAGAAGCAATTTATAACTTAAATACGGTAACAAAAAAATGAATTGTGAAAAGATAACAATAAAAAACAGTATCCTTATCGGAGACGATTCAAATCTCATCAAAGGGAAACATGTAATCATTTCCGGTGATAAGATTGAGAAGATTGCAGATGGTAAAAGAGAAGAAGGGAGAATAATCGATGCCGATGGAGCGTTTCTTATTCCCGGCTTGATGAACCTTCATGTTCATATCAACAGAAGAAACGTTTCCAGAGGAACCGGAACGTTCAGAATGGGTGCACCGGCAATTGAATTGCTTCCAGATGGGGAAAGAATGCT
The DNA here is from genome assembly GCA_004294855.1 of Sphaerochaeta sp. Taxonomy (GTDB): domain Bacteria; phylum Spirochaetota; class Spirochaetia; order Sphaerochaetales; family Sphaerochaetaceae; genus Sphaerochaeta. The sequence goes on along the minus strand of SHOI01000007.1, from coordinate 10,789 downwards.
CTATGCGGTACGCAATGCCTGGTATGAGCTGATCAATCAAGGCATCACGACAATGCGTGATCTTTGCTCCGTTGGAAGAACGGCGAATCATCTTAAAGAAGCAATCAACAATGGAATCATCAGAGGTCCCAGACTGATCGTTTGCGGCATGGGTATTGCCGCGACAGGCGGACATGAAACTCATAGATACAAAGGCGCTGTGGAGGTTGACGGTCCGGATGAAGTGATGAAGGCGACAAGAAATGAAATCAGACTGGGTGCCGATTTCATCAAAGTTATGTCAAGCGGTGGAATCGGCGGAATGCCCGAGCGTGAGCATCCGAACTGGGCGGAGCTCAGCGAGGAAGAGATCGCTGCAGCGGTTTTTGCGGCGCATACCCACAAAAAAGAAGTAACGGTTCATGCCATGGGAATCGAGCCTGTTCTTGCAGCCCTTCATGCCGGAGTCGATGGAATTGAGCATGGAACGATGCTTAACGAAGAAGCCCTTGATATCATGAAAAGAAGGGATGTCTACTATGTGCCTACGGCAAGCGGAATCACCGCTGTTGCAAATAAAGAAGCTACGCAGGGAAGCGCAGAACTTGCAGCCACGATAAGAGAGCTTGTCGTGAACCCTCAGCGCGAGAGCATCAAGAAAGCAAAGGCCCGCGGAATTCTGATCGGAGCGGGAAGCGATACCTTGGGATCCGTTCTCAACGAGCTGCTGATCTTTGAGGAATGCGGCTTTACTCGCAAGGAGTGTCTTGATACGGCGACATGCAATGCTGCAAAGATTCTTCATCTGGAGGACAAGCTCGGATATGTAAGAGAAGGCTATATCGCGGACTTGGTGCTTGTCGATGGAAATCCTCTGGAGGATCTTCGTAATCTTTCCAATGTGAGAAAGGTTTTCAAGGGCGGGAATGAGGTTACTCTTGAGTGGCTTACGAATCTTCAGTGAGACAGTTCATAGAAGAATGGATGATAAACTCGTTACCATAATCGGATCGGAACCTCTTTCTCTTTCTTTGGCAGCACAGTATGCGGAAAGAGGAGAAAGGGTCTGTTATGTAGATCTTGCAAAGAACCGGCTTCTGAAAGAAACGAAAACCCTTCATGTCCAGGGAATCTGGAATACTCAAGTCGAACTCGATGACGTGCTTTTCTCTTTAGAGGAAATGAGCCCTTCCGAGACTGTCGTGATTGCGGTTCCCCCATCGAAGTTTTCGCAGGTTTTCCCGGTCGTTTTGAAAAACGTGAGGGAACATGATACGGTCATTTTCTTTCCCGCAAGTTTTGGGGCGATCAGTTTTATGGAACAATTAGAGGAAAAAGGGTTGGCAAATGACGTTACTGTGGCTGAAGCAGTATCATATCCATTTGTTTGTGCTCAAAAAGATTCGAATACAATCATTTCTCAAAGCCATAAGAGTGAGTTGAGAGTTGCAGTATCCCCTGAAAGCAGAACAGATTCTTTTATTTCTGAACTTAATGAAGTTTTTGATATCTTCTCGGTTGCAAGAAATTTTCTGGAAACCAGTTTGGATAACATAAATATGACAATACATCCACTTCCGGTGCTTCTTAACATCGGAGCAATTGAAAGAGACGCTTCATTCAGACATTACATTGATGGAGTGACTCCTACCGTTGGAAAGCTTCTTGATAAAATTGATGCGGAAAGAATGGCAATCGGAGAAAAGCTCCAAGTAAAACTGACTTCCGCACTCGATCAGCTTAAGAAGTATTATGGTGATTCGAATGCTGCAAATCTTTTCGAATACGTAAGTAATGAAAACGGTCCTTACACAAAAGTCGGTCGCTTTGGACTTGACAGCAGATATGTAATGGAGGATATTCCAAACTTGCTGGTTCCGACTACCAAGATCGCAGATACGGTAGGGGTTGAGGTTCCCGTGATGAAACTCTGCATAACTCTTGCCGAAACTGTTTTAGGGGTTACATTCTAAGATTTAGGAGATGCCATGCTGGTTCCCGTAGTATTGTTCATCGTGGGTCTCGTCCTCCTGATCAAGGGGGGAGACTGGTTCGTGGATGGGGCGGTGGGAATCGCCCACAGATATCATATCCCCGAGATCCTGATCGGGGCCACGGTCGTGTCGATCGGAACGACGATTCCGGAAGTTCTCGTCTCATCAATTGCTGCAGGGCTTGGCCAGAGCCAGACGGCGTACGGAAATGCGATCGGATCGGTGATCTGCAACACTGCCCTGATCGCCGCGATCACGATCGCGGTGAAACCGGCGGATACCGTGGATACGGGGACCTTCAGGATTCCGGTGTTCTTCTTCTTTGGCGCTGCGGCACTCTATTCGGCGGTCGCCTATACGACCGGTCAGTTTACAAGAGTGGTCGGATCGATTCTTCTTTCCGTGTTCGTCGTGTACATGATGATTAACACAAAGAAAGCATTCAGCGGGGAACTGGTCCTTGATGTAGAGGAGGATGATGAAAAGGAAGCGAAAGAGAGTTCTCTCGGCAAGGATCTTCTGTTGCTCATCCTCGGCGCGGCGGTGATCGCGGTGGGAGCTGACCTCCTGGTCAAGAACGGAAAGATCATCGCCGAGGGACTTGGAGTTCCTGAATCGGTGATCGCCCTGACCTTCGTGGCGCTGGGAACCTCTTTACCGGAACTCGTGACGGCGATAACGTCGCTTGCCAAAGGCCATGGAAGCCTCTCGCTTGGAAATATCGTCGGAGCGAACCTCTTCAACCTCGTGCTCGTAAGCGGCCTGGCGGTCACAATCAGGCCTTTCGGCATTCCGACCGAAAAGATGATCGCAGGTCACAACGCATCGCTTCTGGTCGATCTTCCGGTGATGTTTGCGGTTATGGTTCTGATGACGCTTCCGGCGCTGCTGAAGAAGCGGCTGTACCGATGGCAGGGGATCATGCTCCTCTGCATCTATGCCGCCTACGTCTCTTTCCAGTTCTTCTTCTGAGTCTATGAAAGATTCCGACGCTCGAAACCGGTACACCACTCCTGCAATCAGGAGGGTCGATATGATTGTGAGCGAGAATGTACTGTGGATAAAAATCAAAAGTCTTTCTCATGACTGTTAAACTGATGGCGAAAGGGTAAGTTAAAACGGTTTCACACTATTGGATCATCTCAGCATCATGGAATTCAGCTTTAGAAAAGTACTCCTCTCTTATGTAAGCTCCATGTCTGAAGGAGATTATAGATAGGTGATTTTCATTCGTTACGCTCATTCATTTGCACTTGTTCCTTGTTTGCTAAGTTGGGGTATTTGTCCTTTGGCTGAAACTATTCTGCAAGTAGATGCTTGTTCGATTAGGTTATGACCTGTCGGTCGGCTATCTAATTCCTATCGATTACTTATCCCCATAGACAGCAGTCTGATTATCTTTTCTGCTCGATTTCCTTACTTTTTGTTTGAAGAGTAAAAGATATAGCAACAAATCAAAAAAAAGAATTCTTTACCCGGGTGAAAAATACCAAATAAAATATAATCATGAAGCAACATTGTCGACAGGAGAAAAAAACCTTCTGGCAGTACTTCAGACAAAACTGGGTTTTGTATGTAATGTTGATTCCGGGATTGTTTTTCCTCTTCATCTACAAATTTCTTCCTCTTTACGGAACTCTCATTGCTTTCAAGGATTACAATATTTTTACGGGAAACAACCCTCTCGATGCAATTGCCAAGAGTCCATGGGTTGGTTTTGAGCATTTCAGGAGACTTTTCTCAAGCGACCAGTTCTTCAAGGTTTTGAAGAATACTCTTATTATCAACGGAATGAAAATTCTTTGGTTGTTTCCGGTTCCGATCATTACTGCAATTCTATTGAACGAAATAAAAGCCAAGACCTATAAAGCCATAACTCAGACCGTTATTTATGTTCCCTATTTCTTCTCTTGGGTTGTCATCTTCGGTATTTTTTATTCACTGTTTGGATCATACGGCATCGTAAACACCATTATTACAAAGACGGGTGGAGAAAGAATAGGCTTCTTTACTGATCCGCAGGTCTTTCGCGGAATGCTGGTCTTCTCGGAGGGTTGGAAGGAAGTTGGCTACAATACAATCATATATCTTGCTACCATCACCGCTATAGATCCCACATTGTATGAAGCTGCAAAGATTGACGGTGCAAACAAATGGTTACAAATCTGGAATATAACGATTCCCGGCATTCTTCCAACCATTGTTCTCATGTTGATTCTCAAAGTGGGCAATATCCTTACGACAGGTTTTGAGCAGGTTCTTGTTTTCTACAATCCTTCCGTCTACGACGTTGCGGATATTATCCAGACCTACGTTTACAGACTCGGCATCGGTCAGATGAACTTCCCATTGTCAACCGCTCTTGGTCTGTTCAATTCCGTTGTTGCTTTGATTCTTATCGTTTCAAGCAATGCTGTTAGCAGAAAGACTCTCAGTAGAAGCATTTGGTGATGAATATGAAGAATAAGGCTGTAGCAAGTAAAAAAGTAGGCAAGGATATCAGTGAGAAGACCGTATCTGCAATTGCCTACGTGTATATGTTTCTCTTCAGTCTCCTGGCAATGCTTCCAATTCTTCATGTTGCTAGCAAGGGGGTAAGCAGCGGAGAGTTTGTAACAGCCGGTTTGGTCAGATTTTTTCCGCGAGGTTTCCATGTGGAGACGGTAGTATTGATGTCAAGAAATGGCTGAAAAGCCTTGAAATCAAGGGATTAAAAGACTGGTGAGTTCGTGAAAATGAGTGTCAAGAAAGCATGCTAATAAAAAATGGAGTCTGGAAAGGTATGGTTGTGTGTACAGGTTAGATAACAGGTATTTTTTCGCTCTTGAGACTGTACGTTAGATGTTTTTTGCTGCTGAGACAGTGAAATGGATGTTTTTTGAGGTGGAGCGTGTGGAGTAGATGTTATGAAAGCAAAAATAGGATTTGCAAGCGAGGAAAATTATGAATGTATATAATTTTTGGAAAGCCGTGCTGACGCAAGACGAGCAGACACTTAGGATGTACTTTCATGAAGACGCTTCTGTTAATTGGCATTGTACCAATGAGCACTTCAGTGTTGATGAGTTTTTAATTGCTAACTGTGAATATCCCGGTGATTGGGATGGGAAGGTTGAACGACTTGAAGTGCTGGATGACTTGCTCATAACGGTAACAAAGGTGTACTCTAAAGACAGGAGTGCACATTTTCATGTGGTATCGTTCATAAGAATAGCAGACGATAAAATCATTTCAATGGATGAGTATTGGGCAGATGATGACGTTGCTCCCCAATGGAGATTAGATAAACACATCGGCACGACGATCAAGTGCCAAGATTAAATTAATCAATAAAACTCCTAACAGAACATCAACCATCTGTCTGTTACCCATCAATCCTCACACAAGTACCCGTCTTGAAGGTCACCTCGATTGTTTCGTCGAGTACCAGTATTTTATCTACAAACTGTCTGACCAGTTTGTCTTCAAATTCTAAAGTCTCTACGTCCTGGGTTTGGATAAACTGCTCAATAGATTGTAGATTTTTCTTATGATTTTCTTTGCCGGCTTCTTCTTGAAGAACTCTTTCTTTCTCATCTTTTAGGGCGTAAATCTTTTCTGCCAAATCGTTGTACTCTTCTTTTGAGGAAGTGCGGGCGATAAGTTGAAGTTGAAGCTGATCCAACTCTTCCTCGATATCGAACAGGGAGCGACTGTTTTTTGCCCCCATGCCTTCTTCAATTGCTAGCATCAAACGGTTCAAGAATTCTTTCTTATCGGTAAGCATTTTCTTGAAGGAGGTCATGGTTGTGAGAATAAGATCATCTTCAGGAAGAGTCCTTGCGGTGCACTTAGTACCTCTATTTTCCAGCCGACTGACGCATCGCCAGACAATTGACTTTTTGCCTCGGTTGTTCCAATGAACCCGGCGAAAGATATCACCACAGTTTCCACAGACTACAATATTAGAAAAGCAATTGTTGGAGCTGTAGCTTCTTTTCACGCCGTTTTTACCTCGTTTTCCGCTTTGCCTTCGGAGCATTTCTTCCTGTACAGCATAAAAAATATTTTTGGGGATGATCGCTTCGTGATGATCTTCTACATAGTATTGGGGCACTTCACCTGTATTCTTAACTCTGTGTTTACTTAAAAAATCTACAGTGTAGGTTTTTTGTAAGAGGGCATCGCCTATGTATTTTTCATTTTGCAGGATTTTTCGAATGGTTGTATCATACCATTTTGTCTTTCCAGCACCCGTTAAAATGCCATCTTTTTCTAAGTTTTTAGCAATCGCATAGGGGGACTGTCCTTCCAAATACTCCCGATAAATACGGCGGATAATTTCTGCTTCTTCAGGAATGATGATGAGTCCTCCTTCTTCGTCTTTTCCATAACCCAAAAAACGATTATGGTTCACGAGGACTTTTCCTTGTTGGTAGCGGTATTGGAGCCCTAGTTTGACATTTTGTGAAAGGGACTGACTTTCCTGCTGAGCTAGGGAAGCCATGATAGTCAGAAGGACTTCTCCCTTAGAGTCCATGGTGTTAATAGACTCTTTCTCGAAATAGACGGGAATGTTCTTCTCCTTAAGCTTTCGGATGTAGCGAAGGCAGTCTAATGTGTTTCGGGCAAAGCGGGAGATGGATTTAGTAATGATGAAATCGATTTTTCCATCCATCGCATCCTCAATCATCCGTAGAAATTCCAGACGTTCTTTTGTACGGGTGCCGGATATTCCATCGTCGGCATAAATCCCGGCAAGAGTCCATCCTTCATGGTCGTTAATGTAGTCAGTATAGTGATTTATCTGTGCATCGTAGCTTAGGTTTTGCTCTTCCGTCTCCGTAGAGACACGACAGTAGGCTGCCACTCGGAGCTTTTCTTTTTCTCTGGATGAGTGATGCCTCTGTGGTTTTGCAGGTATGATCATCACGTTATTCTTTTTCATGTACTACCTCAATTCTTTCGTAAATAAGTGCCGCTTGCTCGTAGGGATCTTTTTTGCTCGCAGGCACCAGCGCTAGGTTAAATTTGGGAACTTTGTAAACAATTGGTTCCTTTTTGGTCTTTCTTGGTTTACTTCTTTGCTTAAGTTTTTTCTGTACGGCATGAAAACAATCGTTTTTAATAATTTGCGGATAGATACCTTGCCCCAGATAAATGGGATTTGATAGCATGCGTTTAATGGTGGGATGGGCAAAGCTTATTCCGGCTTTATTCCCCGCCTTTTGTAAGGAAGAAAGCTCTAAATAAGCTTGGTATAAGTTTTTTAGCACTCTTGCCTCATCCTCTTGGATGACGATCTTTCCGTTTTTGTAGCAGTAAGCATAAGGAACGGTTCGCATGTTAGAGAGCCTCCTTTAATATCAGTCCACATTTCAGGTAAAAGATGATGGTGGTTCTTTCATAAACCTCGGCGCTATCTATGAATCTCTCCCATATATCCTCATCAAAATCAGTGATCGATTCCTTCTTCTTTGCAAGCAGAAAGAGATCTTCCAATGCCGCTTGTTTTTCGTGAGTCTTTTTTCTCGTTTTTCTGAGTGTTTCCAATTCATTGGTTTTTCTCAGATGCTCTTGGAGCAATTCGGCTTTGACTTTTTGGAAGTTTTTCTCATTTAACAGCCCCTTTCCTTTTAACTCATCCGTGGCTTGAAGCTGTCCTGCGATATCTTGAAGATACATTTGTAATTCATTGATTTTTTCTTCTGCCTTTTGCTCCACTTCTTCCGCTTTAAGCTCAAGGAGAGGGCTTAAGATTTGTTCACTGGCGAACATTAGCTTATTTAGCATCGTGAGGAATGCCCACTGAATTTTTTGTTCTGCGATAGATGGCTGTGTGCAATGATCTTTTGATTTCAGATGCTCACTACAAGTCCAGTGAATGCTGGAATACTCTCCGCTGTAGTGGATTCTTCTTTTAAGATTTGCACCGCATTTTGCACAGCGGAGCATCCCGGTAAACGGATAGGTCTTATTACGCTGATTCTTTGTCTTTCTTCTCGCTTCAATTCTTTTTTGCGCTTGGTTAAAAAGCGTATCATTCACTATGGCCGGATGATGATTTTTTATGAGATATTGTGCTTTTTCGCCCTGGTTTCGATGTCTGCGAAAATGCTCATCGGTATAGGTCTTTTGACACAAAAGATCTCCGGTGTAGAATTCGTTTTTCAAAATTCCAAGGATAGTAGAATCCGACCAAGCTCTATTTCGAGGTGAAGGGATGCTTTGCTGGTTTAGCTCTTTTGCAATACGAAAGCTGCCTTTTCCATTAATACTTAATTGGTAGATGGTATGAACAATCTCCGCTTCTTTGGGAACAACCTTGATTTCGTTATCTACATAACAGTACCCATAAGGTAAATAGCCGGGAAGATAGGTGCCATTTTTAAACTTTTTCTCAATAGACCACTTGATATTTTGAGAAGTGGATCGGCTTTCATCTTCAGCAAGACTTGCCACAATGGAAAGGATCAATTCACTTTCCAACGAAGAAGTATCGATATTTTCTTTTTCAAATCTGACAAATACACCGAGTTTGGTTAGCTCTCGGATGAGCGTTAAGGTATCCACCGTATTCCTTGCAAAACGAGATAAGGACTTGGCTAAGATGAGATCAATTTTCCCGGAACGTGCATCCGCCATCATTTCTTTTAGTCCGAACCTGCGATCTGTCTTCGTCCCACTGATGCCTTCGTCCGAGTAAATTCCTACAAACGTCCAGGAAGGATTGGCTTGAATTAAGGATTGATAATGCTTCTTTTGGGCTTGAAAGCTATCCAGCTGATCCGGACTGTCTGTAGATACTCGGACATAGGCACAGACACGAAGAATCTTTATTTTGGACACGCTTTGTTCTATTTTCTTAATCACTGTCTCAACCTCCTTTCGTCACTGTATGTTTGCTCTAAAAGCCACGAATAGCAAGGCTTTTAGGCCATATCTCTGCTAAATAGGGAGGAAATTGTTGTCGGATATTTTCCTCGATCGTTTCCTCTTCTTCATCAGAAATTAGGCCGATATTCTTCATTTCTAGAACAAGATGAATAGCCCTTCGATAGTCCAGTTCTGCCTGTATTTGTTCGTGGGAAAGCGGGTTCTTATTCATAGAAGACCTCCGCTTTTTCTTTCAGCCACTTTTTTGCACAGGATTTGCAATAGACACAGGTTGTATGAAGATCGGTATCTTCCTCTTTCAAAACGTCACTCAGGTTCACCTGGATTTCTTTTCCGCATTTAGGGCAAATGGAGTAGACGTTTTTATCAGATAGGCGGGTGATAACCTTACTGTTTTCTGAAAGCGTCAATTTGGTATAAAACATGATCTGTCCTCCGTTTTTTTGTGATAGGGAAAACTCCCTTCACTTCCCCCTTGGACAGATCAGCTGTTTTTGGGCAATTAATCTTTCTGATAAAACGGACAAGTGAAGCTGTCCGCATCAAGTTTTAGGCCTTTAGCCCATTTTGGTGTTCGGCTCATCTGGTCGCACACAGCCTGTACCGACATGCGAGGATCAGCTTCAATCACGATCTCATCGTGAACATGCATGACAATGTCGGAGTATTTAAAAGTCATAAGGGCATTGCATAAGATGTCCCTAGAAATAGCCTGCACGATGTTTTCGACAAGCTTCGCGCCGTAGGTTTCAATTCGCTCCCAGTGCTTACCCGCGCCTACGCCTTCGTAAGTGATGGACTCACCGCCGAAGCGGTTTTCTTCAATGCGGGGTTTTGCATAGAAAAGCTCTCGACCGGACGGAAGGGTGATAATGAGCATGCCGGACTCATAGCGAAAGCGGATATTTTTTACTTCCTTTTTCCTCGATCGCTCTCTCACGGTAGATATAGCCGCACGGTCAAGGTCCTGCCAGAGCATGACAATATTAGGGTTCGTCGCACGCCAGGCACTTACCAGGTTCGGCAGTTCCTCCTCCGAAAGCCCCATCTCAAGGGCACCCATTGCTTTTAAGGCTCCGACTGAGCCGCCGTAGCCGCAGGCGAGTTCCGCTATTTTCCCTTTTTGCCTGAGATGGGCATTTACTCCGTGCTTTTCTACAGGAACGCCGAACATCTCACTTGCGGACCTACAGTAGATATCGCCACCTTCAGAGAAAAGCGCCATCCGCCATGTTTCTTCCGCCAGCCAGGCGAGGACTCTGGCTTCAATGGCTGAGTAGTCAGCGACAAGAAAGATGCGTCCTTTTTTCGGAATAAAGGCGGTGCGGATAAGTTCCGATAAGACTTGCGGAATAGAATCAAAGAGCAGGTCTAAGGATTTAAGGTCACCATATTTGACCAGCTTTCTTGCAAGCTCCAAATCTTCCATCTTGTTTCTTGGGAGATTTTGAACTTGAATGAGCCTTCCTGAAAAGCGACCGGTGCGGTTGGCTCCATAGAACTGCAAGAGTCCTCTGGCACGGCCGTCGCGACAGACACAGTCTCTCATCGCTTCATATTTCTTAACGCTGGACTTGGCCAGTTCCTGCCTGGTTTCAAGAACCTCTTTGACATCGCCTGAAGCATCTTTAAGGAGTTCTTTTACTGCCTTTTTATCAAGAGATTCAGTTGCGATTCCCCTTGATAAAAGCCATTCTTTCAGCTGCAGGACAGAATTGGGATTTTCAAGCCCGGTGATTCGTTTGAGTTTTGCCATGCTTTCTTCACGCACGGCTTCATTCATGCGGATGGCATTTTTAGCGAGGTCTTTGTCCAGCAGAATTCCGAGGTCATTTATTTCCTGATCTCTGTGATAAATCTCCCATTCCTTATCCGACATGGGAAAACGGGAAAGCTTGTCATGAATAAGAAGTTCCGTTTCCACATCTCGTTTGTTATAG
>SHOI01000221.1 GCA_004294855.1 Sphaerochaeta sp. | reverse complement strand
CCCCTGAGGAGAGTCTGATTGCCGCTTACATCAGCGGTCCAAGCTTCTGGTAGAACTCCATGCGGCGCTTGGCATCCTCTTCCGCCCGAGCGAAGAGCGCCTCGGCGTTCTTCGGGTTGGTCTTGAAGAGGGAGCTGTAGCGAACCTCCGCTCGGATGAAGTCCTGGAAGGAGCCCGGCGTGGAGCGGACATCCCAGCTGAAGCGCTTGCCTTCCTCGAGGGAAGGATTGTAGCGGTACAGCGGCCAGTAGCCGGAGTTGACGGCGTCCTTCATGATCTCCTGGCTGTAGCGCATATTCACCCCGTGGTTGATGCAGGTGGCATATGCGAAGACGATTGAAGGACCGTCGAACGCCACCGCCTCCTGCAGCGTCCGCTGGGCGTGCAGGCGGTTGGCGCCGAGGGAGATGGAAGCGACATACGCATGACCGTAAGTCATCGCCATGAAGCCCATGTTCTTCTTACCGATCTCCTTTCCGGCGTTCGCGAACTTCGCGACGGCGGCGATCGGGGTGGACTTGGAAGCCTGGCCTCCGGTGTTGGAATAGACTTCCGTATCGAGGACGAGGATGTTCACGTTGCGGCCGCTGGCCAGCACGTGGTCGACACCGCCGAAGCCGATATCATACGCCCATCCGTCGCCGCCGATGATGAAGATCACCTTGTCGGCGAAGTAGTCCTTCAGCTCGTCGATCTTGCCAAGGAGCTTGCGCTCCTCATCGCTCTTCGCCGCGGCGATCGCGCCGGGAAGGGCGGCCTTGACCGCTTTTTGAGCATCGTTCGCTTCCTCGCTGGATTCCTTCCACAGCTCGAGGGATTTCTCGATCGCGCTCTTCAGCTCGGCGGACGTTCCAAGTGCAAAAAGCTTGTCGATGTAGATCTTCAGCTGCTCGCGGTTGGCATCGACGGCAAGGCGCATTCCAAGACCGTACTCGGCGTTGTCCTCAAAGAGACTGTTGCCCCACGAGGGACCCTGGCCGTCGCTTTGGCGAACGGTGTACGGGGTGGTCGGGAACGTTCCGCTGTAGATCGAGGAACACCCGGTCGCGTTGGCGACGATCATCCGATCGCCACAGATCTGGGAGACCATCTTCACGTAGGGAGTCTCGCCGCAGCCGGCGCACGCTCCGCTGAACTCAAAGAGCGGCTGCTTGAACTGAAGCCCCTTGATCGAGTTGAGGGCGCTTCCGTCGATGATGTCATACGGCAGCTGCTCGAAGAACTCCGCATTGGCAATCTCGCCGGCATCGCGCTCGACCTGAATCGGACTGAACTCGAGGCTCTTGACCTTCGAAGGACAGGTTTCGATACAAACACCACAACCCTGACAGTCCTCGGTGTACACCTGAATCTTGAACTGAAGATCCCGATCGTTTTTGGAGATCGACTTCAGAACCTTGAACGTCTCGGGAGCATCCTTCAGGCGCTCAG
>SHOI01000220.1 GCA_004294855.1 Sphaerochaeta sp. | reverse complement strand
CTATAAGGCATACCTTGAACAGATCGGAGCGGATACGATCATCGGGATGATGAATAACGAATCCGGTGATCCAGCCAAAGTCCTGCTCAACCAGACACCGCTGATCGCCGGCTGGTCAATGCCGATTACAATCGGTATGAACGTCAACGGACCGTACGGTCTGCGTGTTTCGGGTGTTGCCAAGAACATCAACGCCACGCAGCATATGACCGCATACGCTTCGCTGGACGATTGGGCGATCGAGAACTTCAGTCAAAGCATTTCGGGTGAAGCAGGACATAATCCTGCAACTCTTGAGGCGCCTTTTGAAGTTGTTCCCGAATTCCGCTTCGATCTCGGTGTTTCCTGGAGTCAATCCTTTGGTGGTTCGTTGCTCACGCCGACTCTTTCACTCGATGTCATTGACGCCGGGAAGTTGGTTGGCAAGCAGGGTGATGACCTGACTCGGGCATTCTGGGACAGCACGAGGATAGGAGCATCACTGCGCGTGCTGAATATTCTTGATCTCCGCTATGGCTTGAGTAGGGGATACCACTCGGTCGGACTCGGTCTGGATCTCTTTGTCTTCCACGTCGATGTGGCGTATTACACCCTCGAATATGGCAAGAACCTTGGAGATAAACCGATCGATGCCCTCTCGGTCCGAATTGGATTGCTTTCGCGCTAAGCGATTCTTATGATCATGTGATGCCACTCCTTCGGGGGTGGCATTGTTATTTTAATAACCACTTGCAATAAAAGATCGGCTTTTGTTATTTAGGCTGTACTTTGTTCTAAATCTCCACTATTGTGTACAAAAACCATTACAATCGAGAGGTCAATATGGCTAGCTTTGGCATTTGGGGGTTGATTCCTCCTGTGTTGACGATTACCTTGGCGTTCATCACCAAGGATGTCATCGCTTCCTTGTTTTTAGGAATTCTCAGCGGAACGCTGATCGTGGCGGGCGGCAACCCGATCATCGCGGTGATCAACTTGACCGACATGCTTGCTGATTCGCTCAATGACGGATGGAACATCCGGATCTGCTCTTCTGTGCGCTGTTAGGCGGTCTGGTCGGAATGCTCAGCCGCACCGGGGCGACCCACGCGTTCGGTCGGTGGGCGGCACGGAAGCTTCATACAGCGAAATCCAGTCTGGTCGTTACATGGTTTTTTGGACTGGCAATTTTCATTGACGACTATTTCAACAGTCTGGCGGTCGGAACGGTCATGCGCCCGATCACCGACAAGAATGGAGTAAGCCGCGCTCAGCTGGCATATGTGCTTGACTCGACCGCCGCTCCGGTCTGTATTTTGGTTCCAATCTCCTCATGGGTCATCACCGTCATGTCGATCGTGAAATCCTCCGAAGGCTTTGGAGTATTGGGGGTCAGCGAGTTTTCCTTCTTCCTTCGCTCCGTTCCCTATAATATCTATCCGCTTCTTACCCTGATTA
>SHOI01000219.1 GCA_004294855.1 Sphaerochaeta sp. | reverse complement strand
GGTCGCCTGAAGAGCGGGAAGTGGTTGAACGACCTTACCGTGCATGCACACGAAGTCTGAACACCCAACGTCAACAGCTTTGGGGAATAGGATCATTATGGTTCGTTCAGGATGATTCCCGCATCGTCAGGCTCATCACATGCCTTCATATCGGGCTGTGACACGGCTTATACGGGTACAAGAGAACGACAGCTGGAAAATCAGGAGAAGGATGACCTAACCCCAGATGGGGAACGTAGCACAAACCAATGCAAGAATCGTGACCTTTCGATCCGTCTTTTTATCCAAACCGAACACGTTCGCACCTCCTCTCATGCTGAGCAAAAAGATGTTGGCCGGAGCCTTGTCTTCCGCTTCAACACGCCGGTGTGCTTGTGATACCATGGAATTGTCGCTACTCCTACTCATGGTATCTCCTTAGAACTTTTGATTTTTATTTTGGAGGGTTTGGGTAGGAGTGGCGCATTTCAATCCGTCGCCAACAAGCCTTTCTCAAAGGAGTGTGATATGAAAAAATTCTTGATGATCGTACGAAACATCGTGATCATCACAATCGCGATGACGATCCTCATTGCAAGTATTCGAAAAATCAACGATATCCGATACAGACCGAAAGGCTACGACCCAAGCAAAGCGTACAATGCAAAGGACCTTTCGCGATACGAAACCGACATCGACGGTGTGCAGGTCAGTCGCATCATCGGCGATTACATGAACGGGTTTCGATTGTTGCCCGAACACAAGACGCACAAAGGCGTGCTCGTAACGTTCGGCGGTTCGGAAGGATCACCGAGTTATGAATTCGCGGAACTGTTTGCAAAAGAAGGCTACGAAGTACTCGCATTGTTCTTTTTCGGCATGGACAATCAACAGCCCGAACTCGTCAACGTCCCCTTGGATTTTTTCAAAGAAGTGCTGGCGTACATCGATGAGAACGTTGATCCGGACAGCGATGAAAAGACACCGGTCACCGTATACGGAGCATCGAAGGGAGCGGAACTCGCACTCAACCTCGCAGTCATCTATCCCGAGATCGACAACATCGTCATCATGGCACCCGGGGCATGGAGTTTCATGGGCTTGCCGAAACAATACAGTCAGAAGATGTATGCTTCATGGACCCTCGACGGAAAGGAGGTCCCCTACATCGATATGTCAAAAGGCGACCTGAAAACCGTCGCCAATCTGTTCTTGGACTTTCTCTTGAACAGACCGATCGATTATCGACCGGGATATGAAAGCGCATCGATGAACGATCCGAACAGCGAACTCGCACGGATCAAAGTTGAAAACACAAAAGCGAACATCCTCATCTTTGCAGGCGACGACGACAAAATGTGGCACAGCGAAGTGTCGGCAAAAATCATTCAGAAACACCGACCGAAACATACCGAGGTGCATATCTTTGAAGGAGCCGGCCACATCTTCGCCCTTGGAAAGTAC
>SHOI01000006.1:37893-40944 GCA_004294855.1 Sphaerochaeta sp. | reverse complement strand
ATCGTCCCAGGAGGCTTTGGAGAGACATCCCAGAGGACTCGGCTTACTGCGGGCACTTCATTCAGGATCCGGAGCACTGTTCTGTTCATGAACTCGCCGGTGAACGGGTAGATTGAAGCACTCATTGCATCGACGGAGTTCACCGCCCGGAGGGTGCAGACCTCTTCGTAGACCCGCTTCCCATCCTTCACTCCCACCGACTTCACCGGAAGAAGCGTGGCGAGCGCTTGCCAGATCTCATCGTAGAGATTCGCCTTCCTGATCTCATCGATGAAGATCGCTTCAACCTCTCTGAGCGTATCCAGCCGCTCTTTCGTAACCGCCCCGATGCACCGGACACCCAAGCCCGGTCCCGGGAACGGATGACGGCCGAGAAGGACATCGGGCAAGCCCAGAACTCTGCCAAGCGCCCGCACTTCATCCTTGAAGAGGTCGCTGAGCGGCTCGAGCAGCTCCCAGCTGAGATCCTCGGGAAGCCCTCCCACATTGTGGTGGCTCTTCACTGCGAGCGTTCTGCCCGGTTGGACGCTTTCGACGATATCGGGATAGATCGTACCTTGAGCAAGAAAGGAGATATCCCCCAGCTTTCGCCCGGCTTCGTAGAACGTATCGACGAAAAGTCTGCCGATGATCTTCCGTTTCTCTTCGGGATCGGTGACTCCTTTCAGACCGGAAAGGAACACCTCTTCGGCATTCACATACGTCAAGTTGATACGATACGTCTCTTTAAAGAGGGCTTTCACCGCCGCCCCTTCATCCTTTCTGAGCAACCCGTGATCGACGAAGACGCATTTGAGCCGATCACCGACCGCTTTATGGATAAGCAAGGCGCACACGGAGGAATCCACTCCCCCGCTCAGACCGAGAAGCACGTTCTTCCTGCCCACCGTCTCTCTGATCTGCAGAATCAGATCCTCGGCATACCGCTCCATCGTCCAGTTCGCTTGTACGTGAGAAAGCAGAACCTCGTTCAGGTCGGTCGATGGATATGAGATTTCATGAGCCAGATTTGTGTATTCAAACTCCTTGTCGGTTGCATGGATGATAAGCTTCGGTTTGCATTCAGCCAAGTGTTCTTTTGAAACGGTGTAGGGAAAGATCCTGCTGTAGATCCCGCGAGATCGGATCGAACGGGCGAGACCGACGGCATCACCTCTTCCGTAGTCGATGACGGCGACACGATCATACATACAGCTACTCCTTTACCATGAGAGGGCGGAGACCGGCGGATACGCCCGCTTGATCGCCTTCGATAGAGCGAAACCGAAGACCGCCCCCACCCCCGCCTGAATCATGTTGGGGGGAATCTCCGCCGCAGCGACCGCCACGGTGGAAATGAAGAGAGCGGAGAGAACGAAATATCCCAGACTGACAGTGAGAATGCACCCGATCGCCGCAAGGAGTATGCGCATCTTCGACAACGGCTGCTTCCTGACGATCAGGGCGATGAGAAGTCCTTCGATGCCATGAACGACGAAGGAGATCGGAGCCCACTGGGCATACCCGCTGATCAGGTCTGCGATCGCCGTACCGAGACCGGCGGCCAGAAAAGCGGAGATCGGACCGAAGGTGAAAGCGATGAAACAGATCGCCACGTCACAGAGGTTCAGGTATCCTTTCGTGGTCGGAATCCGGATCACCAGCGTGAAAACCACCACCACGGCGGTCAACACCGTAACCACCGCAACCTTGAGCGCGTGTTTTTCTTTGTTCATCATGCGCCTCCAATCAGGCCTTGAAGACAAGGAACGAGATTACGGGAATCATACCGGAAATCAAAAAGTCGGTAAAGGTTCGGCGATAGGAACTCAAATCGTGGTAGCGGGTTCGCTTGTTCGCCCTTCCATATCCCCTGAGCTCCAGACTGAGGGCGAGCGTGGGAATTGAACGCAGGGCGAGGACGAGACTGCTGGTGAGGGTCGGTATGAGGGAGCGGATCTTGCCGATCCGCTTTCGCTCGAGATGGGCTCCCGCTTCCCGAAGCCGATGAGACTCCTCGATCTGTGCAAACCCGTCGGCGATGAAGGGTATGTACGTGAACGCCAAGGTGATGATCAGGGAAGCCTTATAGGGAAGCCGATACCACTGAAGCGCCAGAAGGATCTCGGGCATCGGGGTGGTGGCGAACAGCAAGGTGGCGAGGTAAGTGATGGAAATGAAGCGGATGGCGAGCCGCAAAACCTGGAGAGCCCCCTCTTCGGTGAGCAGAACAAAGGAATGGATCGTGATCAACGCCGTGCCGCTCCGGACATTGAACGGCGCAAAAAGCACCATGAAGATAATCATCGGAAGGATCGAGGTGAACGTCGAAAGAACGAAGCGGGGACCGGGGTTGCTCAACGCGGTGAACAGAATCAAAAGAAGCATGCAGCCCAGACCGGCAAGCGTAACGGGCAGGAAGACCCACCCAAGCAACAGAACGAGGAAGAAGATCTTTGCCCGCGGATCGAACCGATACAACCAGCCGGTGTTCGAAAGGTATGTGTTCACGGTCATCGCTCGCTCACCCTCCCTTCTTCGATCTGATATATCCTTCCGCCTGTGCGGGTTATGAATTGTTGATCATGGGTGATGATGAGGATTCCCGCACCATTTCGCTGCAGGTGGCGGATCATCGTCAAAGCGCTGTGGTAGGTCAGCGCGGTATCCAATTCGTCAAGAATATAGAAAGGCCGGTCAAGCAGGTAATACACCGCCGCCTGAAGGGCTTTCCGCTTCGGATAGCTCATTGTCGACGGGGTGTGGGAAAGCTTCAATTCAAAAAGATCGGCGCATTCGGCCACTTTCTTGGCGATCTCCTCTTCACTAAGCCCCTTGACCCGTCTCAATGAATAGGAAAGCTCCTCTTTGACGGTGGGAAGAAAAATCTGGAGGTCGGGGTTCTGAAAAAGATACCCGACGCTTCGATTCAGCATTGGACCGTCCAACATCTCATCATTGATGAGCCTTGCTCCTTCCAACGGCTCGTCAAGACCGCACAGGACTCGGCAGAGCGAGCTTTTCCCGCTTCCGTTCGGACCAACCAAGCTTACGATCTCTCCGCTCTGTAAG
>SHOI01000006.1:19949-37793 GCA_004294855.1 Sphaerochaeta sp. | reverse complement strand
AACGCTTCATCCAGAATCCAAAAAGGAGCATCAAGCGCCTCGGCTGCGGCGAGGAGCACCCGCTTGCGCTCCCCTCCGGAAAGTTCGCTGTTGGAAACCTGTCGCAATACATCGAGACCCCAATTTGTCAGAGCGTCCTCCACCCGTCTTCTCATCTCTTTCGGCGAAAGACCCAATGATTCCAATCCAAAGGCGACCTCTTCTTCTACGGTCGAAGCGACGAACTGCTCCTGCGGGCTTTGAGAAACGAGCGTCACTACATCCAGAAGATTCCAGACTTCGGTATCGGCAAGGTTATGCCCCATGACCTTGATGGCGCCTTCCAACCTCCCGGGGAAGTACTTCGGGACTCCTCCGACAAGCATCCGCCCAAGGGTGGATTTGCCGCTGTCAAAGGGAGCGAGCAAGAGGGCTTTGCTTCCTCTGGGAATGGAAAAGGACAGATTCTCAAAGAGTGATGGCGGATTCTCGCCCGCCCATCCTTGATAGGAAAAAGAGAGATTCGTTACATCAAGGGAGTTGATCGAAGAGATCGGTGATCGCTCCATAGACTACCTCATGCAGACCTGCAAGTTCCTCTTTGCTCAGATCCTTCGTCTCGATCGGCTTTCCGATAGCCATGGAAGCGTGGACTCGCTTGAGATTGGTGATTCCCTCAAATCCGGGCCGGAGGTTCTTGATCGCGAACGGAACGATCGTAGCTCGGCTGCGGGTCGCCAGCTTGATCGAGCCGGCTTTCAATTCCCCGATTTTTCCGGTTTTCGAACGGGTTCCCTCGGGGAAGATCAGAAGGTTTCCACCGCTCTTCAAATGTTCGACTCCCGTAAAGATCGCCTTGATCGAATCGTGAGGGCTTTTGCGATCGATGAAGATGATCTTCATCGCCTTGCACCAGAGGTTGATGATCGGAATCTTCTTGACTTCCACTTTCGCCATCACCGACCCCCACAGCTTGGCCGGTCCCACAAAGGCGGGGATATCCAGCATGCTCTGGTGGTTCCCCATGTAGCAGATCCCTTCCCGCGTTTCCGGCAGGTTCTCCCTTCCCGTCACAACCAGCCTCACCCCGAGGAAGAAGAGGATCACCGAACCGATGAAGGAGCCACAGCGGCGAAGGTGGTTTTGTGCCGCTTTCTCCATTCCGGCCACTTCCATGAGATACGCAATGAAAAACGCATAGAGAGGGCTGAGGACCAGAATTGGAACAACAAATATGACAGCAAACGTAATGCGAAGCGCTTTCACGGAACCGATGCTCCTTACATAAAGTCTTGGTTTTTATAAAGTTTGGCGTACTGGCCGTTTTTCTGCAACAGGTTCTGGTGGGTTCCCGACTCGACGATCCGCCCCTGATCAAGTACCAGAATCCGATCCGCATTCCTGATCGTCGAAAGACGGTGGGCGATAACGATCGCTGTTCGACCCTCGCTGAGGCGTTCAAACGCTTCGGTGATCAGCTCCTCGCTCTCCGTGTCCAGGCTGCTGGTCGCCTCATCGAAGATCAGGATCGACGGATTCTTCAAGAACACCCGGGCGATGGAGACCCGCTGCTTCTGTCCGCCGCTGAGCAGCGTTCCCCGCTCCCCTACCTGCGTTTCAAGACCCAAGGGGAGGGAGCGAACGAACTGTCCGAGGTTCGCCGCATCAAGCGCCGCCCAAAGCTGTTCGTCAGTGGCATCGACCTTTCCATACCGGAGATTCTCCCTGATCGTGTCATCGAAAAGAAAGACGTTCTGCTGGACAAAGCCGATCTCCTTGCGGAGCGATGATTGCCGAACCTCGGTGATATCGGTGCCGTCGATCAGAATCCGACCTGCTTGCGGTTCATAGAAACGGGGAAGAAGTGAAGCGAACGTGGATTTTCCCGCTCCCGATTCTCCGACGATCGCAACGGTCTCTCCACCTGGAATCGTCATGTTGACATCGCTTAAGACCGCCGTATCGGTATTCTCATAGGTGAACGAGACGTTCTCATAGACGATCGTTCCATCCTTCACCGTCAGCTCTCTGGCATCCTTGGCATCCTGGATAGCCGGATGCTCGTCCATGATCTGGACAAAGCGTTCAAAGCTCGCCATCCCCTGCTGAAGCTGTTCGGTGAAGTTGATCAAGCGGTCGATCGGGGGAAGGACGATGCCCACATAGAGAATGAAGGTGATCAGATCGTAGTACTCGATCGTGCCTCTCATGATGAGAATCGCCCCGCCGACTACGGTAAAGAAGTAATAAAGGTTGCTGAAAAGCCCCATCAGGGCGTGGTAGGAGCCCATCACCTTGTACTGCTGCATCTTTGATTCTTTGAGAATGTTGTTCACCTCTTGGAACTTCTCCGTCTGAAAGGTTTCCCGGCCGAACGATTTGACTTCCCGAATCCCCATCAGCGAGTTCTCCACGTTGCTGTTCACATCGGCGACGGTCGAGCGGACCCTGCGGAACGTCGCCCGCATCTTGCGTCCGAAATACGACCCGTAAAACACCATGAACGGGAAGGGAATCAGACTGATCAACGCAAGCGGTGGACTGTAGATGAACATCAGGACATAGGAGCCGACGATCGTCGCCAAACTGATCAGAAAATCCTCAGGGCCATGGTGCGCCACCTCGGCGATAATGAACAAATCGTTGGTGATCCGGCTCATCATGTGACCGGTCTTGGTCCGATCGAAATATCCGAACGAAAGCCGCTGAAGGTGGGCAAACAGCTCATTACGCATATCCGTTTCCATCTTCACCCCGAGGATATGCCCCCAAGTGATCCGGATATATTGACTGACGGTCTGGATCAGGTAGATTGCAAGCATGAGGATAAAGATCACCACCATCGCCCGAAGATTTCCGGCGGGTATTTCAACGCTCAAGAGGTGCCGGGTCAGCGCAGGGAACAGAATGGCAAGGATGGAAGACAGCACCGCCATCCCCAGATCCAACAAGAACAAACCCTTGTAGGGGCGATAGTACGAGACAAAACGCTTCAGCATCATTTCCCCCGGTTCGCAAACAATCGGGCAAAGAATCCTTTCTTCTTCGCTTGTTCCTCTTTGGCATCAACCGGTTTTGGCGAAGAAGTTTTCTTTACCGGCTCATCCGCCGGTTGTTGATTCCCAAGATATTCCTTTTTGTAGTAGGCAAGCCGCTCTTCCAGCGGAAGGGCGGAAAGGTCGGCGTATGCTTTGGCGCTGCGGCGCGGCGGATGCTGCTTCGGCGGTGCGGCCGGCCTCGGGCGGCGTTGTTTCCGTTCCGGGGCGCGCCTGGGCGCCTGTTTCCTGCCCCGGCTCGGTGAAGGGGTGCCCCCACGGCGCGCCGATGAGGATCGGACTCCGGTCCGCGGAACCAGATCGCGGAACGTGTAGGATGCGCTCTTGTCCTCGACCTCGGGAAGATCCTCCGGCCAGATGACCGGAATCTTCATCTGGATGAACTCCTCGATCGCCTCAAGGTTGAAGACGTACTCTTCATCGGCGAGAGTGATCGATTTGCCGCTCTTTCCGGCTCGGGCGGTCCGGCCGATCCGGTGGACATAGCTTTCGTAATCTTCGGGGATATCGTAGTTGACCACCAGAGCGAGGTCGTCGATCTGAAGACCCCGCGCAGCGACATCCGTTGCGACGAGGAAGCGGAGCTTTCCGCTCTTCATCCACCCGATGATCTCAAGGCGCTTTCGCTGCGGCAGATCGCCCATCAGGTATTTGCTCTGATATCCGTTCATGCTCAGTCGCTTGGAGACTTCGACACAGCGAGCTTTCGTGTTGGTGAAGATCAGGCAGGAGGCGGGCTCATCCTGCTTCAGCAGCTGGAGCAGGAGACCGAACTTTTCATCTTTCGAAATGTGGTACAGCTCCTGGGTAATCTCCTTGACAGTGATCTCCTCGGGTTGAACCTCGATCTCTTTCGGCTCGTTCATGAACTGCCATGCAAGGTGACGAACCTTTGTGGACAGCGTCGCACTGAAAAGCATCGTCTGGCGTTCTTTCACCGGCCGGAGCAAGCTGAACATTTTTTGGATGTCCGGATAGAAGCCCATATCGAAGAGGCGGTCCGCTTCATCCACGACGAAGATGTCGAATTGACGAAAATCGACCTTTTTCATCTTTTGATAATCCAAGATGCGCCCGGGTGTCGCCACATAGACGTCAAGGCCCTTCTCGATCCATTCATCCTGCTTGGCATAGCCGACGCCACCGAAAAAACAGCCGACTCGAAAGTTCTTCACGCCGCCGGCCAATTCATCGATATCCGCCTTGATTTGCACCGCCAGCTCCCGGGTCGGAGCGATGATGAGGGCTTTGACCTCTCTGTTGTCGGCTTGGGCGGTAATAAAGCTTTGGAGAATCGTAATGGCGTAGATGGCTGTCTTTCCGCTGCCGGTTTTCGATTGAACCATCACGTCCTTTCCGGCAAGTGTTACCGGAAGCACCCGCTGCTGGACATCGGTGCACTGTTCAAAGCCGGTCCGTTCAATACCGGTGAGGACCTGCTCATGGAGGGGTAATTCAGAAAAATTCATAGGGTATATCATTCACCTTTATAAGAAGTAACATAATCACAACAAGACAGGCGCCGGCGCCTCCTTCAACGATAAAGTAAAAGAGAAGCTCTGTCCACCAATTCCCGCTATTGCCACTGACGGGCGCGCACGCAATCGTGGAGCGCCCGGGTCCGTTCAAAGGGAGCGGAAAAACGAAGGTCATCGATCGTGTGAAGCGGCATCGCCGCCATGCTGGTCGCCGAGATGAACGCTTCGGTGTATCGGCCGGTAAGCAGATCTTCCAGATAGATAGGATTCAGATCGATCGTGAACCCGAGCTCCCGGGCGGAGCGCAGCACCTCGCTTCGGGTGATTCCGCCAAGGACGAGATCCTCATCCGCCGTATGAAGCGTATTGTTGGAGAATGCGAAGAAGTTGCTGCGCGTTCCTTCCAGCACCCGCCCGTTCCGATCGACCAGCAACGCCTCGAATCCCCCGAACCGCTTCGCTTCTTCAAGGGCAACATAGTTGAGCAGCAGACTCCCGCTCTTATGGGTGGGAAACAACCGCTCTCCTTCGAAGGTGACCGCCTTCACTCCATCCCGGTAATAGGAATCGGGATAGCGCAAAAGTTCAACCGGAACGATGAAGAGAACCGGATCCGCTCCTCCGTAGAGGGTGATTCGAACGGTCGCATCGCCAATGTGGTCCGCCTCAATGAGCTCGTCCACCCAGCGGTGAATCGATTCCTTCGTAAAGGGATGGGTCAAATGAATTCCTTTTGCGGAGGCGAGCAATCGATCAAGGTGGTCGTTGATGCGGGTGACGAATCCGCCCAGAACCCGCAAAGACTCATACACGTAAAACCCGCTCTGGACTTCGCGGGAGGTGATCGGCACGACCGCCTCTTCCTTGGGGATAATCACCCCGTTTCTCGATGCGTACATTTAGGGGATCCTCAACAGCTCACGCGGCTTTGAACCGTTCGCCGGTCCGACCCACCCTTCTTCTTCCATCTGCTCGACGAGGCGGGCCGCCCGGTTGTATCCGATCTTCAACCGCCTTTGCAGGAAGGAGGCGCTGGCACCTTTCCGTTCCACCACGATTTGAAGTGCTTGTTCCATCAGCTCCTCATCGGTGATCGCATCACTGAGCCCGACGCTGCTCTCGGTGATCGGGGGAGGATCGTCCTCGAAGAACGACTCATCGATGAACTCCGGCTCCCCTTGGCCGGTTGCAAAGGTGACGATCTCCTCCACCTCCGCATCGCTTAAGAACGCTCCTTGGATTCGCTCCATCGTGGGCGAATCGGAGGTTTGCAAAAGCATGTCCCCCCGCCCGAGGAGCTTCTCCGCTCCCATCTCGTCGAGGATGATCCGGCTGTCGATCAAGCTGGTTACAGCAAACGAGATCCGAGAAGGTATGTTCGCCTTGATGACCCCGGTGATCACATCGGCGCTTGGGCGCTGGGTGGCAAGAACCATATGGATTCCCACCGCTCGGCTCATCGCAGCGAGGCGGGCCACCTTGGTCTCGAGCTCCTTGCCGACGGTATGCATCAAGTCGGCGAACTCATCGATGACGACCATGATGTAGGGAAGCTTTTCCCGGGCCAGGTTGTTCGCTGCGATCTTCTCATTGTAGCCGACGATGTTCCGGACATTCAGCGCCCGGAGCAGATTGTACCGCCGCTCCATCTCGAAGAGACAGAAATCAAACGCCTTGAGCGTCCGCTTCGCATCGGAAATGACCGGAGTGAGCAAATGAGGAATTCCGTTGTAGATGTTGAGCTCGACGATCTTGGGATCGACTAAGATCATCCGCACCTCTTTGGGAGTTCGTCTATAGAGGATGGTGCAGATCAGACTGTTGATGCACACACTCTTCCCGCTTCCCGTCGATCCGGCAATCAACAGATGGGGTGATAAACTCAGATCGATCACCCGCTTTTCATCCAGAATGGTTCGCCCGAGAATCATCGGAATCTTCATCTTCTCCGTGACGCTGCCGAGCATCTCTTTAAAGCCGATGATATCCCGCTTCTTGTTGGGAATTTCAATTCCGACGGCGCTCTTGCCGGGAATCGGGGCGACGATTCTCAGTTGCGTAGCAGCGAGCGCCAGGGCGATGTTGTCGCTGAGACTCACGATCGATCCGACTCGAATTCCCGGAGCGGGAAGCACTTCGAACATCGTTACGGTCGGACCGCGGACGATCTTGGTTACATCTACCTGGATATTGAACTGAAGGAGGGTTTCAACAAGCAACTGCCCTTGACGGAGTGTGTGTTCATCAATCACATCCCCGATCTTCTCATAGGTACGGAGGATCGACTCACTGGGAAAGCGATATCCGATCTTGGGCTTGGAGATGAGCGCTGAAGCATCCAAGCCCCCTATTCCCCTGCTGCTCTCCAAGGGATCATCCTCATCGAAGAGTTCCGGTTGCTCGACCTGAGGAGGAATCTTGACGCTGACCCGGTTTTCCGAATGCTCCACGACGGGAGGAGCCGCAGACGCCGGCTCTTCCGGTTGAGGCATTCGAGGAGGCGGGGGTGGTGAAGGAACTTTTTCTTCGATCTCCAAGGTCGAGGGTTCGCTGTGGCGGGCGAAAAAGGAACGGGGCTTTTCCTCGACGACTTTTTCCTCTTTCCGTTCTTCCATCCGTTTCACGGCGGCGAGCATCAGGCCCGGAAGCTCTTTAGCCCCCTGCTTCTCATCGACCCGGCTCCTGCTCTTCCCCTTGGCCGGTGACGGGATAGACGGTTTGTTCTGTTGTTCTTCCCGCTTCTTCACCTCTTCGGAAAGACGACGGAACATCGCCAGGCTCACCGTGTTCTCCCCGCTGATCTCCTCCGCCGCCGGTGCTTTCTCCCGTTTGGGTTTCGGAGGCGGCGGAGTACGGTCCACATACTCGGGAAGATCGTCAACATTCGGGAACTCGGCCCTCGCCTTGGGCACGAACGTAACGGTTTCCGTCTCTACCGGCTCGTCGACCCGCTCCTCTTCCTGACGGGCACGCCTTCGATGCCTGATCGCATCACTGATCAGCACGATGATGATGAGAAGCAGGATCTCGCCGATGAAGAACACCACCAGAGTAAATGAGGCGCTTCGAACGCCCTCCGTACGCTCAAGCAGATAGGTTCGGAAGATCGGCCATGGACTATCCTGAAGAATGTGACTCAGGCTATGGAGCGTATAAGCGACAAGGGCGGAATAAAACAGTTGGAACGCAAGCACGATCGGACGTTTCCGATTCACAATGAGGATGATGCTTGCAACAAGGAAAAACAGAGCTGAGGGCAAAAGCCAAAGAGGATTGTCCCCCGTCGAGAAGGAGAAGAGGAAGAAGATCATTTCCATGAATGGAAGCTCAATGCCGAAGCTCGGAAGCACAAGGATACCGGCCCAGATGAAGGCCGCCAGCGCAGCGATGATCGCTCCCCTTGTTTTTTTTACACCCGCTTTCTTTTTCATACCCTTCCATCCTATCAAATCTTGTGCAAGAGGCAAAGCATTCGACTCCGTTCCAGAAACGGAACATCCAGATCGATCAACTCCTCCTCCCATCGGGAAGTGACCTTCCGCTTTACCTCTTTCAGTTCTTCTTCAACGTTCGCCCTCAAGCCTTTGTACGCCACCACCACCCCACCCACCTGGAGAAGAGGCGCAACTGAATCAAGAATTTCAACCAAAGGCCGAAATGCCCGAAAGGTAAGAACTTCAAAGCGTTCGTTCAACTCCTTGATATCCCGATCGATAATTGTAACACGCCGGTGCAAGGATGTGACTACCAATGCGGTTCGAAGAAAATCAACTCGGCGACCCATCCGTTCGACCAACACGACATCCAGATTCGGTAGCGCGATCGCAAGGGGAATGCCCGGCAGGCCAGCTCCCGATCCCAAGTCCGCCAGCGTAGGGTGATCATATCTTTTTGCAAGTTCTTCAATCGTCTTGACTCCCGCCAATGAATCGAAAATATGGTTGATCACCAGCTCTTCTCCTTGCGCCCCCACCAGCTTGTACACCGGGTTGAACAGCTCAAGTTCAGCGATATATGCATCCAGCCGTGAACGCTGCTCTGGGTCAAAAAAGAGACCTAATTGAGCAAGACCTTCATCAAGCAGACGATCGTATCTACGCATCGCCTGACCGCCTTTGGAGGTGAATGATGAGGATGGCGGCATCGCTGGAGCGCATTCCGCTGATTCGGGTCGCCTGTCCGACGCTCAACGGACGAATATGCTTCAGCTTCTGCCGTGCTTCCGTCGACAGCCCTTCCAGCGTATCATAATCCAGATCCGGAGGAATCGTCATCGTCTCAAAGCGCTCGAAGCGGTTAATCTGCCGCTCTTGGCGCTTGATATACCCGTCATACTTCACATCAAGCTCGACCTGATATCGGATCGATGGAGGAAAGGCGCCCAGTTCGGGAATCGACTCGGCAAGCTCTTCGATCGTGACCTCCGGCATCTTGAGAGCATCAAACGCGCTCTTCTCCCGATAGCGGTGTATTCGAAGCAGATCCTTCACGCTCTCGATCCGACTTACCTTCTCTCGAAGCCGCTGTAGATGTTCCTCCGTCCGGAGCCCCACGTCATACCCTTTTTGGGTAAGGCGCTGGTCGGCGTTGTCATGGCGGAGATTGAGGCGATACTCCGCCCTGCTGGTGAACATCCGATAGGGCTCCTCCGTTCCGAGAGTAACGAGATCATCGATCAACACGCCGGTGTATGCCTCATTCCTTCCCAAGATCAGCGGCTTCTCCCCCTTGAGCTTCTGAGCGGCATTGATTCCGGCGATCAGGCCCTGGCACGCCGCTTCCTCATACCCGCTCGTCCCGTTGGTTTGCCCGGCGATGAAAAGATTTTCAACAAGCTTGCTCTCCAGGGAGGGAAAGAGGGCTTGAGGGTCGATGTAATCGTACTCGACCGCGTAGCCGGGGCGCATGATTTGAGCTTTCTCCAGCCCTTCGATCGTATGAATGAACGCACTCTGGACATCCTCCGGCAGGGATGAGGAGATGCCGTTAAGGTACAGCTCTTCGGTTCCGAGTCCTTCCGGCTCAATGAAAATCTGATGACGATCCCGGTCGGGAAAACGAACCACCTTGTCTTCGATCGAGGGACAGTACCGGGGGCCCTGCCCCACGATCTTTCCCCCATACAGCGGAGAGCGGTGGATGTTCTCCGTTATGATCCGGTGGGTCGTCTCATTCGTCCAGGTGATGTGGCAGGGAACGGATGGTCGATCCACACCGTCGTAATCGAAGCTGAAGCTCATCGGCTCCTCATCCCCCTCCTGAACCTCAAGCCGATCAAGATCGACCGAGGACTTGCGAACCCGGGCGGGGGTTCCGGTCTTCAGCCGCCCCACGGGAAACCCTTTCTTTCGCAGGGCGGTTCCGAGCCCGATCGCCGCCGGTTCTTCCAGCCGTCCCTCGGGGGCATCATACTCGCCGATAAAAATCCGTCCTTCCATGAACGTCCCGGTGGTGAGAACCACCACCTCGGCGGAGATTTCATGGCAACGCTTGGTCTTCACCCCGACGATCCTGTTTCGTTCGATGATCAGATCGACGACGGTGTCCATGAAGATCTCAAGGTTCGCCTGCCCTTCAAGGATCTCCTTGGCGAGGCGGGCGTAGGTGTACTTGTCCGCCTGAGCCCGCGGGGCTTGGACTGCCGGACCGCGCTTGCGGTTCAGGATCCGGAACTGGATCATCGAACGATCGATCAGATGCGCCATCTCACCGCCGAGAGCATCCACCTCGCGGACGATGTTTCCCTTCGAAAGCCCCCCGATCGCCGGGTTGCAGCTGAGGCGGCCGATCGCATCGAGATTCTGCGTTATCAGGAGAGTCTTGAACCCGATTCGGCTGAGAGCCAAGCCGGCTTCGATACCGGCGTGCCCGCCGCCTACGACCAATGCACGATAATCCATCTTATTTACCTACACAGAAATTGGAGAAAATCGACTCCAGAATATCATTGGGAGTCACCTCTCCGGTGATGAGGCCCAAGTGGTGCAGCGCCTCGTTCAGGCCGACCGCCACGATATCCAGAGGAAGTGCGGCCTGAAGATCCTCCTTCACCCCCTTCAGGGCGGCTTCGGCGGCCAAAAGAGCATCCGCCTGCCGCTTTGACTGGATCACGATCCTGCTTTCATCAACTCCTTCGACCCCGCGCTTGAGCCGCCTTGCGACTTCGGAAAGCAGATCGCCGATTCCCTCACCCGTAGCGGCGCTGATCGCCAGCACTCCCTCAGGGGGACGGCGCAAGTCCGCTTTGTTGTACACCACGATCGTTCGCCCATCAAAGGCCCGATCCACATCCTCCTCCGTCGAATCAAGGAGATGGATCACCAGATCCGCCCCTCCGATTAAATGCTCGCTCCTGCGGATTCCTTCGCGCTCGATCTCATCGCCGCTCTCCCTGAGGCCGGCGGTGTCGTAGAGTCGGATCGGAATTCCCTCCAAGAGGAGATCCGCTTCAATGTAATCGCGCGTCGTGCCGCGGACCGGGCTGACGATCGAGCGCTCTTCCTTGAGCAGGAGATTGAACAGGGAGCTTTTCCCGACGTTCGTCGCTCCGGCCAGAACGATCCGGGCTCCGCTCTTATAGAGGGTTCCGATCGCATAGCTCGCCAGGAGACGCCCAAGGTCATCAAGTAGCGAATCAAGCAGCTCATCGGGAAAGACGAACTCGTCGAGCTCATCTTCACTGTAGTCGAGCTGCACTTCCACCGGTGCGAGCAGGGCCAGAAGGGTATTCTTCATCCCGTTGAGCTTTTCTTTCAATCCGCCGTCCAAGCGGGCGAGCGCATGAGCGCGGGCAACCGGGCTTTGCGCCTCGACCAGTTCATGGACCGCCTCGGCCTGGGTGAGGTCTATCCTCCCTGAAAGAAAGGCGCGGAAGGTGAACTCCCCGGGTTCAGCGCTCCGCATTCCGATCGAGGAGAGAAGGTCGAGCAGCTCGGTGATCACGCTGAGCGATCCGTGGCAGGTGATCTCGACCGCTTCCTCGAGGGTGTATCCATGGCCCTTTGTATTCACCGCCAGGACGACCTCATCAATCCGTCTACCCTCCTGGTCACAAAGATAGCCATGCAACAACGTAGCGTTTTTTGCCGAACGGAGGGCTTCGCTCTTACTGAAATATGGAGCCAGCAGGGCGTGCGAGCCGCTGCCGCTGATGCGAATGATCGCTAGGGCGGCGCTTCCCCACGGGGTGGCGAGAGCATAGATGATGTCATCGGTTCGATATCGACTCATGCGCCGAGTATATCCTTTTGCACCGGGAGCTTGCAACAGAAGAGCTCAGATCGGTACAATGTTTGCATGCAGGAAGCCGCCCTCTTTCGATCCCGGACCTATCACGCAATCCGCTCCTTTTTCCATGAACGGGATTACCTTGAAGTGGATACCCCAATCCTCTCTCCGACCATTATTCCCGAATCCACGATCGAGAACTTCGCAACCCGGTTCAGGAACCCCTTTCTTCCTTCACGGTATCTCTATCTCCTTCCCTCGCCGGAGATCTACATGAAGCAATTGCTTGCGATGGGCTTCGGGTCGATCTACCAGATCAGCCACTGTTTCAGAAACAGCGAGCAATTGGGAAGAATCCATAATATCGAATTTTCCATGCTGGAGTATTACTCGGTCGGCTTCGATGAAGAGGATTCGATTCTTCTGACGGAAGAGCTCTTTCGTGCATTGGAGATTCCAAAGAGGCTTCAGCCCCCCTTCAGGAGGATGAGCGTCGCCGAAGCGACGAAACGATACGCCGGCTTCGACCTTGAGAAGACCCAGCGCCAACCTCTCCTCAGACAGGAAGCCCTTCGTCTCGGGCTCTCCGTCCCCGATGAGCCGGAAAGCTGGGAAGAGACGTTCAATCGGATCTTCCTGACGTTCGTCGAACCGAACCTCCCTCAGGGGCGGCCCCTTGTGCTGTACGACTATCCCCGTCAGATCGAGTGTCTGGCTCAGGTAAACGGAGCCTATCGAAGGCGTTGGGAGCTGTACGGAATGGGGATGGAGCTGGCCAACTGTTATTATGAGGAGTCGGATGAACAAAAGATCGAAGCCTATTACCGGGATGAGTATGCCCGTCTGATTCAAACCAGGGAGATCAGCGGCGGCGTCATCGCCGATGTCGACCCGACGCTTGCCAAAACCTTCGCCGGGATCGGAAAGGTCAGCGGCGTCGCCTTGGGCCTCGACCGCCTGCTGATGGGAATGATGGGTCGCTCTTCGCTGGAGGGGGTGATTCTTTTTCCCCTTTCTGCTATCCTGAGCGCCGGCAACAGGAATCTTTACCATGATGAGGAATACATATGATTAAAGCAGGTCAAATTGAAAAAGGGACCGCATTGCTGATCAAAGGCCAACCCTTTGTCGTAGTCGAGCGTGAGTTCGTAAACCCCGGAAAGGGTTCGGCGTTCGTTCGGGTGAAGCTGAAAAGCCCGGCTACCGGACAGGTTCTCCAAGAAACAATGAAAACCCAGGACAACGTCGAAGACATCACGGTTGCCGACCGCGACTGCCAATACCTGTACAACGACGGAGAACACTTCCACCTCATGCTCACCGATACGTTCGAGCAACTTGAAGTCCCGATGAGCTCCTTTCCGGAGTATGAACTTCTGATGCAGGATGGAGAAGTCTATCGCTGTACGTTCTGGGAAGCGGAGCTGCTTGATATCATCATCCCGGCGAAAGTCGTCTACCTCGTCGCCGAAGCGGAGGAAGCGGTGAAAGGCGATACGGTCCAAGGGGCGACCAAGTACGTAACCACGGAGACCGGCCTGAGCGTCCGAGTCCCGATCTTCATCAAGCAGGGTGAAAAGATTCGGGTGAACACCGAAACCCGCGAGTACCTCGAACGGGTCAACGACTGATTCCCGCACCATGAGAAAATACAGAGCGGCAGCGATCTTGATGATCATCCACGGCGGGCTTATGGAGCTCGCCGGGCTGTTCATGTTCCTCCTTCCGTCGACCACCGGCAGAACCGGGATCGAAACGGGGAAGTATTTTTCATTCAAGCTGCAATACTTTCAGGACAATCTCGCCATGATGGTCATCATGGGGGTGATCTATGGGGTGTTGAGACTCATCGGAGCGATCGGATTGCTGAAAAACAGGATGTGGGGGTTAGCCCTGTCGGTGATCAACTGTGTCACCACGATGATCCTGATGATGTTCATGCTCCCGGCCGGAATCGCCGATGGGATCCTTGCCGGCAGCGCTCTGGTCTTGATCCTGAGTCAGTATTTTGGCGATAAAACCATCGTGGAATCCAGAGAGTAGCTTTCGATCGTCCGCGGAGTTCTCTTCCCTTTATCGAACCTGAATTTTTACCCTTCTCCTTGATAGGGGATGCAATCATCCCTATACTGGCCTGTATGAACACTGTCCAACTCCTCTTCGTCTCCGTCTCGTTGTCGATGGATGCGGTAGCGGTTTCCTTATGTAAAGGGCTTTCGATGAAACGCTGCTCCTTCTCACGTGCATTTCCGATTGCCTTCAGCTTTGGTTTCTTCCAAGCCCTGATGCCCCTGTTTGGATTCGGACTCGGTTCACTCTTCGGAAGCTTCGTGGAACGGGTCGACCACTGGATCGCATTTGTCTTGTTGGTCTGCCTCGGTGGAATCACCCTCTACAGATCGTACGCTGAGAAAGAGTGCCATTCCGCCAAAGAGTCCTTCAAAGGTGAAATTCTGCTCCTATCGATTGCAACAAGCATCGATGCGTTCGTGGTCGGGATCACGTTCGCCATCCTGAAGATCAACCTCGTTCAAGCCATGTCGATGATCGGAGTCATCACTTTCACCCTATGTCTGCTTGCGCTCTATCTGGGGAAAACAATGGGAACATGCCTTTCCGAGCATGCAGAGCGGCTCGGCGGCGTGCTCCTGATCATATTGGGATGTAATATCCTATTTACTCATCTCTTCTGACTTCCGATCCTCCGGTTCGCCGCCTTGGACGTTTCGCATGATGAAGAATGCGATTCCCATCGCAGCGGACCCGAAAACGAAGATCGATCGAAACCCGAAGATGTCTATACAGGCGCCGGTCAACGGCGGACTGATGATCGAGGCGAGCTGGCTGAAGAAATAGTAGAGCCCGGTGTAGATTCCTACCGTCCGGTAGGTGGACATCTGCCAAAGCATCGGGAAGGAGTTCGTCACGATCGAAACCCAGAAGATTCCAAAGCAGAAGAGCAGCGCCCAGAACGTATATTGGCGGAACGCTTTCCCCATGGCGGATGTAAGCGGATCATGGAAGAAGATGAGGAGCAGCAGGACGATCAGCACCCCAAGGGCGAAGCGGATCGTCTTCTTTCGACCGATCCTGTGGGCGACGATTCCCGAGGGGATTGCAAAGATCGCATAAGCGATGCCGACCATTCCCGCTGCGAGCGACGCAGTTCCCGATGAGGTCTCAAGGATCGAGGTGGAGTATAAGCCGACAAACGGCAAGATTCCCTGGTACCCGATGAACCAGAAGAGCAGGCTGAACAGGATCGCCCGGGCGCTCTTGTCCTCTTCGGCGAAGACCGCTTTCAGGCTTGAAAGAATCGGCTCCCGCCTCTCGCTCTCATCGTGGGCGACCGCATTCTTCTCCTTCACGAAGAAGAAGAGGAGGAGGGTCGCGATGATCACCAAGATTCCGGAGATCGGGAACGCGAGGATATCCTTCGTCGACCCGCGTCCGGGAAGGTTGATGGGTACATCCATCAGGCGGGCCAGGCCGACCGTTCCCACGATCGCGGCGATCCCGCCCATCGTATTGATCACGCCGTTTGCTTCACTTCTCAGATCCGCCGGGATCATGTCGGGCATCAGCGCGACGACCGGTCCCCGAACCGCCTGCTTGAAGAGGTTGAGAATGAAGAGCAGGATGATCAGGAACCAGATGCTGGAAAGGGCGCTGAACGGAATCAGGCCGAACGCCACCGCGCTGACCGGCAGACAGACGACGATGAACGGCATCCTTCGCCCGATCGGGGTGCGCACCCGGTCGCTGAGAGCACTGAAAATCGGAATCAGAAAGATCGCCAGAATGTTGTCGAACGTCATGATCGCTCCGATGAGCGTCTTGGATTCCACGAAGCGGGAAAGAAAGATGGGAACATAGGTATCATAGAGGGGATCCATCAACCCCATCGTGAAAAACCCGAGTCCGATCAAAAACGTCGTGAGGTAATATCCCTTCAAACCCTTCTTTTGTTTGGCCATAACGCCCTCCTCATTGCGCCCATTGTATCATGGATCGGCAAATGTAGGCGACCGGTCACCCCTAGACCAAAGCGATTCTTTCAAGTACACCATAGACATGAATCGAGACGCTTCTATAACATCCCTGTCCGCCTTGGCTTCAAAGCTCACGTTAAGCGAAGAAGAAAAAGGCTTTGACGAAAGCGACGGCACCCTCCTGCCCATAAAAATCCCCTCCTCCTTTTTTAAACTGATCAATCCCGATGACCCCTCCGATCCGATTCGCCGTCAGGTCGTTCCGACCGTCTTCGAGCATGCCGAATCGGGGGGAGAAACCCTTGATCCCTTGGCGGAAAAACGGCACGCAGCCACCGCCCGGCTGATCCATCGCTATCCCAATCGGGCGGCGTTCCTCACCACCGACCTTTGTTTTATCCACTGCCGCCACTGCTTCCGCAGGCGCTTCACCGGAACATTCCAAGGTCCTGCAAACGAAGAGGAGATTGAACAAGCGGCTCGCTATGTTGAAAAGCATCCTGAAATCACCGAACTCCTTTTCACCGGAGGGGATCTCTTCACCCTCAATGACGTCCAATTGGAAACGATGATCGGAGCGTTTCGGTCAAGACGACCCGATCTGATTATTCGCCTCTGTTCTCGGGCTCCTGCCGCCAGAGCAGAACGGATCACCCCGGCGTTGATCGCCATGCTCAAAACGTTTGATACCGCCCCGTTCTTTCTGATGACCCAGTTCAACCATGTTCGGGAACTGACGAAGGAGGCGCTCCGGGCGACCGCTCTTTTCATCGACAACGGAATTCCGGCAATGAATCAAACCGTGTTGCTGAAAGGGGTCAATGATGATGCTGATACCCTCAAGGAGCTCTGCAATACCCTTTTAGCGAACCGGATCAAACCCTATTACCTCTTTCAAGGAGATCTGGTCAGTGGAACC
This sequence comes from Sphaerochaeta sp., assembly GCA_004294855.1. Lineage (GTDB taxonomy): Bacteria > Spirochaetota > Spirochaetia > Sphaerochaetales > Sphaerochaetaceae > Sphaerochaeta. Next base: position 21,142 of record SHOI01000006.1, on the reverse strand, counting down.
GCTCATCTGAGGGTTTCGATCGAAGATGGAATGAAGTTGGAGGCGGAGCTTCGAAAACGCCTTTCCGGCTTGGCGATGCCGCTCTACGCGCTCGATCTTCCCAAAGGCGGTGGAAAAGTTCCGCTGGTAAACTCCTACGTTGAGGAAAAGAAAGATGGAGCCCTGATTTTCAGGACTCCATATGGCGGACATCGTTCCTATCCGGCGGATTAGCCGATCTTTTTCAATATCTCGTCAAGCGCTTCATTCCGTTTCTCCTGCCGAAGCGTCTCATATTCGGCGGGGGTCATCTCATAGGGAACGGTCGTCGGCTTGGTCGTAACGCTTGGCGGAACGGGCACTCGGGGAGCGGGGGGCGCCGGTTTCTCCTCGACGACCACCGGAGGTGCAGCCTCTTCTTCCACTACCTCTTGGAGGATGACCGTCCGCTGGATCGCCGGCGACGGGCTCGGCGGGACGACCACCGGAGGTGCAACCTCTTCTTCCACTGCCTCTTGGAGGATGACCGTCCGCTGGACCGCCGGCGACGGGCTTGGCGGGACGGGCGCCGGAGATGCCATGGCAAAGCGATCTTTCAGCCCTTGGTAGATATCCTCAAGCAGCTCAGGACGATAGTGAAGGTAGTAGGAGATCAGCTCCTCGTCACTCATCGTGTCAATGATCGCTTTTCGAGCCCATGTTGCGTATGCTTCCCGGTTGCTCTCGATCTCGTTGGTAAGGATTCCCATGATCTGATTCGCATCCAGCTCGACGCCCACTTCGATCAATGCATCGCGGTAGTTCAGATAGAGGTTGACAAGCTCTTCCCCGCTGATCGTATCAAGGAGGGCATTTCGGACATACGTTGCATAAAACTTCTTGTTGTTCTCGATCTCTTCGCCAAGGGCCAGGAGGACGGCATCGATGTCAACCCGGTTTTCTTCATACACCTGATCGAACTCGGGATCACCGATCATCGTTTCAAGCAAGGCGTCTCGGACATAGGCAGCATAAAGCGGTTTATTGGTTTCAATCTCGGCATACAGATCATCCAAGATTTGCTCCCGGTCAAGAGCGGCTCGAGCTGCAGGCAGCTCTTCCGCCAAGTCCGCCACCAATGCCGGCCGATACTGCATATAGTAAGCGATGAGGTCATCATCGCTGATCGTCTCCAGAATCGCATCCCGAGCCCGGACGGCATAGGCGTCCTTATT
>SHOI01000006.1:17732-19849 GCA_004294855.1 Sphaerochaeta sp. | reverse complement strand
TCCTCGCCGAGAAGGGTAAAGAGATCCTCGGCAAGATCATCACGGTAGGTGGCATACAGCGGCAGGATATCCGCCTCGGTTAGGACGCCGGGCAGCGCCTTCCGGTCCTGAGCAAGGTAGTACTCGCGGTTGGCCTCCATCTGCTCAATGATATCGGCATAATCGGCGATTTCGACTTTCGCTTCATCCTTGATTCCCTGGTAAAGATCCCCAAGGAGAAGCGGACGGTAGCGGTTATAGTAAGAGAAGAGATCATCCTCACCGATCGTATCGAGGATCGCGTCACGGGCGTAGGTTGCATAAAATTCCTTGTTGTTCTCAATCTCCCGGGTCAGCTCGCTGAGCACCTGCTCGCCGGTAATCGGTTCAGCGGCAATCACGGTCATGGGAGCCGGCAAGCTCGCCGCCAAGTCTGCAAGAAGCATGGGGCGATGACTCTCATAGAGAGCGATCATATGATCATCGTCAATCGTGGAAAGAATCGCATCGCGAGCGTAGGAAGCATAGAAGTCAAGATTGTTTTCTATCTCCCAAGCGAGATTCTTAAACAGAAGCTCTTCGTCAACCTCACCGGTCATCACGACGGTTGTTCGCGGTTGCTCAGAGCGAACCTGGTTCAAGAGTTCATCCCGAAAGACGCTGAATGCCGGGCGCAGATCATCGGCGGTGATCGAATCGATGATCGCCCGACGATCGACCTGCTTCTCCTCCAAACGTCCAAGCGAGGTGGTGAGCTCATTCTTCAAGGAGGTGATCTGCTGATCGACATAGGTTCGATTCGCCTGACTGTCAATCGACTGAAGCAATTCACGGCGAAGATTTTCAACGGCTTGGTCAACATATGCCTGCTGCTCAAGCGAGAGGGCTTTCGACTGAGTCAATTCATCCTGCAGAAGCGGAAGCAATTCGTCAATTAACGGTTGATAGTCAGGAGGCAGTGGAACTACTTCGGCGCGCTGAGGAGGAGTTACTTCCAAGAGTGGCTGCCTTTGCCGAGCTTTTGCTTCCTCAATGATGGCAAGAGGAGCGGAGGGACGAGTATACCAGATTCCTATGCCCACGGCGATTGCCACAACGGAGGTTGCTACCAGTAACATAATTGCTATTGACTTCTTCATCTCTAATCCTCATTTAGTTCCTGCTACAACGCTTAACCCCAATTCTACCACAACACCTTTGTACTTGTCGATGAATTATCTCCATACTTCCCCAATTCCAGAGTCGGTGATGGATTGCTTTTGGGTCGAGTAATTGATAGCTGATGTCGCGTTGACTGGCCTCCCGCTTCAGGAATTGTCTCCATGAAAGACCGTCGCGGGCTTTACACCGCCGAAAGCGGAGGCACCGCGGAGCAGCGATGAACAAAATATGGGAACACAACCGATCGAGGCCCATTCGGTTCAGCAACGCTGCATTCAAAACGATGACTTCCGCCGTTTCTTCAGCGAGAATCCGTTCAATCCGAGCAACCATCCATGGATGACTGATCTTTTCCAGCGCTTTGAGCTTTGAAGGATCGGAAAAAACGATCGCTCCGAGCGCTTTTCGATCGATCTCTCCCCGATCTGCGACGGAGTCGCCGAACTCGGCAATGATTCGATCCTTATTGGCCTCGAGAGCCTGGTGCCCGAGGCGATCGACGTCAATCAATCGAGCGCCCAGCTCTTCAAATGCTTTGGCGTATTGATTCTTTCCGGCGCACGCTTTGCCGGTGATCCCTATGACGACCGGCTTCACAGCTCACCCCAGTTCGATCCGACACTGATCGAGACGTTCAAGGGTATGCTCAACGTTACCGCCCCTTCCATCGCTTCCTTGACCAGGACTTTCATCTCTTCGACCTCATCAAGCGGGACTTCGAAGACCAGTTCGTCGTGGATCTGGAGAATCAGTGCACTTAAGAGCCTGCGCTCCCTCATCATCCGGTCGACCCGGATCATCGCTTGTTTCATGATATCGGCGGCGCTGCCCTGGATAATCGTGTTGACCGCGATCCGCTCCGCCCGGGCCCGCTCCACGGCGTTTCGGCTGTTGATCTCCCCGACCGGTCGACGGCGCCCCGACAGGGTGTGGACGACTTCCTCCTTCCGGGCCCGGGTCTTCGTCTCTTCGACGAA
>SHOI01000006.1:0-17632 GCA_004294855.1 Sphaerochaeta sp. | reverse complement strand
CGATGACCCCTTCGTCAAGGAAGATCCCCTCCAGCTCCATGTGGGCGATGATCCTCAGAATCGGAAGCTCAAGGGTGCGGAGGAGATCGAGGAGACCGGCCTCGCTTAGAAGCTCTTCAAAGCTCTGCCACAGCCGGAGGGTGATGTCGGCATCCTCGGCTGCGTAGAAGAGCGCCTTCTCATAATCGATCTCCGCAAGGGTCTTGTCTTTGGGTACGATGTCGGTATAGCGAAGAGTTTCAACGCCCAGATAGCGGAGCGCCAAAAAATCCATATTCAACGTCGAGGCCGCATCCAGCAGCCAGGCGGCGACCATCGTATCTGCATGGATGTGCCTGATCGTGATGTTCCACCGTACCTTGAGGACCTTGTAATCGAACTTGATGTTCTGTCCGACGACCTTCAACCTTCCCTCTTCAAGGTACGTTCGAAGAAGGCTTTTCACACCACCTTCGTCAACGAGCGTTTTGCCTTGATGAACAAGGGGAACATAATACGCCGTATACGCTTCCCAAGCGAACGAGAAGCCGATGATCGTCGCATCCAGTTCGACGACCGTGTCGGTTTCAAGATCGAAGGCGATGATTCCCCCGCTTTTGACAGCGCTCTCAAAGAGGCTCTTCAGCTCGCCAAGATCCGTTACCCCCCGATACGTTCGTCGATCTTTCTTCGGCTTTTCAAGCGGCTTTAAGGCTTTTTCACCGCTGAGGCGTTCCAGTTCCCCAACAATCGTTCGCATGCCGAGCTCTTGAAACAGGGGAATTGAATTCGCCCAATCGATCCGATCGACTCGATAGTCCTCCCAATCGATTCCTCCCTCTTGATAGAGCGTGGAATCGAGGATTACCAACCTTCTGCTGAGGAGAGCGGCTTCTTTGTTCTCTTCGAGCCGCTTCCTCATTGTCGAAGTCTGTTCTTCGAGCGCCTCATACACTCCTTCAAGGGTCGTATACTCCTCAAGAAGCTTCGCCGCACCCTTCGGCCCGATTCCCCTTACCCCGGGGATGTTGTCCGAGCTGTCCCCGATCAGGGCGAGGTAGTCGATGATCTGTTCAACGGAGACCCCGAACTCCTCTTTGACCTCGGTTTTTCCCATCGGTCGGTAGAACGACTCTCCTTTTCGGGCGGGTCTGAGAGCTGAGACATCATCGGTAATCAGTTGAAGCAGGTCTTTATCACCGGTGAACATCACCGTATGGATTCCATCCTTTGTCGCTTCGTGAGCAAGCGAGGCGATAATGTCATCCGCCTCCCAGCCGGCATGTTCGAGGACGGGGATGCCGAGGGCTTTGAGAATCGCCTCGATATGGGGCACCTGAGAGTGAAGATCTTCCGGAGCGGCATCACGATTCGCTTTGTACGCTTCATAGAGTTCATGACGAAACGTCGGTCCGGCGCTGTCCATCGCAACGGAGATGTAATCGATCTCCTCCTCCCGAATCAGCTTCAGGAGGGTTGTAAAAAACCCGTAGACGGCGCTGATGTTCTCCCCATTTGAAGAGAGCATCCTCCCAAGACCGTAATAAGAGCGATAGATCAACCCGTATCCGTCAATGATAAAGCTCTTTTTCTTTTTCATTTTCCCCTCCAATGGGGATGACCAACCCATCATAGGCGACATGCACCGAAGGAGGAAGCTCCTCCTCCAACTCCTGATGGGCAAAGCCGTGACTGAGGTGCGTAAGATAGGCGTGCTTCGGTCCCACATGACTGATCAACCCCAACGCCTCAAAGAGGCTGAAATGGGATGGGTGGGGAAAGCGCCTCAACGCATCCACGACAAGCGTATCAAGACCCCGCAAATATTCTACACTCTTTTGGGGAACTTCACTACAGTCGGTTACGTACCCGAGCGAACCGATTCGATAGGCAAAAATCTCATCACCGCCGTGAAGAATCGGAAGGGCCGTTACGTTCATCGTCCCCACTGCAACGGTTTCATACGGCTTTATGACGGTCAGCAGCAGATGAGGCCGTCCTCCGGCAACGACATCCGCGTCAAGCGCATAGGAAAAACGAACACGGATCGTTTCCACCACGTTCCTGCTCGCATAGACCCGCAGCGGACCGTGTCTGCTGAAGGAACGCAAATCATCGATTCCGTTGATATGATCGGCATGGTCGTGGGTATAAAAGACCGCATCCAGACGAGCAATCTTGTGTTTCAGCGCTTGAAGTCGAAACTCCGGTCCGGTATCGATGACCAGCGCATGGTTTTCATCTTCAATCAATACGCTTGAGCGCAGACGCGTATCCCGCTCGTCGCTCGAGGTGCATACCGGACATGTACACCCTATGACCGGAATCCCATGACTGGTTCCGGTCCCTAAAAAAGTCAATGAGCAAGCGGTCATCGAAACGGCAACCAAGAGGTGGCTTGATCAAACAATTGACGCAGCCGTGATGGACTTTCCTGATCGACGATCTCCGTCGGCTTCTTAAAAGCAACTCCCAAATAAGGATTACTGATATTCGGAAAGAAAAAATAGAGGATGAAGAATGAAATCACCGCGACACCCAAAGAGGAAAGCAGGGAAGAAAAAAAACCTTTTCTGGCCATGTGGAACTCCTTGAACCACTATACCACACTTGCGAGTCCTGTTGCACCGAAACAGGCCCGTTTTCACGGGCCTGAGCAAGGAGATGCGAACACTCTGTTAGAAGAAGGAGAAGAGGACGGAAACGCCCATATACCCATTGTCGAATGGAGCGTTGAAGATGTTCTCGAACTTCTGCCACTCTTCAAAGGTATAGTTCGTATCCAGCGTGTAGTTCAATCCGACAAGAATCTTTCCAAGCTTCAGATCAGCGGTGAGGCGGTATGCCAAGGGACTCTTCAGGAACGCTTCGCCGGCATTCTCAAGATCGACCTTGGTGCCATTGGAGTCTTTTACCCACATCGTCCCGTCGGATTCGATGTTGACGGTGAAGCGCGGACCGACACCGGCTCCGATCCGAACCAGGTTGAACAGGTCGAAGGAGAGACCGGCGGTGGTCAACATGGAAATGTTCGTCGCACCTGCCTCGGAACCGAACATCGCCACCGCGTCGATCTCGGCGAGCAGAAGCTTGATCCGCAAATCCGCTCCAAAGCGATAGTTGTCGATGTTGGCGAATCCGTCATAGTTCCCCGCTTCCATTGCGGTGGAAATCTGTCCGAACGTGTCGCTGTAGAGTGCCGTCACACCGAGACTCAACCCGAATGGCGATGCGCTCACCGCCGCCGGAACGAGAACCGCCAACACAATCAAAAGAATCCATGCTTTTTTCATTCTGTCACCTCTTTCTGCTACACACTGTCTATTTATAAGCTTCGTGTGTAAAATTTAACTCATCTTCAAAAGGACAGCAAGAGAAAAACATCCGCTATTCGGAACAAACATTTCCCACCACCTGCCTTTTGCCATTACCGATTCAATCGTCTGATTCGATTCGACCACGTACCGGGCCCTCAGTCCCAACGGTCCGAAGTCGGTCCCGATTCCCATCTGCAGATGGATCGGACTCTGAAGCACCGCATCAAGGAACGGAATCTCCTCGACCGCCGCCTTCTTTCCGCCGTACAACGCATAGTAGGGTTTCACGACCCCGGGGTTCTGCGGGACGTACGTCACACCCACTCCCCCACTGAGCTCCATCACCATCCACGAGCCGACCACCGGAAGATTCAACCCCACAAGGGCGATCGCCTTGAGCGCCTGCGTGTCCTCTTCACTCTTCGTAAGCATCACCGTCGCTTGAGCCTGGAGAAAAAAAAGCCGTCCGTTCAACTCACCGCTGAGAATCCAATTCCGGGAATCTCCCATTCCGGAAGAAAAATCCTCCTTTTCCGGGGGGCAGTACGTCGCACCAAAGCCAAGGCTGAGGTTGAACACACTTCGCGCGGTCAACGGCAGAGACAAAAAAAGCAGAAGGGTCAAGATGACCGCCACTTGTTTACGCATGACTGATTGTTGCTCCCGTACTCATATAACAACGATATGAGTAAAAGGGTACAAATTAATCCATCAATCCTGCAATTTCTTCAATCCAAACCTGTATTTGAGCATCGCTGGGCGCCTGAAACCCCGCCCGAGGGGAAAGGGAGACCGATCCGACCGCCGGTCCGTCGGGTGAAGCGGAGCGCTTGAATTGATTGGCGATGAAGCGGGTGAAGAACACGGCGAGCCAATGTCGTATATCCGATGAGGTGTACGATTCCTCGAATGCTTTGACCGCATACCGGTAGATCCTCTTCGGACCGAACCCCCAGCGCAGGGTGTAGTAAAGGAAAAAATCATGGAGCTCATACGGCCCGATCACCGCTTCCGTTTTCTGACTGATCGCCCCGTCCCCGGACGGGGGAAGAAGCTCGGGACTGACCGGAGTGGCAAGGATGTCCAGCAAAACAGCCTGAAGATCTTCATCGGCTTCGTTCGCTTCATGGGCAAGAATCGGCCTGAGCAGAGTCTTCGGCACCGAGCTGTTGATCGCATACATCGACATATGGTCACCGTTGTACGTCGTCCACCCGAGGGCAAGCTCGGAAAGATCTCCGGTGCCGATGACCAAGGCCCCGTGTTTGTTGGCCAGATCCATCAAAACCTGTGTTCGCTCCCGCGCCTGGGCGTTTTCATAGGTGATGTCCAACACCGTCGGATCATGATCGATATCCTTGAAGTGCTGCACCACCGCCTGTTCGATCGGGATCGTGAAGAACGTGACTCCGAGCGCTTCCGCCAAGGCATGAGCGTTCGATTTCGTCCGGCTTGTTGTTCCGAACCCCGGCATCGAGACCGCAATGATGCCTCCGCGGTCAAGGCTCATCACATCAAACGTGCGGATGACGGCAAGCAGGGCTGCCGTTGAATCAAGTCCTCCGGAGAGGCCGAGAATCACCCGTTTGATGCCGATATGTTCAAGACGTTTCTTCAGGCCGAGGGCTTGGAGGGTGAGCACTTCTTCGCAGCGCTCCTTAAGCCGCACCGGATCATGGGGAACGAACGGCGCCGGGTCGATATGGCGAATCAAGGAGGATGGAGCATGAACCAGATCACAGGGAATTTCAAGGCAGCCCTCTTCGTAGAGGGGGAAGGTTTTTTCAAGCCGACGCTGATGGACAAGCACCTGAAGATCGATCTGTCCGATTACGAGCTTTCCGCTCATTCCGCCGCTCTCACTGAGGATTTTTCCCCGTTCGACGATCAGCGCATCGGCAAGATAGACGGAATCGGTCGTCGACTCCCCTTCTCCGCTGTTCGCCTGAACGAGAGCGCAGGTGTTGGAAATCGTAAAGCCCTGAGCAAGAAGCCGGCGTTTGGTGGAACGACCGATCAGCTCCGCTTCACTGATCGGGGAAGCGACCACCGTAGCTCCGCTCGGTGTCGTAAAATCATCGATTGCAAGAACGAAATGAGGAATCGCCGACGGGGCGATGCGAATCCCGTTGCCGAAGTAGGTGTACGCATCAAACAGCTCGACGGAGAGCGGCTCGCCCTCATATGAAGCGAAGACGCCGCCGGCGGGTTTGGGTACTATCGCATGGATTTGCCCGTCATAGGCGACGATCGAAGCGTTATAGAGATTGGATCCGAAGGCGACGGGCGCTCCGAAGACGACGATCAGCTGAAGGGAGGTTGTAGAGCCGACAATCTTTCTTACCGCATCATCGCTCGCTTTGAGGAGGGTTTGGGAGTAGAAGAGATCCCCGCACGTCGACCCGGTGGTGCAAAGTTCGGGTAGTACGAGAAGGCAAACACCCTGTTTTGCCGCTTCTTCAATTCCGGCGACGATCTCTTTGCCGTTGAACGAAGGATCTGCAACCCTGAGCCCGGGCGAAAGCGCCGCAACCGTAATCAATCCGTCAATCATCGTCGACCTCCTCTCCACACCCTCAGTGTACCGCCCAAGAATAGTGGTGGGCAAGAGGCCGGTTGTGTGGTATTCTAATGCCATGGCAGTGATCGCAATCAATGACGTTTCCAAGCACTTCGGAAAAACCAAAGCCCTTAACGGGGTGACCCTGGCGATCGAAGAAAACACGATTCACGGATTTCTCGGTCCCAACGGGGCGGGCAAGACCACGATGATCCGAATCCTCCTTGGAATCATCCGACCCACTCGGGGCGAGGCATCGATCTTCGGCCTCGATGCGTACCGGGATCGAATCCCGATCCATGCCCGGCTTGCCTATGTGCCCGGGGAGGTCAATCTCTGGCCGAATTTCACCGGTGGGGAGGTGATCGACCTCCTCATCGGCAGGGAACGTCTTGATCGCAAACGGATCGATCATTATCTTGACCTCTTTGAGCTCGACCCTTCGAAGAAGTGCAAGACCTACTCAAAGGGAAATCGCCAGAAAGTCGTCCTGGTGGCGGCGTTCGCCTCCCCTGCGGAAGTGTTCATCCTCGATGAGCCGACCAGCGGGTTGGATCCTCTGATGGAACAGCGCTTCCAGCAGGTAATAAAAGCCATGCATGGTGAGGGAAAGACGATCTTCCTTTCTTCGCACATCCTCAGCGAAGTGCAGCGGATTGCTACCGCGGTCTCTATCATCAAACAGGGCCGCATTGAGGAGACGGTTCCCATCGATGAACATTCGAATCTTGATCGGTTCTTCCATGAGAGCGCCCCGCCATGAACCGATATCTTCGCTTCATCACCCGGCGGGAACGAATCACGACCTCCCTCTGGATCCTCTCGATCGTTTCCTCACTTCTCTTTTTCACCGCCCTCTACCCGACCCTGATCTCGACGAATGAAGAGGCTTTGGCCCTCGCCCGGACGATGCAGAATCCAGCGATGGTGGCGATGATGGGACCGATCTACGGACTCGATTCGATCAGCCAGGCGATCGTGATGAGTCAGGAGACTCTTCTGTGGTATCTGATCGCGATCGCGGTGATGAACATCTTCCTCGTCAACCGCCATACCCGCACCGACGAGGAGCTCGGCCGGGTGGAACTGCTCCTCGCCCGACCGATCGCTTCGAAGACCCCGACGATTGCTCCGATCCTCTTCGCCCTCATCGTCAACACCGTCATCAGCATCCTCAGCATTATCGGACTGCTAATCGTCGATCTTGAAGGGACCACGTTCAGTGGCGCATTCACCTTCGCCCTGACGATCGGGAATACGGGATTCTTCTTCGCCGCCCTCACCCTGCTGCTTGCCCAGCTGTTTACCACCTCGACCGGCGTCCTCACCGCAAGCCTGTCCTTTCTGGGAGTTTCCTACATCATCAGAGCCTTCGGCGATCTGCAGGAAAGCTCCCTCACCCTGTTCTCGCCCTTCGGTCTTGCCTTGAAGGTCCGGGCGTTCTACACGAACGACCTTTGGCCGATTCCGATCCTCCTCCTTCAAGCAGTGGTTCTGATCGCTCTCGCCCTTCTCTTCAACCACGTTCGCGACCATGGCGCAGGGATCGTTCCCCAACGAGCAAGTCGAATCCACGCCCCGAAATCGCTCCTTACCCCTCTGGGGTTCGCCTGGCGGCTGAGCCGGAGTGTCACGATCGCCTGGGGAAGCGCCCTCTTCATCCTCGGTCTCTCTTACGGAAGCGTCATCGGAGAATTGGAGACCTTCGTCCAATCCAACAAGCTGATGAGGACGATCATCCTCCAAGGCGGTCCCGACACCCTGACGGATGGCTATGTCGCCCTGATCTTCGCACTCATGAGCATGGTGGCCGGCATTCCGGTGATGCTCTCCGCCCTGCGGATCCGAAAGGAAGAGCTTCGGGGCCGCAGCGAACTGATCTTTGCCCGGCCAACCGATCGAATCGGGGTCTATCTTCCCTTCCTGTTCATCGCCTTCATCGAGAGCATCCTGATGACGCTTCTCCTGGCCCTCGGTCTCGTCCTCGGTTCAAACAACGCCCTCGCCCTCGGAGAGATGGTCCGCCATGGACTTGTCTACCTTCCTGCGATCTGGCTCCTGGGTGGGATCGCGACCTTCCTCGTCGGGGTGCTGCCTTCCTTGACTTCCATCGTCTGGATTCTCTTCGCCTCCTTCTTCACCATCTCCTACGTCCAGCAGATCACCCCGGTTCCCTCCTGGCTCTCCGCTCTCAACCCCTTCGAGCTGATCCCCCGCGTCCCCATCGAGCCCTTCAAGGCCAAGCCGCTTGTCGCACTCACGATCATGGCGGCCCTCCTGATTGCAGGAGGACTGTACCGGTTCGAGAAACGGGATCTTGCTTAGCGAGAAAGGATCGCTACCGCTTCGTGGTGGAACGTCTGAGGATAGAAAAGTCAAACCAAACTGCGCGGGAAACAGCAGTTTCAAGATTTTCCGGAAAAGCACCAAATGATTTCCAATCATATACTGACCAAACGCATTGATGAAACACAGAACAATTGAAAGCAGGGATAGTCCAAAGAAAGAAAAAGATTGGACATGAAACCAAAAGAAATAGGAATACAAAAAAGAAAACAATGATGTTAAAATATTACCATGAATAAGTTTGATTACACATATGACGTAGCTGTTTTTGGGGCGGGCCCTGCAGGTCTTGCAGCAGCGATTACAGCCGCAAGAAAAGGAATGAAAGTCCTTTTGATCGAAAAGAACGGATATCTTGGGGGGACTCTTTCTTCCGGAATTGCCCTTTTGGGGTTTCTGGATGTCACAGGCCGTCAGTGTATCGCCGGTTTTGCACAGGAATTCGTTTCAAGACTCCAGGATGAAGGCCATAGCCTTGGTCACAGATACTGTCCAAAACACAACTCGGTTTCCTGTGTCGGTTCCGAATATGTAAAGATTCTGGCAGCCAAAATGTGTAAAGAGGCAGGAGTGAATGTACTGCTTCATAGCGAGACTCATTCCGTTGAAACAAAAGAAAACCATATTTTATCCGTAAAGGTCTATGGAAAATGTAATGAGACCACGATTGCCGCAAAGTACTACATAGACTGTACCGGAGATGGAGATGTAGCGTATCTTGCAGGTTGCGACTATGAAAAAGGCCAGGCGGATACCGGCGTTCTTCAACCACCTACAGTCATTTTCACACTTGAGAACGTAAAAATGGAAGAACTGTTTGAATACCTTGACAGTCATCCGGAAGAACTCACTTACAACAAAATCATGGACGTAGGATCAGGCTATGATGTCGAATACTTCCGAAGCAGCAAGAACTACTGTTTTGTCGGATTGACGGCAACCTGCAATAAGCTGAGAGAAACAGGAGAACTTCCTGTAAAACGAGAAAACCTCATTTTCATCGGCTCTCCAAACACAAATGAAGTCTATGTAAACAGCACACGCCTTCTCAATACAGATGCAACAGACATTTGGTCCCTTACAAATGCAGAGCTGGAAGGCCAAATACAAGCCGGAAAGCTTACAGAAATGCTGAGAAAACACGTTGCAGGTTTTGAAAAGTGTTTCATTTCTTCTATCTGTCCAAATCTGGGAGTCAGAGAGACAAGAAGATTTGCAGGACAAAAGCGTCTTGAAATTGATCAGGCTTTCCAGGGCTTGGTTCCGGAAGATACAATCGCCCTCTCCGGCTATAAAATTGATATTCACAGTGGAGATAGTCTCAAAACAGAATTCAAGACCATTGATAAACCATTTGGAATTCCTTTTGGATGCCTGGTGAGTAAAAACTATGACAATCTTCTCTTTGCCGGGAGGTGCATATCAACGGATGCAAGAGTAATAGGATCAACCAGAGTCATGCCAACCTGCATGGCAATGGGACAGGCTGCGGGTACAGCCGTTTCACAATGCATAAAAGAAAATACTCTTCCAAAAGACGCTGAAACGGAAAGAATAAGAAAGACTTTGGCAGAGGATGGTGCTATTCTATCTATGGAATAAAATCATAAAATGATTAAGGCTATTATTGTTGACGATGAAAAGATTGTCCGCGAAGGTTTAAAAGAGCACTATCATTGGGCAAAATATAGCATCATTGTGGTCAATTCTTTTGAAAACGGTAAACTTGCTTACGACTTTTTATCACAAAACGAAATAGATCTGGTCATTTCTGATGTTGTAATGCCTGAGATGAATGGACTTGAACTTGCATCCAAGGCTAGGAAAATCAATCCTAATATCAAATTTATTTTTGTCAGCGGTTACACAGATGCAAAATATCTCCTAGAGGCTCTAAAGCTTAATGCCACTGATTTCATCTTCAAATCCATTGATTTTGATGAATTGGATACAGCAATTGAGCGGGTTGTTGAATTCAAGCAGCAGCAGAGCAGAATCAAAAGACTTGAGAAACAGGTTGACCGGAATATTTCCATCCTTGCAAAGCAACAGTTGGAAGAGAAAACAGCAACAAGAGTTCTTGGGGCAATTATCGACGGGGATCCTGATAAAATATCAGAAGCAACAAAAGCTGCTTTTGAAATCTGTTCAGAGATGCCTTACGATGACAGAAATAATTTTCTCTATCACGTCCTGCTTCTGCCTACACAAATTCTTCAGGATGTCCCTGCGGAAAACAGAGGTTCTTACAAATCTGTAGAAGTACTTCTTGGAAACTTCATGAAATGCAAAGACATGTATTCACAATTTGAATTCATTCTTTCATCTCTCATGGAAGCTTCTGACAGGTACAGCGTAACAAAGAAACCGGAAAGCAACGCTGTAATATCTACGATAGTGTCAACAATAAACGATCACTTTATGGATCCCATCTCCGTGACTTCCCTTGCAGATAATGTAAAGCTCTCCCCTGCTTACCTTTGTGTACTTTTTAAACAGGTTACGGGGATGACCATCAACCAATTCATAACTCAGACGAGACTGCAGAAAGCAAAGGATATGCTCAAGGACGTCACCTACACCGTTGAAGAAGTTTGTTACTATGTAGGATACCTATCAACAAGTTATTTCTCACGCTTGTTCAAACAGACAACAGGTCTGACTCCAAGTGAATACAGGAACTCCGTGTGTGAATCACAAAACAAAAACTAATCCATCGCAGAATACCTATAAAGGCCTCTTTTTCAAGAATATAAAATGGATTGTTCTAATTCTTCTTGGACTTTTTCTTATTCTTTCCGTCATCACAACATTCTCCTCCAACCGCTGGATAAGGAAAGAAATTTCAGAACGTCAGCTGTCTCTGACAAAAGCCACTGCAGACAACCTCAACTACAGATTTTCAAGACAGGCAATAGAAGCAGTCAATCTGATGACAGCCATCTACCCGTACCTATCAGGCAGCTCCATCTCCGAGTATGAAGAGTATGCGGCAATCTCGAAACAGGTCAATTCAAAGGATCTGTCACCTTTTGTGCCAAGAATCTTCGTTCCTGATTCAAAAGTATACAGTTCTCAGCAAGATCTCTTCTTTCCACTGTCTTCAATGAAAAAGGAATCAGGTCTCTCCGACTTTTATGGTCAGGTTGGAATCAGTTGGATAAAACCTCATGAGATCAGATATGGTCTTGAAAAGAAAGCATCGATGATCGGATGCCTGTTCACCATGAACAGGATGGATGATTACAGTACCATTGCCGGTTCCGTGGTACTCTACTACCCGGTCAAAAGCATTATCGACGCTTTTGGAGAAATCTCACAGAAGAATGAGATTCTTCTGGTGGATAGCTACGGAGAAGTTCTTGCAGGAAACGGCTCGACACGACTGCTTGAAGCAAATGAACTAGAAATGCTGCTGTCTTCCGACTCCGGAAGCAAGGTCTATTCAGACCGGGTTCTTTCTTTCTGCAAACTGAATGACATTGACTGGTATGTGGTTATCAAATCCTATGGCTCCGTCATCAACCTTGGAACCCCGTTCACAATAATTCCTTTGCTTGTTTCGGTAATCATGTTTGTCGCATTGATCATTGCCGTTTCTGTTGCTTTCAACATCAGACAGATGAACAAAGCCTTGCTGGAAAGCATGGAAGCCCGATACAAGCAAAAGCTTGAACTCTCCAATTATCAGATGCAGGCTCTTCAAGAACAGATAAAGCCTCATTTTCTTTACAATTCATTAGACATCATCAGGTGGATGATTGCAGATGGAAAAAAGGACGATGCTGTTGAAACAATCACTGCGCTGTCTAAATATCTGAGAATGAGCATCAGCAAGAAATCCGGTATCGTCCCAATGTCCGATGAGCTGGAACTGGCGGAAACGTATGTGGAAATAATCAAGAAACGCTCTTCAACACAGTTCAGTCTTGTCATTGATGTCGCAGATAACACAATCGACTGCAGAGTACCAAGATTCATTCTCCAGCCTATTCTGGAGAACTCGCTCATTCACGGAATTCTTGGCTGTGCGAAACCCGATCTTGAGCTCAAAATAAGGTCATGGATTGACAATGAAAGATTGTTTATTGAAATAGAAGACAACGGAAAGGGCATTCCTCAGGATACACTGTCAACCATTCTCAAAGACGGTAATGAAGAACCTAGACACGGATACGGGCTCAAGAACACCAAGAAACGACTTGAGGTATTCAACGGCCCCGATACAATCTTTGAAATTCATTCAAAAGAACATGTCGGAACCTGTGTAAGTATCGGGATTAAGGCGACTCACACAAATGAGCCGTAAGATTTCACGATCTCAACGAGTTTTGTTACATCAATGTTCTGAACAGTGGTATTCTCCTTCACTGCCAATGAAGCTGCGACACCTGCGGCCTGACCGATTTCCATGCAAGGAGCCTGGACTCTGACGGCTGCAAAAGCATCTTCATCTACGGAAATTGCACGACCTGCCATGAGCAGGTTGTCAATAGCATTGGAAACTAGACATCTGTAAGGAATAAAAGCGGCTCTTTCCGGGAAAGTGAGACTCTGTCCCTGATTGTTTGGAAGATGTACATCGACAGGATGACAAGCTCTTGCAATGGAATCTTCAAACCGTGTTCCCTTGATGTAATCTTCGCCGGTCATTACAAACAAACCAGCAATTCTTCTTCCCTGTCTTGCCCCTGCAACGGGAGCAATCTGAGAAACATAGGCCTCTTTAAATTCAGGAACATGTTTTCTGATCATTTCAGAAAGGATAAAGACATCTTCCAGCATCTTCTGCTCCGCCTTTGTGAAACTATCCTGTTTTGTACAGTCCATAGCGCTTCTGGTAAAATTCAATGTGATTTCACCCGGGTTCATTGTTGTGCAAAGCCAAGGCCCGCCGTACTGAGGAACCTCTTTACCCTCGGCTTCCAACTTTTCAAGGACTTCACGAATAAATACAGCTTGATGGTTAAAATGATTATTCTTCTGATGAATGATGTGCATTCTGGGAGACTGAGTATCTACGCCGGCCATTTTAAAGCATAATGAACCCGGTTGTTTCGGTCTTGTATCCTCAAGCATGGGAACACCTGCCATTGAAGCAAGAAAAGCATCACCGGTTGCATCAACAAAGCACTTTGCCTTAATCGCGAAGAGGCCATCTCTGTTATGGAAGATGCAGCTGACGATGTTTCCATCTTTCACGATGCAATCAACAAGGGAAGTATTTGTCAAAAGTTCGACACCTGCGGAAAGAATCATTCTCTGAGCAACGAGTTTGTATTTCTCAGGATTAAAGGAAAGATTCATTTTGGGCGGTTCAAACATGGCACCACCCGCTCTAATAAGCTTATTGGCAAATCTATAAGGGATTCCTCCCGTTACGCGAATTCCATCATATCCGAATTCGCACATTGGATTTACAAGACCTGCGGTAGCCAAACCTCCAAGGAAACCCAGTTTCTCAACCAGAATAGTTTTGGATCCATTCTCCGCACCTGAAATTGCGGCACCGATTCCGCCCGGTCCTCCTCCGCATATCAGAACATCATATTCACCTTTTACCTGAATTTCCTTTGAGTAGTTGAAGCGTTCCATTTTGATTCCTTTAATTCCGGAATGGACCTGCCCTATTAAGGCAGGTCCCTGGTAAAGCCCACAAAATTATTTTGCGGCAAGATACGCTTGAAGCTCCGCGCGAACCTGGTTGAGGTTGTTTGCAGTGAGATCCTTCTCAAGCATGTTGATGTTATCAACTGTCTTTGAACCACAAATAACCTGTACGACGAAGTCGTTGAGCGATGTGTGGAGAGCTGAATTGAACTTTGAATAGTTCTCCTGAGCTGTCATGAACTTGAACGGGTTGTCAACAAAGACATGGTCTCTTGAGTTGACAGTAGCAATTGTCGTTCCCTTCCAGCACTGCCACTGGGCTTCCGACTTTCTGATTCTTGCGGGCCAATCCTTCTGGTACTTTGCCATATCCATGGCATTGCAGTACCAGTATGAGTTTCCACGTTCGTTAGCAAACAGAGGATTGTTTGGTGTCATGTTGCCATCCGCATCATACGTGAAGTGAGTTCCCTCGATACCAAAGTTCAGGTAAAGCTGATCCTGGAGTTTGAGGTGGCACCAGTTGATAACGTCTGCAGGATGCTTGCAGCTCTTGGGAATAACTGAAATTGAGCTGATAGCTTCCGTCATCATGTATGTGCAAGTTCCGTCTTTACCTTCGAGCGGGCTGATATAAGAAAGATCGTCATATGTGATTCCGACGTTCTTGATGACTGCCGGGGACATCGTCGTACATCCCGTTCTTGAAGAACATGCCATGATCGCCCTTCCTGAAGAGAACTTCTCAGCTACGCTGTCGTTTGTTGAAACCGCCCAATCCGGATCAAGGAGCCCTTCGTTGTAAAGCTTGTTCATGAACTCAAGCATCGGTTTGAAACCCTTGGCTTCCGTCATGTAGATGACCTTGCCGTTCTCATCCGTCATCCATTCGCCCCAAATTCCGAATGCGCTTGCGATCACCTTGGGGAATTTCCAGTTTTCATTCTTCTCTGTTGCGGGAAGATATGGACCTGTGAGGATGATGTACCGGTTGCCATAGTACTTCTTGAGAGTAACAAGCGTATTGTAGAACTCATCGAGAGTGATTGGCATCTCCGTGATTCCGGCCTTTTTCATGAGGTCTTTACGGCATACGATGAATGAAGCAACTTCCTTGTCTGCAGCATACTTGTATGGAATACCATAGATGACCTTGTTTTTGTCTGAAACAGCGTCCCATGTCTCCTGTGTGTAACCAGCGATGATATCCTGTCCATATTCATCAAGAAGGTCGTTGAGAGGCATCAGGGCATTTGAAGCAAGAAGCATGTTGAACTGGCTTCGTGAGCAGCGAATGATGTCATAGTTGACGCCGCTCGCAACTTCAAGAGCAAGCTTCTCATCCGCATTCTGCGCGGGGAGTGTGAAATACTCAGCCTTGTATCCTGTTGACTTTTCAATAAGACCTGCCATGAGGTCCGTATTTGGATCAAACGTTACATTCTGGTAAACACTCTTGATTGTTACGTTGCCCGGACCAAGAAGAGCGTTCTTGGTACCTGTTTTCTTTTCGCCTGTCGCCGATGCTTCTGAAGCTCCCTTGGCAAACAGAGTGCATGCGATAAGAATGATCAAAAAAACCGCCAAAACTTTTTTCATGTCGTTCTCCTTTTAAGACTTCACGTCTCACGATTTATCAGCCCTTGACCGAGCCTACTGTCATTCCCTTAACAAGGAATTTCTGAACAAACGGGTAAGCAACCAAAATTGGCAATACTGAAATAGAAACAGCTGCTGCCACCAAACCTGCGGAAGTGAGATTTGTCATTCCATCACCGCTTGCGAGGTTCATGGCGACTTCACTGCTGGTGTTAATCAGATTGTAGAGATAAACCTGAAGAGTTCTCATGCTCTCTGAAATTGTGTACATCATTGCATGGAAGTAGTTGTTCCAGTAATTGATAGCATACAAAAGACCTACTGTTGAAATAACAGGTGTTGACATGGGAAGGATGATGGAAACGAGAATTCTCAAATCACCTGCTCCGTCAACCTTTGCGGACTCTTCAATTTCACTGGGAAGAGCTTCAAAGTAATTTTTGACAATGAACATGTTGAACTGGATGATTGCAAAAGGAAGAATGCAAGCCCAGATGGAATCCAAGATGCCAAGTGTCCTCATCACCATGTACGCAGGAATCATTCCACCATAGAAAATCATACTGAAAACATAGAGAAAGAGAATGAATTTCCTTCCACGGAACTCAGGCTTTGAAAGTGGATAAGCCGTCAGAATGGTGGTAACCATACTGATTGCAGTTCCAATGCCTGTAATGAGAATGGTGTTCTTCATTGCAGGGAGGAAGCCTGTTCCCAAAATAATGAATTTCAATGTTTCAAGCTGCGTGGAGGTCGTAGGATTGATGTCTGTTTGATTTCCTTGCTTTTGCTCGTGTTGGGAAAGACAACAATGAATTTCACTCATCTTTGGTAATAATTCATAAGTTTCTACTCGTCTTGGGAAACTTTTCAATGGCGCCTACAAGGTAATTATACCATCTACCAAACCGAAGCTTGCTATCTTCCAATAGATATGATATAATTTTTGCAATGTGATTTTATAAAAATCGGAGGTAAAATAGGGTGTTATATTCCATGCGCATCAGAAAATAACAGGCGATAAGAATCAGTTTCATTCATTTGAGTGGGCTATATTTCCTGTCTCTTTTTTCGTTTAGCGCATTGAATAGTAACCTTCTGTAATCCTCCGGACTACGGATAGTTTCCTATTTGTGTTATTCGTCAGGCAGGTTGGGTCCATTTTGTGACATGACCTGCATTATTATTGCCTTTCGTAGCAATCTAAAAATGCAGGAGGATATAACACCATGTCACGTTTAAACAATATATATAATCAGAGTGATTTACATCATTCTCAAAATTTTCTTACGAGCCAAAAAATATTGCAACGCATTGTACGTTTAAGTTCAATCACAAAAAATGATCATGTGATTGAAATCGGTACCGGAAAAGGTCATTTGAGCCGAGTGCTGAGTCAGCACTGTAAGCATCTCTACTCGATTGAGCTGGATCAAAAGCTGTATGCTTACAGCAAACAGAAACTTGCCGATATCCCCAACCTATCCCTCATCCACCGGGATTTCTTAACCTACCCATTACCATCTACGGGGAGCTACAAAGTATTTGCCAATATTCCCTTTTCCATCACAACAAAAATCATTCGAAAGTTAACGGAAGACAACAATCCGCCGACGGATATCTGGCTAGTTGTAGAAAAAGGAGCCGCTAAACGTTTCATAGGTCAACCCAATGAAACTTTACGCTCGATTTTGTTAAAATCCAACTGGACAACCGAAATCGTTTATTACTTTAGAAGGGAAGATTTTCATCCCAAACCATCGGTAGATTCGGTTTTACTTCGACTGACTCAAAAGAGATGTCCTGATGTGGATGCGAAAGACTATTCTTCTTTTACTTATTTTATCGAACACTCATTCCGGCATGGTTTGTTCAGCAAACGAAGTCTGTTGACCAAAAAACAAATTGCAACTGCTCTTCGCCTTGACAAATTACCACCCCTTTCCCAAAGCGGAGAGGTATTATATATCCAATGGCTCTGTTTGTTTCGATGCTATCAAAAATTTAAATCCGGTAAGGGCAAGATATAAAAACGATTTCAAAGCCTAGCGAAATAGACCGTGGTGCAAGCTTTATATTTTTTTCACGCCATCAATCGAAGTCATGACGCAATGCTGTCCGGCCAGCCGAGGAGAACTTTATCTTTTCCTATCTGCGATACTTTATGCACTTATTCTTTCACCCATCCCATCACTAATTCTCCTGTCGCATAACGGGAATC
>SHOI01000218.1 GCA_004294855.1 Sphaerochaeta sp. | reverse complement strand
ATTCATCATCCCGATGATCGTATCCGCTCCGATCTGTTCAAGGTATGCCTTATAGGCAATCTGGACGCTCGCTCCCAGATCGATGTCAAGCCACTCAGGAAGAACCGGGATGTTGAAACCGAAGCCAAGCGTGGCTGCGGCGGTAGCCTGAGCGATGAGCTTGGTGGAGGTCATGTCCGTTCCCGTCTTATAGCTTATCAGGCGTTCCTGAGCCTGAACCGAAAGGCCGAGACCTCCTGCGTTCAGCGTAAGCAGGCTGATATCCGTCGTCAGGACGTCTCCATGTCCTTTACCGATCGTCTTCAGGAACTCCTGGGCGCCTTTGATCTTATCATTATCATCATCGGAGGTGAAATAATCGATCATCGGGCTTTCCAGAATCTTCACGACGTTATAAGCGGTCACGGTAACGGCAGGTATGGAAAGTCTGAATCCGCTTCCCGGAAGGTTTGCCGGGTTCAGCAGAAAACTCTCCGAATATCCTTTCATTCCCAACCCTGCTCCGCCCATCGACAACGACTTGACATTCGTTCCCGCAAACGGTTGAGCAGTCTGCTCATACACCACGTTATCGGGTCCGTACGTTGTGGCCAACAGCGGAGTGACTCCGACAAGCACGATCAACAAAATTACTAGGAGTCTCTTGTTCTTGTTCATATCACCCCTCCCCTCAATCCTTATCCCCAAAGAGCTCGTTCAAATCAAACTCATCAATCCAGTCATCAAACAGATCGCCGGCGATAAATGAAACGATTCCACGCAAGGTGTTCTTGATGGTGTCACCGAGCCCTTCCCCATCTCTTGTTTCAAGATACTTACCGAAATCTTTGTAAATATCTTCCACACCCTCGACCGGATTGGGTTTGTAATCATCCATGTTTGCAGGCTTCACTCCGGTTACGAATTCACGATTTGCATCAAGGGCTTTCCTGATCAGCTCCCGTGAACTCTCGTTCGTGTCGTATTTACCATTGTAATACCTGATATACGCATCGTGTTCGGTAACGGCGACAGCAAGCAGATACTTGATGATCGAAGAGAGGTCAATATGCATGGCGTTGGCAAATCTGTGTCTCTTCATCTGTTGTGCGTCGAAACCAAAGCCGAACGCATATTCAAGCGAAGAACGATAGGATTTCATCATTGTCAGGAAGGTCCGATACATCTTCTGATCGACTATGACCTCATCACCGACGATCTTTGCTCCCATCATCTTGGTTACGTCTCCGGACAGTCTGAAGAGGGTGGGTACAATGTCCTCAAGGAAGTCGTCATCGCCACCATCACGCGCCTGAATCAGATTTCTTCCTTTACCACCGATGTTTTCAAGAAGCGAGGTCAGATCCAGACTTCCGGTGAAGTCGATGGAGGAAGCTCCGGAAAGCTCTTCCGCCATCTGGGCGGCGAAGAGGGCATCGTCGACGATTCCCATCACTTTGTTGATGCCTTCCTGA
>SHOI01000084.1 GCA_004294855.1 Sphaerochaeta sp. | reverse complement strand
CCACTTCCCGCTCTTCAGGCGACCCAAGCCGATGAGCATCTTGGAGATCTCTTCCATGCTGACGAGGAAGTAGAGGGGGACGACCGAGAGGTTGAAGAGATAGACTCCGATGAACGCCAAGGGAACGCCGATCGCCCAGACGCCGAACATCTCGGCGAGCATGCTGAAGCGGGTGTCCCCTCCGGCGCGGAGAACCCCGACGATGACGGTGATGTTGAATGCCCGGGCCGGCAACGTTAGGGCGTGGATCATCAGAAGACGGACCGCGGTGGCCTGAAGTTCCGGACTGATATTGAACATTCCGGCGAAGAACGGGGCAAAAAGCAGTTCAAAGCCCCCCATTACAGCTCCTACCGTGACGGCAACAAGGACGAATCTCCGTGACCACTTGCGGGCCAGAGGATAGTCATGTTCCCCGATCTTGATTCCGATCATGATCAAGGTGGCGTTCGACAAGCCCAAGAGGGCGACGAAAAAGAGGTTGCCGACGCTTTCGGCGACGTTGATCGCGGCGATTGCGTCAATGCCGATCCTCGAGTAGGCGATCTTGTAGGTGGTCATTCCCAACGCCCAGACAATCTCATTGAGAAGAACCGGCAACACGGTGGGAACCATGTGGAGGATGAACGAACGGGGCCATAGAAACGCTTCACGATCTCGAATCGCCAGATGAGGGTGTTTGCGGTAGACCACAATGAAGAGAAGCACCACCTCGATCAGGCGGCTTAGCGTCGTGGCCAGCGCCGCTCCGGCGATCCCCATGACCGGGAAGGGGCCGATGCCGAAGATGAGGAAGTAATTTCCGATCGCATTCAGGGAGAGGGCCAGAAGAGCGATCTTCAAAGGAGTCTTTGCATGACCGGTAACTCGAAGGGCGGTAGAGAAGATCTGTGTTATGGCACCGAAGATGTAGCTGACCGCCACGATTTTCTGATAGGAAACTCCACCTGAGACGACCTCCGCTTCACGGGTGAAGATGTGCATGATCGCTTCGGGAATGAACAGGGAAAGAAGGGCGAAGATTGAAGCGAAGAAGGCAACGAAGGTGATCGAGAGCGCCATGATCTTTTGGATATACCGGGTATCCTTGGCTCCCCAGTATTGAGAGAGAAAAATCGACGTTCCGCTGGCTACTCCGAAGAAAAGCAGCGAGATAAGAAAAAACACCTGGTTTGCAAGGGCTACGGCGGAGATCGCGGTCTCCCCGAGCTGACCGATCATCAGGGTGTCGACAAAGGAGAGGGAGTTGTTCAGCAGGCTTTGAATGAGGATCGGGAACGCGATTGCAATCATTCTTCGGTAGAATGATCGGCGTTCGAGGGATTGGGGCGATAGCGTTGTACTTGGCACGAGAAGCAACTCCGGAATAATTAGGAGCGCAGTATAGTATATCCTCCGGGCTTTGCATATAAGACTTCAGCAGATATGAAATTTGTGGTACGATCGCACTAAGGCTTTGTAAAATACGTTGTGAGGATGCCATATGCCTGAAAGCGAATCATTCGTGATTCTGAACCCCCATGCCGGCAAGGGCCAAGCACGGAAATTGGAAGAAAAGGTTCGTTTCTCCCTTTCGCGCGGAGAGCGGAAAGTTGTTTTGATACGAACCGAAGAGGAGCATGAAGCGGAGCGCCTTGCCTGGGAAGCTACGATGGATGGACGGAAGTCGATCATTGCCGCCGGAGGAGACGGAACGGTAAACGAAGTCGTAAACGGGATGATCAAGGCATCCTTGGAGATGGGAACTCCACCACCGGTACTGGGAGTCATCCCCATCGGGCGCGGCAATGATTTTGCCTGGGGAATGGGTTTGCCTCTTGATCTTGAAGAAGCGTGCACGGTCGCTTTTGCCGGAAAGACAAAAATGATCGATGTGGGGAAAGTCTATGGGGGAAAATACCCCGACGGCCGATACTTCGTGAATGGTCTGGGGATTGGCTTTGAACCGCTTGTCAACTTCATGGCCAGTGACTTCAAGCGCTTAAGCGGAGCCCCTTCATATATTTTGGCCCTCCTGAAGATGCTAGCAAGGTACCCGAAGCCCTATCGGGTTGAAATCACCTATGACGGAAAACAACGGATAGTCTGGACCCAACAACTCTCGATCTCCAACGGAAGACGGATGGGCTCGCTGTTCCTCATGGGTCCCGATGCCGTCTTTGACGATGGGTTTTTTGATGTGATGTGGGCGAAACGGCCGGTCAGTCGACGAAAAATCATCCCGGTCATCATTTCTTTTTTGAAGGGAACCCAATTAAAACGACCGGATTTCAAGATGGTGCGGACAAAAAAGTTCTCGGTGGTCGCCAAGCGGGGCTTGCTTCCTGTCCACGTCGACGGGGAAGAGATCAGCCGCGGGTGTACGGAGATTTCCGCTGAAATTCTCGAAGGAATTTTACCGGTTTTTGTCTGATTTCTCAAAAGCATGTCAAGTAGGCGCCCTTTGAGGTAGTTTTGTTCCGTCTTTCACAAAAGCCGCTCTTTCCTTTTCAAGCACAATTAGCTATTATACAAATGTTTAGCTGAGAATAGCGCAAGCGCTGTGCTTTGATTTCGATTTTTCCGGTTCAACGGAACTCCTATAGATTTTTAGATTGACATCTCATAGAAGAAAGTTTATCTTAAACAATGCACGTTTTTAGGGTTTTTCTGCGACCATAGCTATATAAGGAGTCTCAATTTGAGCAAAGATTTGGTGCCGTTCGTACACTTCTATGATCAAGATTTCGTTGATATGTACGATCGCTCATGGGTGTGGATCGATGAATTATGGAGAGAAGGGAGTAAGGAAAATCAGTTTTCAGGCTCCTATCTTTCCTATCCGGACCAGAAGTATTTCAGCCAATATCTCTCTTCATTCTCCTCCCTTTTTTTGGTGTATTCCAATCAAAACCACTCCCCGTTCGCGATGCTCGATTACTTCTACACTCGCCAGGAGGAGAGTGGTGCGATCCGCGGTGAATATTCCATTGAAGACGGCAGGCCCGTTTTAACGGAGGAAAATCCCGAAGGATTCTCACCGCCGCTGTTCGCCTATGTTGAATATATCTTCTACCACAAGGTAGGAAACAAAAAGCGCCTGAGGGATGTCGTCCCCATTCTCGAACGATACTTTGCCTGGCTTGAAGAAACCGCCCTGCAAGAGAACGGGCTGTACCATGTTCCGACCGAAGCGTGCCAGACCGGGAACATCCCCCGCTCTGAAACGTTCTATCCCGTCGACTTCAACTCCCAGCTCGCCCTGTCCGCGCTCTATATGTCGGCGATCGGGGATATTCTCAACGACAAGGAGATCTCCTTTCGCTACAAGCGGCTCTACTTCTCGCTAAAAACCCGGATCAACGCCCATATGTGGGATGATGAGGATCGCTTCTACTACGACCTCGATAAAGACGGACAGCGGATCAAAAGCAAGCTGCTTGTTTCCTACTGGGCGATGCTCGCCGAGATTCCCAACGATGAGCGGGCGACCTACCTGATCGAGCAGCTTCAGGATCCCAACGAGTTTGGAACGGAAAACCCGTTCCCGGCGGTACCGGTGTCATCCCCCTGCTACAGTGAGGAGGGAAACGGGCACTGCGGCGGGGTCTTCAGTGTCCATACCTACATGGTCGTCAAAGCGCTTGAGCGGTATAACCACTTCATTTATGCCCGTGAATGCGCGATCCGGCATATGTACTTCCTTCTGGATACGCTCCACCCGGATACCGATCAAATAGGGGATTTGTGGGAAGCGTACCTGCCCAATAAGGAGGGGCCGTCGAAAACCGATGAAATCGAAGGGTTTCCCCGCCGGCGTCTGATGCACTATGCCGGTTTGGCTACCATCACGCTGATGATTGAAAACATCATCGGTCTTGACATCTCGCTTCCCCGAAAAACGGTGGATTGGGTGATGCCTTCGCTGGAAGTGATGGGAATTGAAAACCTTTCGCTGAAGCGGAACACGATCACGATCCTTTCCAACAAGACCGATCGCGGATGGGAAATCCGCCTTGAGTCGGAGAAGTTGTATTACTTTACGATCGAAGTTCTCAATGAGAAAAAGAAGAAAACCCTTCCGATCCCCTCCGGCAAGTGTTCGATGCTCATCGATAAAATGTAAACGCAATGGGTTGGCTTAATAAATTCATCGGCGGCATGATCGGCTTGGCGCTCGGCGGTCCCTTGGGGATGATCGCCGGAGTCGCATTCGCCTCGGTGATCGACAAGGCGGGCCGGATTCAAGAGCGAACCAATCCCCTCGATCAGCAACAGCAGCTCTTCTTTGTCGGAGCGTTTTCCCTCTTGGCCTATGTCGCCTCCGCCGACGGAAGCGTCACCGCGACCGAGCGTCAAAAAGTCGTTGAGTTCATCCGCCGCGATCTCCGGTTGGATTATCAAACCGAGGAATTGGCTCTTCGCGTCTTCGATGCCGCCCTGAACTCCAATCAAAGCGTCGAAGCGGTTGCTTCGCAGTTTTATCAGGGATATCGGAACAACCCCGCAATTCTCCAGCTGATGGTGGATATCTGTTATCGCGTCGCGTACGCCGACGGAACGATCTCTTCCAAGGAAGAAGCGCTGATCCTCAAAATCGCCCGCCTCTTTCACTTCAGCGAACCCCTCATCGAAACGTTCCAGAAGCGGTATGGTCTGGCGACCACATCGTTGGAGCAAGCCTATGCGACGCTCGGGCTTTCTTCCGGCGCGACCAATGAGGAGATTAAACGAGCCTACCGGAAGCTTTCGATGGAGTATCATCCCGATACGCTCATTTCAAAGGGGTTGGGCGAGGAGTTCCTCAAAGCCGCCACGGAGAAGTTCCGGGCGATTCAGGATGCATATACCCGGATTAAGCAGGAACGAAACCTTTAGAAGGAAACCCTTCCTCGAAGCGATCTGGAGACCGTCACGCGGTCGGCGTATTCCAAATCTCCTCCGATCGGCAAGCCGCTGGCGAGGCGGGTGACCGTAATGGCGGGGTGGTCTTTCAGCAGATGACGGAGATACAACGCGGTGGTGTCGCCCTCTTCCGTCGGGTTGGTCGCAATGATCACTTCGCTGAAAGAGCCTTCCCTGATCCGCTTCATCAACTTACCGAAGCTCAGCCGTTCAGGCCCGATTCCATCAAGGGGACTGATTGCCCCTCCAAGGACATGGTACAGTCCGTCGAACGCCCCGCTGGCCTGAAGGGTGAGCACATCCTGCGGCTCCTCCACCACGCAGATGATCGTTTGCTCCCGGTTGGGATCGCTGCAAATCGAGCAGGGGTCGGTTTCGGTGTAGTTCCCGCACACCGAACACGGCTTGATCCGCTCTTGGATCGTGGCGATCTCCTCGGCGAGGTTCCTATTGTAGGAAGGGTCGCTCTTCAGCAGGTGGTAGGCGAGGCGGGTGGCGCTCTTCGGTCCGATGCCCGGCAGGCGGCTGAGGTCTTTGATGAGGGTGTCCAGGCTCGTCATGACTGCCCCATCATCGAGACGGCTTTCAGGCCTTCGTCCTGAAGCTTCTGCTGAAGCTTTGCCGATGCATCGTTGAACGCGCTCTGAATGAGCAGCTGCAGAGTTTCAAGATCCTCGGCGGCCGCTTCTTCAATGGCGATATCCACAACGGTGAACTTGCCGTTGAGTGTGATCGTGACCATTCCGGCCCCGGCATTGCCGGTCGCCCGGATCGCAGGCAGGATATCCTGCATTCTGGCCATCTGTTCTTTAATCGCCTGAGCGTTCTTGAGCAATTCAAACGGGTTCATCACTGAGACTTCCTTGTGAGCACATCACCGCGGAACACGGTGGCAATATTTCGTAATACGGGGTCCTCCCCGGAAAGGCTTTCTTCATTGGCTTTCGACGTCTCCCCATTGATGCAGTACACATCGACGCCGGGCCCCGTCAACTCCTCGATTGCTTTCACCAGGCGTTCGCTGTTTTCCTTTGCTGTCGTCGCTGCGAATGCGGTATTGAACGTGAAGGTAAGCGTTCGATCATTCTGGTTCAGTTCTTTCACCGTTCCCAAGACCCGGGCAAGCATCGGAGCGTCTCCGAGGCGCCGAGTGAGCTCGGGCAGATCCTCCATCGTCAAGGTCCGGCTTGGCCGGCTTGGAGGGGGAGCGGGGGGAATACGTTCCTGCTGCTTGGGAGGCGGAGCGGGAGCCTGGACTTTTCGGGTGACGTGCACATTTCCGGAAAGAAGCTCCTCACGCAAGGTGGCGATCTCCTTTACCAAGGCGGTGTTGGAGCGAAGGCTCTTCAGTTCTCCGAGGCGGCTGATGGCCAGTTCAAGCTCGATCCGCGGATTCAGCGAATAGCGGATTTCCCGGTATGTGGCAAGAAGCAGCTCCAAGGCGGCTTCCAGCTGCTCCGTCGTATAGGCGGTCCGCAAAGCGAGGGGAACTCGATCGCTTTGAACTCCCAAAATCGCTTCGTCGTTGATTTGTGAGCGCATGAATAGGAGGCTTCGGTAGAACTGAGTGAGATCCTTGATCGTTTGTTCGACGGAGACCCCCGCGTTGATGAGGGAGTGGATGGCAAGCAGGGCAGTTTGGGTGTTTCCTTCAAGAAGATCGGTGGCGATGGTGATGATTCTATCAAATCCGACGAGCCCGAGCTTGGACCGGATCGTCTCCATCGTGATGTGTCCCGCACTGAAGGCGACGACCTGGTCGAAAAGGGTGTAGGCGTCCCGCATCGAGCCGGTGGCCTCTCGGGCGATCCAGAAGAGGGCATCGTCATCGGCTTGGATGTCCTGATCGACAGCCGCTTGGGCAAGGCTCTCCTTGATGAGATCCAGACCGATGAGCTGGAAGTGGAACTGCTGGCAGCGGGAGCGGATCGTCGCCGGCACTTTCTGCAGCTCGGTGGTGGCGAGAATGAAGATCACGTAGGGGGGCGGTTCCTCCAAGGTTTTGAGCAGCGCGTTGAACGCGCTGATCGAGAGCATATGGACTTCGTCGATGATGTAGATCTTGTAGCGGCCTGTCTGAGGCGGAAAGAGAACCTCATCCTTGATCTGGCGGATGTCGTTGACTCCGGTATTGCTGGCTCCGTCGATTTCAATCACATCGACGCTGTTGCCGGCTTTGATTTCGATACAGTGGCTGCATACCCCGCACGGTTTGGTGGTGGGACCTTCGTCACAGTTAAGGGAACGGGCGAGGATTCGGGCAGCGGAGGTTTTTCCCACTCCGCGGGGACCGCTGAAGAGATACGCATGGGCGATTCGCCCTTGGGCGATCGCTCCTTCGATCGTGGAGACGACGAACGGCTGACCGACAAGAGTGGAAAACTCCTGCGGCCGTTTCTTCGTTGCGGTTACTTCATACTGTGACATCTGCCCCCCAAAGTTCGTTGACACTTTACCATAGATGAAGGGGTTTTAATAGAACCAGCCAACAAATCGCCTGCGTCTCACAAGCGGTCCACTTACCGCTGCTCCCTTCCGGGCCTGACGGGGTTGGGCGGATGCCTGTAGCACAGAATCTGTTGGCTGGAAAAAAAACGGAGAGAAGGAGATTCGAACTCCTGGTGCTTGCGCACACACGCTTTCCAAGCGTGCACCTTCGACCACTCGGACATCTCTCCCGGTGACCAATAAAACGTTCGGAGAGAGAGGGATTCGAACCCCCGGAGACTTGCGCCCCAACAGTTTTCAAGACTGCCTCCTTCGACCGCTCGGACATCTCTCCAAATATTTTATGCTATGAGACCAAGAGGATTCGAACCTCCGGCCCTCAGTTCCGCAAACTGATGCTCTATCCAGCTGAGCTATGGTCTCGCTATAAAAAAACAAAATCGGAGAGGGGGGGATTCGAACCCCCGGACCCGTTACCAGGTCAACTCCTTAGCAGGGAGCCCGATTCGGCCACTCTCGCACCTCTCC
>SHOI01000083.1:3338-7895 GCA_004294855.1 Sphaerochaeta sp. | reverse complement strand
CACCGTATCAAGACCGACGTCGCTCTGCTTGGCGCCGACTGCGATGACCGGAACAAAGGTGTGCACCTCCCGAACCATCACGGGGTCTTGGGGGATCATCGCGAAAATCACCCCGCATACGATGGGGTTCCGCGCAAACTCGCACGCATAGCGTTCCTTCTCGATATCCCAGTAGGTGGTCATGATCAGTGTTTTAAGACCGCGGGCGCCGGCTTCCTGCTCCATTCCCTGGATGATCGTGGCGAAGTACGGGTTGATGACCGAGGGGCAGACGATGAGAACCACCCTCCGGTCTTTCTTTGCCCGCTTCATCTTATAGCCAAGTTCCCGGGCGGTGCGATAGACCGCATCGATCGTTCCGTCACTGAACCGGTTGAGGTTTTTCCCGGCGAGAATCATCGATACGCTGGCGGATGAGACCCCGACTTCCCGGGCGACATCATGCAAGGTTATTTTTTTTTGTTTCGGCATGGGTAATTTTAACTACTTTTAACTGCGGAATTCAACTGAAATCTTTCAATAAGGGAGAAGAGCGAATCCAAGAACGGCAACTGGCCGAGGGACAGGACGGATGTCCTGAAGTCGTATCTCGGATTTCGTCGAGAAGGAGCATGCAAACGGGTACGATCCCGAGCATGAGAGCTTTTGAAAACCCTTGAGTTTTTCTTCTTCCCGATGCATGGTATTGCTATGGGAATCAAAGAGATCGCCAAAGAAGCCAACGTCTCCGTAGCGACCGTGTCACGGGTGTTGAACGGGACCAAATTCGTGAGCGAAGAGCTTCAGAGGAAAGTCCTTGAGGCGATTGAGCGTCAGGGATACGTCGCCAACCATGTGGCTCGGAGCATGGTTCTCAAGAAGACGTTCACCGTGGGCCTGATCATGCCCGTCGTGTCCGAGCTCTACCACCAGATGATCTTCACCCACGCCGAATTCATCCTTGAGGAGGCCGGCTACAAGGTGCTGGTCTGCCGGGTGAAAGACACTGCCCAAAGCGTCCAGTCCTACTTGGACCTCCTGCTGGAGAATAGGGTGGATGGAATGATCCTGATGCATGAGACCAGCAACCCCAAGGTGCTCGAGCAGCTCAAGAAAAGCCAGATACCGATCGTCCTTACCGGAATCGACATCCCCGGCCTTTCCTTTCCGCAGGTGCGGATCGATGACTATCAGGCCGCCTATGACGGAACAAAGTACCTGCTTGCCCATCGGAGGAAACGGATCGCCCTGATCGGAGGATGGGGGTATTCCGTCGGGGACAAGCGGCTCGAAGGGTATAAGACCGCACTGGCGGAAGCCGGCATTGAGTTTGACTCCTCACTCATCATACCGGGACTCTACACGATGCAATCGGGATCCCAGGCGGTGAATTACCTGATCAGGGAACGGATCGAGTTCGATGCCGTGTTCGCCTTGAGCGACGAAATGGCGGTCGGGGTGATGAAAGAGCTGTTGGAGCAGGGGAAGGGGATTCCTTCGGACGTCGCCGTCCTCGGGTTTGACGGGATTGAGCTGGGCCGATACACCAATCCCACATTGGCGACCGTCAAGCAGCCGATAGAAGAGATAGGAGAATTGGCCGCCGAGCGGCTGCTGGCGATGCTCAACGGGGAGGAGAGCGAAGATTCGCTCATTCTTCCGCACAGCATCTCTTCCGGCAGCAGCGTTGGATGATCGGTTGAGAGGATTCGGTCAAATACGCAAAGAGGAAAGAAATAATTTGACAGGAAATCGTTTTCCTTGTACCCTCAAAGTAAAGAGGAGGAAACAGCATGAAAAAAATGATTCTCTTTGTGCTGACTTTTTTACTGGCAATCGGGCTGGTCACCGCAGCCGGTGCGAAGGAGGTCGGATCCAAAACATCCATCACCCTCTGGGATCAATATTACCGGGGGGTTGAGAGTGACATCATGGATTCGCTGGTCAAGGACTTTGAAGCGAAGAATGCCGATATTCAGATCGTTCGCGAAACGAAAACGCTGGATGATTTGAAATTGGTGCTGAAAATGTCGCTTGAGTCCGGAACGGGGCCGGATATCATGCAGGTGAACCAAGGCGAAGCCGACATGGGCGCCATGGCGAAGGCAGGACTTCTGGTCAAGGCAAACGATGCCGCAGTGAAAAACAACTGGGCGGCCCGTTTTTCCGATTCCACGCTGAAAGCGATGGGATATGGCGGAGACTACTACGGCATCGCCACCACGGCGGAGGTCGTCGGCTTCTTCTACAACAAGCCGTTGATGCAGAAGCTGGGCCTCTCGGTTCCCAAGACGTTCACCGAGCTGGAAACCCTGCTTGAACGGACGAAACGGGCGGGGTACACCCCGATTAATTTCGGAAATCTGGATGGCTGGACCGGAATCCATGAGTGGAGTGCGATCCAGCACGTTCTTACGACCAGAGAGCAGCTTGATGCGATGATGAGCGGAAAACCCGGGAATTACTGGAACAGCGTGGAGAACAGGCAAGCCGCCGAAATTCTTCAGCGCTGGGTTCGCAGCGGCTATTTCACCAAAGATTTCTCGGCGATCGGGTATGACGACTCGGCGAGCATCTTCATGCAAGGCGATTCATTGCTCTTTTTGACGGGAAACTGGATGATGGGCGAACTGTTGGAAAACTCGCCGTTTGAGGTCGGATTCTTCCTTGTTCCCGCCAACGATCCTTCCCGGCTGAAAGCGGTCGGAGGACCCGGCATCCCGTTCGTCGTATCGCAGAAATCAACGAAGATTGATGCGGCGATGAAGTTCATGAACTATCTGGCGACCGAGGAAGCAGCAAAAGCATGGGCGGACAACATGATGCTTCCGGCACAATCGATCGATGCCAACGAGTATCGTGACGCTCCGCTGCTGTTCCGGGAGATCCTTGATGCGTACAGCACCGCGGACAAGGCGAATGGAATGGGATATTTCATAGACTGGATTACGCCGACGTTCTATGACACCTGCTCAGCCGCTGTTCAGGAGCTGATGGCCCTTGAGATCACACCGGAAGTGTTCGTGCAGAAACTGCAAAACGATTACGCAAGTTTCACAAACTGACGAGTGTGCTGCGAAGAAGACCATCATCCCGCTCCGTTTGAGGGGGTGATGGTCTCATCGTATGAAACAATGGGGAGGGGTGCCTACGTGAAATCAAAGCGCAGTGTATATGACTCGCCGTGGCGAGGTCTCTTGTACCTCATGCCGGGCCTCATCACGTACGCCCTCTTTATCTTGATTCCGGTCGTCCAGACGATTCTTCTTGGAATGATGGACTGGAGCGGATTGGGAAAAAAGACATTCATCGGATTCCAAAACTATATGGAGCTGTTTTCCGATCCGATCTTCTTCCAGTCATTGGCGAACAACGCCGTCCTCGTCTTCTACATCATGATCCTGCCGACCCTTCTGGGGTTGGTTCTCGCCAGCATCATCGAGCTGAACGACATCGCCTTCCGCAAACTCTTCGAAGTCATGTTCTTCATGCCCTATATTCTTTCCCTCGTCGTCGTCGGAGTGATCTGGCGCTGGATCTACAACCCCGCTTTCGGGGTATTGAATACCGTGTTGTCGGCTGTCGGGCTCTCTTCTCTGAGCCGGGCATGGCTGGGTGAAAGCCAGACGGCGCTTGCGGCGGTCGGCTTTACCGGCACATGGGTGCACTACGGATTCGCGATGGTCGTCTTTCTCGCCGGATACAGCAGAATTTCACCGAGTCTGTACGATGCCGTCGCCCTTGACGGGGGTGGCAAGTGGCATGAGTTCCGGCATGTCGCCCTACCGTCTCTGACGAATGAAATGGTGGTCGTCGGTGTATATCTGTTCATCAACTCGCTCAAGACCTTCGACCTCGTCTATGTGATGACGAAAGGGGGGCCGGGGTACTCAACGAACGTCCTTTCCCTCTATGTGTTCAGGAATGCGTTCCAGTACAACCGGAACGGGTATGCAGCCGCGCTGGCGGTAACGTTGATGGTCATCATCTTCGGGATTACTCTTTTAGTAACCCGGGCAAGGAGGCGCTATGAGCAGGCATAGAGTCGCTTTCTCATTCAGCCGGATCATCACGATCGCCGTTCTGCTCCTCTTTCTGGTCATTTCGGTCGCGCCATTCCTGTTGGTATGGAGCGCCGCATTCAAGACCAAGGCGGATCTGGTCACCAACGTGCTCGGACCGCCGAAAACGTTTCACTTCGAAAATATCAGGAAAGCTTGGATCCAGGGCCGATTCGGGACGTACTACAAGAACAGCATCCTTGTGGTTGTCCCCGTGGTTGCGGGAACGATCCTCCTTTCGCTTGCCAATGCCTACGCATTCGCATATTTCAGGATTCCGGCGAAAGAGCTTCTGTTTGGAATCATCCTTCTGGGAATGACGATCCCGATGGAGGTCGTGATCATCCAGTTGTACTATCATCTGCTGAACTTGGGACTGCTCAACACGCTTAAGGGGCTCGTGTTGGCCCAGATCGGAATGGGCATCCCCTTCGGGACGTTCTTTTTACGGGGAACGCTGAAAGAAATCCCCCGTTCGCTGATCGATGCGGCGGAGATCGACGGGGCGGGCACCTTT
>SHOI01000083.1:0-3328 GCA_004294855.1 Sphaerochaeta sp. | reverse complement strand
CACCTTTGCGATATTGACCCGGATTCTTGTTCCGATGTCCGGTTCGGCGATCATGACCCTGATCGTGTTCTTCTTCACCTGGACGTGGAATGAATTCCTGCTCACTCTGGTGGTCATCCACAGCGATTCACTGAGGACGCTGCCGGTGGGCATGGCGTTCTTCCAAGGTAAATATACCGGGGATACGCCCCTCATCGCGATGGGCGCGGCGCTGATGACCCTGCCGATCATCATCCTGTACATCGTATTGCAAAAGTACGTGATCTCCGGAATCACCGCCGGAGCATTGAAGGAGTAGGAGGGGACATGATGGAAAGATGCGAAGTGTTCCTTGATGGGAAAACGCTTACACAGGGAGGTGAGCGCATGCAAGGAGGAAAGCCATGAAGCTCACGATTCTCGGCGCGGCGAGCCCCCGCTTTCCTTTGCTGCTCAATTCCCTGCTCAAACGGGAGAATCTTTCGATCGACCGGGTGTGTCTCTACGACCTCGACCGGGAGAAGCTTGGCCTGCTTTCAAGAACGCTTCTGCCGGAGATTCTGGTTCGAGGGGAGAACCGGTTCGACCTTCTGGCGTCCTCTACGATCGAGGAGGCGTTCGAAGGAGCCGACTACGTCTTCTCTTCGATCCGGGTCGGTGGGCAGCACCGACGGGCGCTGGATGAAACGCATGCGGTCGAACTTGGCGAGATCGGGCAGGAGACCGTCGGAATAGGTGGGTTTCTGAGCGCCCTCAGAACGATTCCGGTCATGCTGGAGCATGTGGATTTCATGCAGCGATACGCCCCTGAAGCCACCCTGATCAACTTTACGAATCCATCGGGCATCGTCACTCAGGCGGTTCACTCGCTTTCCGGATATTCCAAGATCGTGGGAATCTGCGACGCTCCCCAGATGGTCGCAACCTATACGGCGGAGATCTACGAGGTCGATCCGAGCGAGGTACAGATCCTTTCCTATGGGCTGAACCACTATGGATGGGTGTATTCGGTTCAGGTTCGGGGCATTGAGGTTCTTGATCAGCTGCTTGATTGCCGAAGAGAGGAGTTTTTCGCCAAGGAGCCCTTCTATAAAGATCTGGAAGAGGAGATGCTCACCACGCGCTCGATCCCCAACGAATATCTTTATTACTATACGCAGCGGGAGCGGGTTCTGGCGAATCAGCGAAACGCCCCCCTCAGCCGGGCGCAAACCATCAGCCGGTTGGACGATGAGCTGTATCAGGCGTTGGATCGGGAAGGTGTGGATCCGATCCGTGCCTTCAACGAGTACATGGATCAAAGAAACAGCTCGTACATGATGCTCGAGTCGGGCAAGAAGCGCTCTCAGCCGGTCTTCTCACTGCTCGATCAGGAGAATGCGAACGGCTACGATGCGATCGCCTTGGACGTGCTGGGTATCGCAAGCGGAGTGCTGGACAAACAGATGATCCTGAACATACCGAACAACGGCTTCGACCCGGCGCTCCGCGATGAGGATGTGATCGAGGTCTCGGCGAGGAGGATCGGGGATCGCTTCCAAGCCCAAGGGAGTGCTTCCGCTCTCCATCCCTCCTCCTTGAAGCGCATCCGCGAGATGAAGGAGTATGAACACCTGGTGATCGAAGCGGTGGCGAACAGGAGCGACCGTCTGGCGATTCAGGCATTGGAGGCGAACCCCCTGATCCGGACGGATCCCAAAACGCTTTGGCGGAAGATGGGAGGTTTCAATGAGTAAACGATCGGTTCTCGTCATCGGTCCGATGTTTGCCGACCTGCTTATCGAAGGAGCAAGCCAGATGCCTCGCTCCGGCGAAGAGCGGTATATCGATTCCTATACGGTTTCCCCGGGAGGGAATGCGATCCTTGCTCTGGCGTTCGCCAGACTGGGGTTGCACTGCGCGCTCTTGTCGACCATCGGGGACGATTTCATCGGTGCCGAGCTTCGGGATTCGCTCGAAACGGAAGGGGTGGATACCTCCACCTTGTCGGTGATCGAGAACCAGCAATCGAATATTTCACTCATATTCCACGATGCTTCCGATCGTTCCTTCCTTACCTGGGTTCAACCCGACCCGCTCGTGCATGAGCACGCATCCGCTGTCGCCCGGCGGATCGAATCCAACCATTTCGACCATGTGCATATCTGTTTCGAATACCTGTCGCACCGATGGGCGCAGGATTTGCTCAGAAGTCTCCGCCGATCCGGGACCAGCATCTCGACGGGACTCGGCTATCAGGACAGCGTTTCCTGGAATCAGGGGAGCGTTGAACAGGCATCCCTCGTCGATTGGATCTTCATGAATGAAGAAGAAGCCCGGCGGATCACCGGAAAACGGGAGATTCGGGATCTCCTCCATGCGTTGAGAGGGATCGTCCGGGAGCCGGTGGTCACCCTGGGAAGAGAGGGGTCGGTCGCGTTGAGCGAGAAAGGGGAGACGATCCGGGTTCCGGCGGTCGACGTCTCCGTGGTGAACACGACGGGAAGCGGGGATTCCTTTGCAGCAGGGTTCATCTACGCGCTTCTTCAAAGGAGATCCCTGATGGAGTGCATCCGGATCGGAGGCCTGTTCGGGTCGATGACCGCGTCCGTCAAGGAATCCCTTTCCCCCCGAATCAGACCCGAGCTCGCTGAGGCGATGGAGAAATACTATGGCTCATAAGAACTATGCACGAAAAAGAACTGACGGGATGGTAGCCCTGGCGTTTCTTCTACCCCTTCTGGCGGGTTTGGGAGTCTTCTATTTCTATGCTTTCATAAAGAACATCTATTACAGCTTCACGAATCTCGGATCCTTCGGAAAGGCGTCCTTCACCGGCTTGGAGAACTATTGGCGGCTTTTCAGCGATCCGAAGTTCTACCGATCCCTGAGAAACACTCTGCGCTATGTGGTCATCGCCGTCCCGGCGGTCGTGGTTTTTTCCACCCTGAACGCGTATCTGCTCTCCAGGCTTCGAATATTGAGCGGAGTCTTCAGAACCCTCCTGTTTCTGCCGGCGGTCACGATGCCGGCGGCGATCGGAATTCTCTGGCGCTGGCTGTTCAACTACAAGTTCGGGCTCATCAACGCCCTCTTGGGGAAGTTCGGAATCGAGCCGATCGCCTGGTTGAGCGATCCCGCAGTCTCGTTGTACTCGGTGAGCATCGTCCTGGTATGGGCGCTGCTTGCGACCCAGACGGTCATCATTCTGACGGGACTGCAGAACATCCCGGCGATGTATGAGGAAGCCGCCCTGATTGATGGAGCGAACAGGCGGCAGATCTTTTTGAAGATCACCCTGCCTCTGCTTTCGCCCACCTTGTTTTTCGTGATCACGATCACGACGATCAACGTCTTCCAGATCTTCGAC
>SHOI01000082.1:6574-7905 GCA_004294855.1 Sphaerochaeta sp. | reverse complement strand
CAGGGCCAGTATCTCTTCGGTGATGTAACACCGACGGTTAATCAGACACTTGATGTCATCATCCCCGTCGACTACATCGCCTCCTTCCTGAGCGACAAGCCCTACTCCAGTAGCGCGGCGGTCGCCTTCGAGATGCCGTTCATGCGCGAACGGCTCAAGGTTCGGATGGCGGCGACGTACGGCATCGAGAACCAGAGCCTCGTCGCGCTGGGATCGCTCAGCTATGAGATCAATGATTCCATGAGCGTGTATGCCCGAGGCGCTTACTACAATGGCTTTGGGGACAAGAAGAGCCTCTTCAAGAACTGGGAGAACAACAGCTCGGTGACGATTGGAATGAACGCTTGGTTCTAACAGTTTTTTCATGGTAGGATGACCGAACGGAGGGCATATGCTCATTCTTTCGGACATCCTGCTCTTTTTGACCGCGGCTCTGGTCTTTTCCGTCACCTGCCTCGTCATCCTTCTGCGAGTCCGCGTCGCCGATGCCCTGACCACGGACTTTTTACGGGTTCTCGTTCCCCTGAGCCTCCAGATGCTGTTAAGCCTCCTCGCTACCTATCTTGAACGATCCCTTTCTCCTCGCCAGCTGGCGAGCTTTTCCTATATGATGTACGCCCTCGGAGCCACGATCATCTCGATTCTTCTTACCACGGCGATGCTCTTTGCGTTCACCCGCTTCTTCATCGGCCGGCTGCCGGCGAGTGAAAAGCAGAAACGGTTGGGGAACATCATCCTGCGCCTGCTCATCATCCTCTTCTTTCTGATCTCCATCTGGGCGATTCTCGGGAAGAGCAGGGGCGATTGGATCAAGGCGCTGGATGAAACGATGAAGTATCATTTTTTCAGCGCCTCCACCTTTCTGGTCATCCATGCGGTCGTGGCGCTCTTCTTCATAAAGCAGGCTTCGACCTGGGAGGAGGAGTGGCTGCTGAAAGGGGTCGCGATGACCTTCCTGCCGCTCATCGTCCTCTTTCCATTGGATATCCTCTTCTTCCTCCACCTCAGCTTCAAGGTGGTCTACCTAAGCTTCGCGATCCTCTCGGTCCACCTCTACTTCTTCATCAGCAGAAGGTACTTCCTCACCTACGAGCAACCGGCTCTTCCCAAAGTGAACCTGACCGAACGGTTTGGCATCACCGAACGGGAGCAGGAGATCCTCCGCCTTCTGGCGGATGGCTTATCCAATCAGGAGATCGCCAAGCAGCTCTTCATCTCGGTCAATACGGTGAAGACCCATATCAAAAACATCTATGCGAAGCTGGAGGTGAACAACCGCCTGCAGCTGTTCAATCTGATGAAGGACCGCGACTCGAACGCTTCTTCCTGAT
>SHOI01000082.1:0-6474 GCA_004294855.1 Sphaerochaeta sp. | reverse complement strand
AAGAGGTAGCTGGAAGGGTCGGTATAGCCGGGGGTCTTGGCCATGAAGAGCACGCCGATGCTCATCCCGATCGCCCAGATCGCCTGAATCACCGTATCCTCCCGTTGTTTGCTCTTCAGCGAGACCGCTCCGATGATAAACGCCGAAAGGATGGCGAAGATGATCGCCCCGACCATCGGTGAAAGGCTCGGGACGATCCCGGTCGCCGAGAGGTACAAGGCGATTCCGATCCCCCCGAGCACGGCGTGGCTGATCGCTCCGGCAAGGCCGGCGATCCGTTTCACCGTGACGACGCTACCGAGGATGCCAAACAGGATCGAGCTGAGGATGCCGGCGAAGAGGGCGTTGCGGATGAACGGGACGTCGGGTGAAAACAGAATCTCAAAAAATCCGTTCATGATGGCAACTCCCTCGGGTAGGCGCAGAAGTCGGCCGGTATCTCTACATCGTGGCGGACTCGCTTCTGATCCTCCCCTTCGACGCTCTCCAAGGCGTGCTGGACAACCGTCCGGCCGCCGGTGCCGCCCTCGGGTTTGGTATCGATGCAGAAGACCCGGTCGGTCAGATCGGAAACGAAGCGGGTGTCGTGGGTGACAATGAGGATCGTCGTGTTTCCCTTGAGACGTTCCAAGGTGGAGTACAGCCGCCCTTCGCTCTCCTTGTCCATGTTGGCGGTCGGCTCGTCGAGAATCAGCATCTTGGGGTTAGAGGCCAAAGCCCGGGCGACGAGAACCCGCCGCCGCTGCCCTCCGGAAAGTTGGCTGTAGGGGCGGTCGACGAGATCTTCCAGTTCGACCTGCTTCAACGCTTGGATCGCTTTGCTTCGGATCTCCTGCTTCTTCAACCGCCGGGTGGAATCGACGAGGCCCATCATCACCACTTCGATGACGCTGATCGGAAAGGACGGATCGTAGGTTGCGTGCTGCGGGACGTACCCGATTTCAGGCCGCATCGCCTTCACGCTGCCGCCCATGAGGGTGATGGTTCCCTCCTGAGCTTCCTCAAGACCGAGGATCAGTTTCAGCAGGGTCGTCTTGCCGCTTCCATTGGGGCCGACCAGAGCGATGAACTCCCCTTGATGAAAGTGGAACGTGACATCCTCTAGGATCTGCAGTGAGGGATAGGCGAACGAGACCCCTTTCAATTGAAGAGCGACCGGCGCTTCTTCGATCATCACTTCCTTCCTCCAGACTCCAACAAAGCATCGCCGATTGTTCTGATATTGGCAAGCCAGTCATAGGCCAGGGGATCCAAAGGGACGACGGCGCTCCCGACCGCGTCGGCGACCGACTGGGCGCTGGCGACGGGGAACTGCTTCTGGACGAAGATCGCTTTGGGATGTTCCCGCTTTGCCAGTTCAACTAACGAAGCAAGGTCTTTGGCCGTGGGTTCCTTCCCTCCGGTCTCGACGGCGACCTGGATCAGGTTGAGGTCATCCAACAGATATCCGAAGGCCGGGTGGTAGACGAACACCGGTTGGCCGGAAAGCGGTGCCAGTTCATCTTCCAATTCCGCAAACAGCTCATCGATCCGATCGACCAGCATTTCATGGCGATCTTCAAAGACCTTCCCGTTCTCCGGAAGGAGATCGGTCAGGGCAGCGAGGGCATGTCCGAGAAACACCTTCACCTGATCATGTCCGAGCCACGTATGCCGGTCGATGTTCAGGGGATCGTGCTCATGATGATGATCATCATCGTCATCATGGTGATGATCCTCTTCAAGCTGCCTGAAGACCATCCCTTCCGTCCCGTCGATGAGAACCAGATTCGGGTACATGCTTTGGATCTTCGGCTTGAGAGCCAGCTCGAACTCGGTTCCGCTGAGGATCCATACCCGGGCCTTGGAGAGCCGGGCCATCTGGGATGGAGACGGTTCATAGGAGTGCGGGTTTTGCCCCTCCCCCACCAAGGTAAGCACATCCACATCCGAGCCACCCAGTTCTTCAACAAAAAACGCATGCGGCAGGATGCTCACAACGACAACCGGTTTCTCGGAAACACCTTCCTTCTTTCCACCCGCAAAGAGCAAAGCGGGCAACAACACTATCAATAGAATAACGATTCGTTTAGACATGATTTCCCCCTCGGACCAAGATACTCAAGAGGATCAGTGTTGGCAAGAGTTAGAGAGGGGTAACTATAGGAACATAACCATGTACAGCGGCAGATAGAAAACTCTTCCATCCTGCTCAACATTTCCGCGACATAAAACAATCCCTTCGTCGATCGAAAAGACAGGATTCTCCAGAAGCCGGTCCAAGGAGTTATGATTCCTGAAATCTTTCCCGCCCTTGACTTCGATCGGCAGAATCTTGAAATCCCTGGTGATCAGAAAATCAATTTCCAAGCGCCCTTTGACGTCATAATAGTACAATGGATATCCGCGTTTCACGAGAAGATCGGCGATGGCGTTCTCGATGATGGAACCCAAATTGACCTCCAAATCACCGGCCAGAATCGCCTGCTGGACGTTTCCGAGACTCATTTGACACAGCAGACCGGTGTCCCGCATGAAGAATTTGAAGATGTTGTTCTTGGCGTTCAGACCCATCGGAATGATCGGTGCACTGACGTTGAAACAGAACTCGGCGACCCTCGCGCTGCGCAGCCACGCCAATGCGTCCTTGAAATCCCTGAACCGGGCGTCTTTCTCCACATGGGCCATGATGAAGCGCTTGTTTCGCTCCATCAGATGATCGGGTATGGAGTCGAACACCTTGGCGACCTCCAGCTGAAGATTGCCCGCGTATTTAAGAATATCATCCTTGTATCCGCCGACGATGTTTCTTTGTTCAATAATCACATCTTGGATATTCTGATCCTTTGTGTAGATATCCACAACTCTAGGCATTCCACCTACGATCATGTAGCGTTGGAAGAGCTCCAGCAGTCGTTTATGTATGTAGGAATCTACGGCGGTCCGATTCTCAAAATTGATTCGAACCTGCTCGATCGTCGATTCACCGATCCCCATTGCCCAGAGAAATTCTTCAAAGTCAAGCGAATGCATGTCAAGCCGATGCTCATATCCGACCGGATGGGAGGGGACATCTTCTTTGAAGTGGATGCCCAGCAAAGAGCCGGAGGCGATTACCTCCAACCTTCCATCTTCAACAAGAAACTTGAGGGCGGTCCTCGCCCGAGGACATGCCTGAATCTCGTCTAAAAACAGAAGCGTCTGACCGGGGATCAATGTCCCCAGTCCCGCGGCACTGAGCCGCTCGTACAACGTTCTCCCGTCAAGATCGCCGTCGAACAGCGATCGCAGCGAGGGGGTTCGCTCAAAGTTTATCTCGATGACCGAGGCGTAATGCTTTTCGGCGAATCTGCGGATAGAAAACGTCTTGCCTACCTGCCGAGCACCCATTACAAGCAGCGCATTGTGCTTGGGTTTGATATCATACCATGTCTTTATTTCAGCTTCTATCTTGCGTTTTAACATAATAGACCTTATTCCTTTATATACAACTAATAATATCTCCGATTCCACGTTATTGCAAGATATTATCTCTTATTTTCCACGTTTTTGCATGATTTTTCTTCTATTCTGTCACCTTTTTGCAATCTTTTTCTCTCTTTTCTCCACCTTTTTGCAGATTATGTTAGATATTTATTGTTGTTTGTATGGGTTTAACGGAAAACACCGTATCGCAGTGATTACCTCTTTCTTTGATTCTGCTTCTCCATGGTGAATGTCCGGCACGCAATGGGGATTTGGTGTTGACACCCTCCTTAGGTAGAGAAATCCCTAGGACTGTGGTAGGATTGGGGCATGAAGAAGCGAACGATCGGACGAATCACCGGGGGAACGGTGAGCTATGATGGAGCCTGGATTAAGCTGGTACGGGTCATCGGCCATGACGACGTGAAGGACTTCGACCCGTTCCTGATGCTCGACGCGTTCGACTCCAGGAACCCCGAGGACTACATCAAAGGCTTTCCCTGGCACCCGCACCGAGGTGAACGCATTTTATTGGAAATGATTGCTGATCTTTGTTAAGATGAACCAAAAGACCCTTCCATACCCATGCATGATGCGTTGGGGATGATTGCTAATCTTTGTTAAGATGAACCAAAACGAAGATCGATATGAAGCGGGCGAACGTTGGGGATGATTGCTGATCTTTGTTAAGATGAACCTATAGGTATATAAACCTCATAGAGTCATGGAGTTAGAAAGTATTCATCGCCGAAAAGGAAGATTTGGAGGTCAAATAGTCAGTAAGATTTCACCATTTTTCAAGGTTTCCTCCTTACGGGTGGAAGGTCAGTGGATTTGCTATCGACGACCTCCTCCGGTAGAGAAATCCCTAGGACTGTGGTAGGATTGGGGCATGAAGAAGCGAACGATCAGA
Organism: Sphaerochaeta sp.; assembly: GCA_004294855.1. GTDB lineage: Bacteria > Spirochaetota > Spirochaetia > Sphaerochaetales > Sphaerochaetaceae > Sphaerochaeta. The sequence goes on along the minus strand of SHOI01000082.1, from coordinate 2,117 downwards.
CGAATCACCGGGGGCAAGGTGAGCTACGACGGAGCCGGGGTCAAACTGGTTCGGGTCATCGGCTATGATGACGTGAAGGACTTCGACCCGTTTCTGATGCTCGACGCGTTTGACTCCAAAAACCCCGAGGACTACATAAAAGGCTTTCCCTGGCACCCGCATCGGGGAATCGAAACGGTTACCTATCTGATCAGCGGGCTCATCGAACACGGCGACTCGCTGGGCAACAGCGGCCTCATCGATGACGGAAGCTGCCAGTGGATGACCGCCGGAAGCGGCATCATCCACCAGGAGATGCCCCTTGCCAGCGATCATATGCTGGGTGCTCAGCTGTGGATCAACCTGCCCCAAACGGACAAGATGACCGAACCGGCCTACCGGGATATCCGGCCGAGCCAAATTCCGGTCGTCAGGGAGGAAGGCTGTTCGGTTCGGATCATCAGCGGCTCCTACAAGGAGACGGTCGCTCCCAATCAGGGGGAGTACGTCAAAACAACCTGTGTGGATGTGGATCTCAAACCGGGAGTCAAGTGGACGATCGGAACCGACGATTCGCTGAACGTCTTCACCTATATCGTCGCGGGTTCCGCTGTCATTGACGGACAGGAAGTGGAGAGCCGCCGGGCGGTTCTCTTCACAAAAGGAGACACGCTGACGATCACGGCCGGAGAAGAAGGTCTTCGGTTCTTCTACTATGCCGGCAAGCCCTTAAGCGAACCGATCGCATGGGCTGGCCCGATCGTCATGAACACGAGCGAGGAACTCCGCCTTGCCCGCAAGGAGCTGATGGATGGCACGTTCATCAAACATGCGTAAGGTTCTTTTCGTGATCCTCCTCTCCTTGCTGCTCGGCTCCTGCGCCTCGAGCCGGGCAACCCGGGTTGGGGCGAGCTTCAAAGAGAGCGAAATCGTCTTGAACATTTCCAGCGCCGCGTTCCTCGGTCACGGATATGTTGCAGGAGATTGGGTCGGAGTAGAAGCTGATAACATTTTGATTCGCGCCCGGGTGAGCGACGAACCCTCAGACGTATACCCGACCCTGCTTGTCGGAGGCGAACACGTGATTCTTCATATCCCGGCACAGTCGGCCGTTCTGGGCCCCTACAAGAAAGATATCAATGGAAGCATCCACGTGGGCGGAACGTTCGTCTTCACCCTCTGAGGACGGGATCGGAGAGCAAGTCGAAGGTATCACACATCAGTTCAAGGAGGAACTCGCGGGCGGAAAAGAACGTGAGCTCCTCTTCATACGGGCCCTCGTCTTTCCGCTGCTCCTTCGTGTAGATATATACCCGGGGGTTGCTCAGCATTCCTTTCGTCCGGTATTCATTCTGAAGCTCGCGGATGCTGCACCCCAGTTTTTCAGAAAGGGAGCGCAGATCCTCCTGCTCGATCTGGAAAACTGCGATGATTTCATTTTTATGAAACACGAGAAGAGAAAACGCGATGACGGCGAGATCGATCGAGGAACGGAGACTCGGATGATCGAGCACCTCGACAGTGAGTTCTCCGACATCATAGGTTTCCATGATCGACTCATGCTTCGGGTATGCATGCCAAAGCAGAGCGTCGATCGGTTCAAGGGTTTCGTACTCAAGGAAGATCATTGTTCAACCATAATGGGAAGAACTCCCTTTAGGCAAGAGATATTCCTACTTGACCGGAGAAGAGGGTACCCGTAGCATATCTCTATGCTGAAACATCCAATCATATTAGCATTTCTGGCGACCATGGGAACCTGGGGAATGACCGCGATCGGAGCGGCGTTCGTCTTCTTCTTCAAGACGATCAACCGCCACGTCATGAACGGCATGCTGGGCTTCGCCAGCGGCGTGATGATCGCGGCCTCATTCTGGTCGCTGCTCCAGCCGGCGATCGAACTCGCCGAAGGAGGATCCCTTCCTCCGTGGGCGGTCGCCGCGATCGGGTTTCTCGCCGGCGGGGCGTTCCTCTGGCTCAGTGACCAATTGATCCCCCACGCCCACCTGGACTCAAAACCGGGTGAAAGCGAAGGAATCCCCACCAACCTTCGCCGCTCGATTCTCTTGGTTTTGGCAATCACTCTGCACAATATCCCCGAAGGCCTCGCCGTCGGGGTGGCGATCGGAGCCGCGGCG
>SHOI01000217.1 GCA_004294855.1 Sphaerochaeta sp. | reverse complement strand
GCTCAGGTAGACGGGATTGGTGACCACCTCCAACAGGTGAACGGATATGGTAAAGCGGTAGAGCTCAAGGCGATAAAACAGGCGTTTGTTCACTGTAAATCGGGTTTCAAAGAATCCGTCCCGTTCACAGATCCACCGGATCTCTTCGCCTTGGTCGCTCAAAAGGATGATCCGATCATCGCTTTTCACCCCGGTGATCGTGATGATTCCCGTTAGATCATCGGCAAACGGCACGGTCTCGCCAAAACTCTTTTCGCCGATCGTCATCTCCACCATCGGCGATTCGGGGGTCAAAGCGATGTAAGCCCGTCCCTCGACCAATGCATCAAGGATATCGCTTCTGCCGGTCGACAATGCGTGGACGACTGTCGTGGGCATGCCGATCTGCTGTCCCAGACCGATGCGGTGGTTGTCCGAGCCGCCGACGGCGGGGATCTTCCTTCCGGCACAGAGCTGCTCATGCCACCAGGCGATCGCCTGAAGATCGCTTTCCTTGGGAAACCCGTTCCAGACTTCAACCAGATCGTAGGGAAGATCCCAGCCCAGATTCCACGGGCAATACCGATCCAGAATATGATTCAGGCAGATGATCGCACCCCGTGCTTTCGCTGCGTGAAAGACGGATTGGGCCTCTTCAAACGTATTGGAGAGAGGGTTTTCAAAAAAGAGACCATTGTCCCGGAAAAGGAAATTCGCATGGCCTTTGTAGTTGGTGTACTCCATCCCCGGAAGAACCGTCAGCCCCTCCACCGTCCCGATCTCGGTGTTCTGCGCCGTGTTGTTGTGGTCGGTGAGCGCGATGAAATCAAGACCGGCCGCTTTCGCATGGGCTGCCTGCTCGGCCGTCGTGAACACTCCGTCGCTGTTGATCGTATGGGTATGCAGATCCCCCTTGAGCCGGATCCGCTTTTTTTCAATCAGCCGGATGGTGGTCTCGATTTCGACTTCGCCGCAAATCTTATACAATCCGAGGATGATGTGCCACGTGCCCGGCTTGATCGCCATCCGTCGATAGCCGGGAGTCGAACGTGCTTCCGAAACGAAGACTTCCAGCCGTTCGCTGCCCGACCATCCACAGAGGAGCCCATCCGGGTCCAAGAGCCCCAAGTCGATAACATTGATCTCAATGCTGCGGCGGTCGATCTCTTCGAATCGGGGGTAGGAATAGGAAACTTCGATCCGCTGAATGCCCTCTGCGACCTCAATCGGCAGATGCACATACGCGCCCTGATCGCGGGCTGTATATCGGGAAGTAAGACGGATTTCCTGCATCGCTTGTCCTTGGATGAAGATGAGGCGCAGCTAACCATGTGCCGCGCCTCATCATCTCTCACATCATTAGTCGATGATGCCGTTCGTTCTCAGTTCATTTTCGGCTCCCTTCATCGCCGCATCGGAGCTGAGTTTGCCCATCACGCATTCGGTCATCCATTTACTCATGATATCGTAGAATTTCCGTGCGTCAAGCTGTCCATTGGCGAATCCCATCGGGG
>SHOI01000216.1 GCA_004294855.1 Sphaerochaeta sp. | reverse complement strand
CGCAGAACGTACTGAGTCATCGCATCGCGCATGAGAACCGCGCTGTCAACCCAGTCGGTATTCTCCGCCAGAACCGTATATCCGTCTTTTCCGTCTTTGAGGAAACTGTTTGTCGTAACGGTATACGTTTCGTCGGGAAGAATCGGAGTTCCGTCCATCAGTTCGGCAAAGACCACCTGGGAGCCGACGGGAAGGGATCTGTCAAATCCAAAGCGCAAGCCGGAGATCGGGATCGGTCGCTTCTCGGCACATTGCTCCAAGAAACGAAGCAGCAGAGCCCCGTCCATCCGTGTCGTAACGATCGTGTTTGGGAAGGGACAAATCTTATAAATAGCGTCTCCGGTAATCTCTCCGGCCTTCAGATCCGCCCGGATCCCTCCGGGATTCGTGAAGGCGATCTGACTGCCGGCGGATTCGTTCATTGCATCGACGATCCAGTTGCCGATTGCCGTTTCACCGCTGCCGCGAACGAGGTCTTGGTCGACGTAGCCGATCGGTTTCGAGTTTTCTTCCTTCAGAATATCAACATACGAGGCGAGCATCGCTGCAATCGCTTGATCTTCCTTGAGGCCGAGAGGATTGCCCACCACATCGATCAACTCCACCGAGGATGATACGACCTTCCTTGACACCCGATCAAAGACGAGGTTGATGTGTCCGAGCTTCTCTCCATAGCGCCAGGCGAGGACAACGGGTTTTCCGTCGACGATCGCAGCCACGTTGTTGTGGAGGGAACCAATGACCGCATCCGCTTGGGGTACACTGCGGGCGAGCTCGATGAGATTCCCCTTCGCCGTGCCATGTTCGTCGGTCATTCCGGGAACCATCGCCAGCAGAATGATGATATCCACTCCCTGCTCCCGAAGAAGGGATGAGTAAAACTGTGCAACCGCCGCGGCATCGACAAAGGCAATATTATCCAGTGAGGAAGCCGCAATTGCGTCGAAGTGGGCGGGATCGATCAATCCGATGATTCCGACCGAGACCCCATCCCGTTCGATAATCGTATAAGGCTGTGCAAAGTCGACCGGCTTTCCGTTGCGAGTAATGATATTTGCACCCAGATAGGGAGCCCGGGCATCAGCGAAAATACGCTTGAGCTCGCCTGCTTTCCAGTCGAACTCGTGATTGCCGATGTTCAGCGCGTCGTATCCGGCCAGATTAAAAAACTCGATGACGGGCTTCCCGTCGAAGAAGGTCGATACTGCGGTTCCCTGAAGGGCATTACCGGCATCAAGCATGATCATGTGGGGGTTCTGCTCCCGATAGTGCCGGATGTAGGATCCCAACAGAGCGGCTCCGGGGTTTCCTCCCGCTTCGAGCCGTCCGTGGAATGCATTGGTCGAATACACATCCAGCGAAACGAGATCCGGCACCTGTTCGCCGACGGGCTGAGCCCCTATGCCGACAAAGACCGTCAACAACGTCAGAAAGAATACGAACACAATCCTTCTTTTCATAGCGTTTCTCCTTTATTATTTCCTGTATGAGCAA
>SHOI01000215.1 GCA_004294855.1 Sphaerochaeta sp. | reverse complement strand
ATCCCCCGAAACCCGGAGTGAAACAGCGGATTTTCACCGATCTTTTCTTCGATGAAAACTATGTGGTCGACGAGTATGACAAGCGGGATAAAGAGAACGTGCTGAACTTGGAGGAGCGGGTGTATGGCCTGGAAGTCTACGACCGCCGATCGACCGAATATGTGCTTCGAACCGTTTGTGATCAAGGTCCCTTCGAGGGAGGGGAGCTGGGGGTCATCAAGCACTATAAGATTCGACAAAACACCGTTCTTCTGGATATTACCTTGACCAACAACGGTGAAGAAGAGCTGCTGTTCCGGTATGGAACCGAACTTGTGTTGGCTCTCTCACCGCCAAAAGAAGCGGTTTCCGTCATCCTTATGGACAACAGGAAGTCCGTCATGAAAGAAGAGAAGGAGTTTTCGTCGGCTCAGGTGAAATCGTTGAAGATCTATGATGAACCGAACCACACCCAGCTGACGCTGGTAAGCGATACCCGCTTTTCTTTGGTGAAGGAAGATTGTACAATTGCCGAGGCTCATGGTGAGCAGCGTCATTATCAACACACTACGTTGCTTTGCGCCTACGAGATCGCCCTTGCTCCCGCCCGGGAGCGAAAGATCACGTTGGGTTTGCGCATTGAACGGAAATAGATGGAAAGAGGACATACCATGTTTTTTCAAAATAAAGCACTCCTGGAAGAAGTAAAAGAAGAAGCCTATACCGTTTGGAGGCGTCTTTGAAAGCTCCTCAATCCGGAAAGAGATTCAAACCCTGGAGGAACGGACACTCCAACCGACATTCTGGGATGACCGGAAGCGGGCCGAAGAGACGTTCAGCCGGCTCAATTCCCTGAAAGACTCCTATGAGCCTTGGAAGGAGCTGATCGAAGAGATCGACGACCTCACCGAGCTTGTCGAGCTCTATGCGGATGAGCCGGACAACGCCGAAGAGCAGGAACAGGTTGATGCCCACATCACCGCGGTAGCCGATACATATCAAAAACTGAAGCTCAAAACTCTTCTGGACGGCGAGTTCGACAAGAACGATACGTTCTTGACGATCCACGCCGGGGCCGGGGGGAATGAAGCGAGTGACTGGGCCCAGATGCTGATGCGGATGTACTTGCGCTACAGCGAATTGATGGATTTCAAGACCCAGATCCTCGATCTCCAGGAGGATGAGGGGGGAATCAAAAGCGCCTCCATCAAAATCTCCGGGCCGTACAGCTTCGGATATTTGAAAGGGGAGGCGGGAGTTCACCGCCTGGTGCGGATCAGCCCCTTCGATTCCCAAAAACGAAGACACACCTCCTTTACCAGCGTGTACGCCTCTCCGGTCATCGATGATGAGATCGAGATCGACTTGAAGCCGGAGGATTACCGCCTTGATACCTACCGGGCCGGGGGAGCGGGAGGCCAGCACGTGAATAAGACCGACAGCGCGGTTCGAATCACCCACTTTGAATCGGGGATCGTCGTTCAATGTCAGAATGAGCGTTCCCAGATCATGAACAAAGAGGT
>SHOI01000214.1 GCA_004294855.1 Sphaerochaeta sp. | reverse complement strand
ATCGAGGTTCGCCTTGTCATCCACCTGGAATTCGGGGCTCAGCCCATACTCGTGGGCGCTGCCCTTTAGGACTTGGGCGCAGAAGGCGTCGATCGTGCTGATCGGGGCGCTGGAAAAGGAAGCGAGTTGGGCTTGGATCTCCTCGTCGTCGGTGCAGAGGGAGAGGTGGGCGTGGATCCGTTCGTGCATCTCCCGGGCGGCTTTGCGGGTGAAGGTCAAGGTGAGGATCTGATCGAAGCGCGCTTTGCGCTCCAAAACCAGCCGCACGAAGCGATAGCTTAAGACCATCGTCTTCCCGCTTCCCGCTCCGGCGCTCACCACGCAGTTCGCATCGGCGTTGATCGCCCTCATCTGATCCTCATCGGGATAGAGCGAAACACGTTCAAGAAATTGCTTGAAGGTGATCATGGTACCGAATACCTCCTTCGGCACAGGGCCCTGAAGGAACATCCGTCACACACCGCAGTGTCCTGAGTAACGCCAAAATCCCCCTGCTCGGCAGCGCTCAGCATGGTATCCAACATCCTGTCCAACGCTTCTCTGCACAATTCCTGCGCTTCATGCTCATCCTGTTTGTACAGGAACACATACTTGCCCTCCGCTACCGAGTAGTAGGCGGCCAAGACCACTTTTCCCAGATCGTTCCGCTCGATGAGGGCCTGATAGACCAACAGCTGATAGGAGGAAACCCCCATATCATCCCCGCCTGCGACCGGAGCGGCCACGCTCCCCTTTTTGAAGTCGATGACTCCCCACGAATCCTCCTGCTTCCGGCCCATCTCGATGATCCGGTCGATGCGGCCCCGCAAGGATGTCCGATCATCCGTCCATTCGAGCCTCTTTTCAATCGCGGAGGTTCTGAGGTGTTCAAAATAGGTCTGCTCCTCCTCCAAAATCTTAAGAATCAGGGGGCGGTAGGTGTGGATGATCCATTGGCGGATCGAAGCGGTGGGCCCCCGGGTTCCGTACGTCTTCAGCAGCGCATGGTCGAAGGCCGTTTGAAGGTCGATCGCATAGGATTCGATCTTCCCGCTGTCGAAGGGGCCGATCGAGGTGAAAAACCTTTCATAGGCATCGTGCAGGATCACTCCGATCGCCAAGTGGTTGATCCGTTCTTCGGTATAATCGAACGGCTCGATTCCATACAGGCTGCTTGCCAGATAGGTATACGGGCACGCGGCGAACGCATCGATCTTCTCGTAAGAAAGCGGAAGCCGTCCCTCGGTATACAGCCGCCTCCTAAGATGCTCCTCGACGGGAGACCGGGTATGGTCGTGTTCCCGCTTTCGCCGGCGCAGCGAGCCGAGCAGCGCGCTCTTGAAGTTTTGTGCCTGCAGCGAGGTCGGTTTCTGATCACCTTCCTTCTTCAGGACTCGTTTCAGCTCGCCGCTTTGCGGATCCTTGCTGAGAAGAAGGCTTTCGCCGTGCTTGTGAACCTTCCCCTCTTCGAGGAAATAGAAGTGGATGAGCTTTTCTCCGCTGTTGGAGCGGCGGTGGCATGACAGGATGC
>SHOI01000213.1 GCA_004294855.1 Sphaerochaeta sp. | reverse complement strand
AGAATGGGGATGAATCTATCCGGCGGCACTCGCTTGTTGCCGTCAGCCGTCCATCTGAGCAACGCTTCAATCCCGGCGACGCTTTCCGTATCACTGCTGATCAACGGTTGAAACTCCAAGAAAAACTCGTTGTTTTGCAGCGATTGGAACAGCCTGTTTCTAAAGAGGGTGTTTTCCGCAATGAGATCTTCCAGTTGCTCGGTATAGAAGACAACCTTCCGGTTCGTATTTTTCGCTTGCAAGCCTGCCAAATCGGCATTCTTCAAAAGAGTGGATGCATCTCTTCCGTTATCCGGATGCACGGCAACGCCAACGCTGAGAACAACAAAGAGCGCTTCTATTCCCGTCTCGGTCGATATGGGACGAGAAAAAGCATCAAGCAAGCGCTGCACATCCCCCTCTACCCGATCAGTATCTTCCACGCCGGGCTGAATGACGATAAACTCTCCTTCACTTGACCTTGAGATATAACAAGACTCCCCAAACAGGTGTCTGAGAATTGCCGCTGATTGGATGACTATCCGCTTCCCTATCGTATGACCGAAGGAACCGTTAATGGTTTTCAAGTTCACCAGTTCAATCGTTAAAACCGCTATCTTCTCCGAATCTTTTCTGCCCTGTATTTCCTGTTTGAGTTTCTTTACCAGCATATTTCTATTCGCCAGTTTGGTAGCCTTGTCAAAATATGCGGAGTTGTAGAGCCTTCGTTCGTATAGGGTCTTTTTCTTTGTGTCGCCCAGTATATTGGTGATCATTTTCAGAAAGTATGACCGGCCTTCCCTGGAGATGGCATCGCTGCGGTGGTGATACTCGACGACAAGCATCCCATCGATCCGTTTGCCGACCAGGATCGGCAAAGCAAAAAACGAATGGATTCCCCGTGAAAGGAAGAAGTCTCTTATCTCCTCCCCTGCTTCGATGAGACCGTCTTCCATGTCTTCATAGATGATGGTCCGTCCCCGAAGAACGGGAGCGATAACCGGAGGCAACGTATCGGTTGCAACGACCATCCCGAGACGATAGGGATGCGATCGGATCACGGCGTCCTTTCCGTTCAGATGTACAAACGTCGCCTCTTTGGCATCCCTGTCAAACATGGCGAGACACATATAATCGAACTTGAGGAATTCATATGCAACTTCAAACATTTCATCGACTTTTTCTTTGGCATTTTTCCTGTCGACCGAAATGAAGCTTGAAGAGATTTTTTCAAGCACTTCCTGCTCTTTCGCAAACTTCCTATATGCCTCGATCTTCAAAGCATATTCCTTCATGAGGTATCGCACGGCGATGGATGAGAGGAAGATGATGAAGATTCGGGTCAGATACTCATTTCCATCGATGATGACCGGCACTTCCGGGAAAAGCATCCAGAAGATGATTTGAATCACCGCTATCACCACGGTAAAAGAGACGGCATAGATTCCGGTATCAAGCACGACGGTGAACAGAACGAATATGATGTAGATCGACCAGATCGTCACCGCCGCCGTATCGATGTTTGTCATCAGGAACA
>SHOI01000081.1 GCA_004294855.1 Sphaerochaeta sp. | reverse complement strand
CTCACCTCATAAGAACTTACGACCAAATAGTGAAACTTATCTCACCAGGATGAAATACAGAAGTGAATCCATAGGCGGGTACCATTATAACCAGAAGAGCGACAATCCATGCTGAGTCTGTCAGCAACGGGTTAATTTTTCAAAATGAGCACTGCTAGGATCAGTGTAACTAAGAGCAGATTATTGGCATGATGTATCTTTCCTTCCTCTCATACGTGAATATGGAATAGTGGTAATGCCTAATGAGCATGTATTGATTGTAGCAAAGAGCAGGTTCACAGATTGGGCGATGAAGTTATGCATCGGTCTCAATTCCCGAATCCAAAGCGAGCCATTATAAGGAATCCTCCGATACAATAAAAGCTTCTTTCTTGGTAGACTTTTAGGTGTGTGTTTAATGATGGTATATTCTATGTTTACAAGCGCGGGGACTTCATCTTGTTCTCGTCTCTCGTATATGCTAACTCATTGGTAAGAGATAGCAAAAGGTTTCATAGGGAAAGTAGAAATGTGTCAGAATAATAGACCATCCATGAATATGATTTTTCATCACACTTCCCCAATCGATTCCAACGCTTCAGTCGGCAGCGCGGTACGACCGCTCCAGATGGTAAGAGCGTTTGAAGCGTTGGGGTATTCGATCGATTTTGCTACCGGATATATTCAGGAGCGAAAGAAGCGAATGAGGGAGATCAAGAAGAAGATTCGTAGTGGCAAGCGATATGATTTTGTCTATGCGGAGAATTCCAATCTCCCCAATTCCGTAAGTCCTACGGAGCGAGTCCCAATTCATTTTCTGATGGATTATTCATTTTTCAGAACATGCAACAAACACGATATTCCCATTGGATTGTTTTACAGGGATATTTATTGGGCATTCGGAATCTTTGGAAAAACCCGGAACCCGTTTTTACAACGATTGGCAAAAACACTCTATCGATATGATTTGAGAATTTACAGCAAAACGTTGAAAAAGATGTATCTGCCATCTGAAAAAGTCGGTGAGTTTGTACCTATCGTGGACTCCGCATTATTCAAGGCGTTACCGCCTGGAGGTACATTTTCCATCAATCCTTCTTCAAAAATACTTTCAGAGAAGGGTATGTTAAGGTTGTTCTATGTCGGAGGATTTGGAGGTGATTACAACATGCATGTCCTCTTCGAAGTCGTATCGAGGATGCCAAACGTGGAGCTGACCATTTGCACAAGAGAGCATGAATGGAAGCTTCACGAAGCTGAGTACCCGATTCTGAGCTCCAACATCTCAATTGTTCATCTTTTTGGTTCGAAAATGGAAGAATCGTTGTTGAAACATGATATTGCACTTTTATATGTTCAACCTATCCCCTACAGAGAGATCGCGATGCCGATAAAGCTGTTTGAATATATCGGCTTGAACAAGCCGATTATCGCTTCCAAGGGAACGCTCGCTGCAGATTTCGTTTCTGAACATGGACTGGGTTGGGCTGTCGATTACGATGCGGAATCTTTGGAAGCGCTTCTGAATAACCTTGCGACAACCCCCAAAATGATTGATGATGCTGTTGAGCGAATTGCCGGCATCAAGGATCAACACACATGGAAAGCGCGAGCTCTTCAAGTCGTTTCTGATCTGACAACCTAGGAATGTGATGGAAAAGATATGTATAAAGAACAATTGATCGAAAAAATTGAGAAAAGGGAATTGACCATCGCCGTCATCGGTCTTGGCTATGTAGGGTTGCCTTTGGCAGTGGAGAAAGCTAAAGCAGGCTTTAAGACAATTGGGTTTGATATCCAACAGAAGAAAGTTGATATGGTCAACTGGGGGATCAACTATATCGGTGATGTTGTTCAGGAAGACCTTGCTGAAATCGTCAAGTCGGGGATGTTTCGGGCGACCAATGATTTTTCCTTCGTCAAAGACTGCGACTTTATTGCCATCTGTGTTCCCACACCGCTGGATGAATATCAGCAGCCGAATATCTCCTATGTGGAAAGTTCGGTTAAAGAAATCGCCAAATATATGAAGAAGGGAACGATTATCGTTCTTGAATCCACTACCTATCCGGGGACTACCGAAGAGCTGGTGAAACCGCTTTTGGAAGAAGGTTCAGGGCTTGTTTGTGGGGAAGACTTCTATCTTGGATTCTCTCCTGAACGAGTCGATCCGGGCAACCTTATCTATAAAACCAAGAACACTCCTAAAGTGGTTGGCGGAGTAGGCAAGGATGCAACTGAAGTCATTGCCGCCGTGTATCGAGCGGTACTTTCAAGTGACGTTCATGAAGTATCCTCTCCGGCTGTAGCCGAGATGGAGAAGATACTGGAAAACACCTACCGGAATGTGAATATCGGCTTGGTAAATGAACTTGCCCAACTGTGTCATAAAATGAATATCAGTATCTGGGAAGTCATCGATGCGGCAAATACCAAACCCTATGGGTTTCAGGCCTTCTATCCCGGTCCGGGTCTGGGCGGACACTGCATCCCTTTGGATCCCTACTACCTTTCCTGGAAAGCTCGAGAATATGGATTCCATACATCAATGATCGAAAGCTCGATGATGATCAATGACCGGATGCCCGAATATACGGTGGAGCGAGCTTCCAAGATTCTGAACAGATATAAGAAACCCCTTAATGGCTCAAAAGTACTCATCCTCGGTGTCGCCTACAAGCAAGACATCGACGATTATCGCGAGAGCCCGGCCTTGAAAGTGATTAACATTTTAGAAGAGCACGACGCTGTCGTCACCTACTACGATCCCTTTGTGGCCAAATATACGTACAAAGGAGAAAGCAAAGAGTCAATCAAAGAGCTTTCAAAGGAAGTTCTAGAGGATGCTGATCTTGTAATGATCACCACGGCCCATACAACCGTTGATTACTCCTTTGTGCAAAGACATGCAAAAGCGATCTTTGATACGAAGAACGTAATGAAGAATATTACGAAAAGAAATAATATTGAGGTGCTGTGATGAAGATGGTTACTGTCGTCGGAGCTCGGCCTCAATTTATAAAAGCTGCTGCGCTATCTAGGGTTCTAAGAAAAGAACACGAAGAGATTTTGGTCCACACCGGTCAGCATTTCGATTACGGAATGAGTCAGGTGTTCTTCGATGAGTTGGAGCTTCCCAGGCCGGATTATAACCTAGGCATCAGCGGCGGATCCCACGCTCAGATGACTGCTCGAATGCTCATCGCCATTGAAGAGGTTCTTCAAAAAGAGAAGCCTGATGCGCTATTGGTCTATGGCGATACGAACTCGACCTTGGCTGCAGCGCTGGCGGCAGTGAAGCTGCACATTCCTGCCATTCACGTGGAGGCGGCGGCGAGGCTCGGAAGCCTCTCCAACCCCGAAGAGGTAAATCGGATAACAACCGACCATGTCAGTTCCGTTCTCTTTGCCTGCGTCCCCAGCGCTATGGAGTTTGCTCAAAAAGAAGGGTTGACGACAAATCTCTTTCTGGTCGGTGATCCCATGTATGATGCGTTTCTCTACTACCAAGGGAAACGGAAGGTCAAAGAGATAACGCTCACGGATTTGGATGGTACAACACACCCCGTTCCCCCTGAATATACGTACCTTACTTGCCATCGCCAAGAGAACACTCAGGATGAAGAAACTCTCAGACAGATTCTTCTAGGAACTCAGGGTCTTGGATATCCGGTTGTATATCCTGTCCATCCACGAAACAGAGCAACCGCTTTGAAGCTGAAAGAAGAAAAGCATTTTAATGATATTCTCTTTGTTGAGCCGGTCGGGTATCTGGAATCGAATACGTTGGTCAGCAATTGTCAACGAGTCGTTACGGATTCCGGTGGCGTTCAAAGAGAGGCGTTCTTTGCCAAGAAGCCCTGCATCACCGTCTTTGATTATGTCGCATGGCCGGAAACGATGGTCGGTGGATGCAATCAGCTTGCCAAACCCTTGGCTGGTGATATTCTTGAAAAGAGCAAGCACAAGCCCGTATTTGATGAAGGCTACAAGCCTTTTGGAAACGGGGATGCATGCAAGAAGATTTGTGAAGTTCTCAGAGATGTTGATCTAGGAGCAAGAATGAGATGAACTACGCCCTAATCGGCTGTGGCCGGATATCGCCGAATCATTTAGCGGCAGCCCAGGCCAACAACCTGAATATTGTTGGTCTGTGCGATATCGATCCGTATGCAATGAACGACAAAGCCTTGAAGTTCAAGCTTCAGAACGTCAAGCAATATGCTGATTACAAACAGATGCTTTCTGAACAGAAACCTGATTTGGTTTCAATCTGCACTGAAAGCGGAAAGCATGAAGAGATTGCCCTGTATTGCATTGAACAAGGCATCCACATCATCATCGAAAAGCCGATCGCCCTCTCAATCGAAGGGGCTGATAGGATCATCAGAGCTTCTGAAGAATACAATGTGAAAGTCTGTGCCTGCCATCAGAACCGCTTCAATAAATCGGTAGTGAAGATTCGTGAAGCGTTGGAGCAGAATAGATTCGGCAAGATGTTCTATGGAACGGCCCATATCCGTTGGCACCGCGACCGTGAATATTATGACCGTGCTTCTTGGCGTGGAACATGGGAGCAGGACGGTGGTGCTTTGATGAATCAATGCATCCACAACATTGATTTGTTGAGATGGATGATGGGTAATGAGGTAACGGAAGTCTTTGCCTATACCGATAATCTTAATCATCCCTATATCGAAGCGGAAGACCTAGGTCTTGCATTGGTGAAGTTCTCCAATGGTTCATATGGAATCATTGAGGGTACTACAGTTATCTATCCGAAGAACCTGGAAGAGACGCTCTATCTCTTTGGAGATAAAGGCACCGTAAAGGCGGGAGGACACTCGGTAAACATCATCGAAGAGTGGCGCTTCAGCGACATGCTTGACGACCCTGAGGAAGTGAAAGCCACCTACCATGAGAATCCTCCCAATGTGTATGGGTTCGGTCATACGCCACTCTTTGCCGATATGATTGAAGCGATCAAGGAAGACAGGGAACCGAAGGTGACGGCAGAGGATGGCAAGAGAGCAGTAGAGCTTGTATTAGCTATCTATAAGTCAGCTGCAGAGGGCAGGCCGGTACGGTTTCCGCTGGAGAAGTGTTCTACAATGGACTTCGTAGGGAGATTTGATTGATGGATGATTACTTTGTCCACGAAAGCTCATATGTTGACGAACCGGTGTCGATAGGATCAGGTACGAAGATCTGGCATTTTTGCCATATCCAACAGGGAGCCAAAATCGGCAAGAACTGTTCACTTGGGCAGAATGTGAATGTAAGCAACAATGTAGTCATCGGTGATTACTGCAAGATTCAAAACAATGTATCCCTCTATGAAGGAGTAACACTGGAAGACCATGTGTTCTGCGGTCCTTCATGCGTCTTCACGAACGATCTTACTCCAAGGGCAAAATATCCGAAGGGTAGTGGAAACTACATCAAGACATTGGTTAAAGAAGGAGCCACGATCGGAGCCAATGCAACCATCGTCTGCGGCGTTACCATCGGCTCCTGGGCAATGATCGGCAGCGGCGCCGTGGTAACCAAGGATGTTCCCAGTCATGCTCTTGTAGTGGGAGTACCTGCAAAACAGATAGGCTGGGCCTGTGAGTGTGGAGCAATTCTTGATGATGAGCTTGGTTGCAAGAGTTGCGGCAGGACATATGCCTTGGATGATGGAGAACTCATCGAAGTGAAGAAGGACAGATGATGGAATTCAGAGATCTCAAGAAACAATACCAGGTACTTAAACCGAAGATGGACCAGGCAGTCATTGAAGTGATGGAGAGCAGTCAATTCATCGGAGGTCCCAAGGTAAAAGAGCTTGAAGAGCGCTTGGCTTCTTATGTGGGAGTGAAGCATTGCATTACCTGTGGCAATGGTACCGATGCCCTGACAATGGTTCTTAAAGCTTGGGGCATCAAGGAAGGTGATGCGGTCTTTGTTCCTTCGTTCACCTTCTTTGCTTCTGCTGAGGTGGTTTCCTTCGAAGGAGCGACTCCGGTCTTTGTCGATGTTGATCGTGATACGTTCAACATCGATGTGCACAGCCTTGAAGCCGCCATCAAAGCGGTTTTGAAAGAAGGCAAGCTTACCCCAAGAGTAGTGATGCCTGTAGATCTCTTTGGTCTTCCTGCCGACTATGATGCGATTCAACGGATTGCAGACAAGTATGATCTGCTGGTCTTGGAAGATGGAGCTCAAGGGTTCGGGGGAACCTACAAAGGAAAAAGAGCGTGCTCTTTCGGTGATGCCGCGACAACCAGCTTTTTTCCGGCAAAGCCGCTTGGGTGCTATGGTGACGGAGGAGCGGTCTTTACCAATGATGATGAGACGGCGGCATACATCCGTTCTCTTGCCGTCCACGGCAAAGGAGAACATAAGTACGACAACGTTCGCATCGGATGGAACTCCCGCCTTGATGCAATCCAGGCAGCAATCCTGCTGGTAAAACTTGATGCATTTGAAGAATATGAACTGAAGGATGTAGATCAAGTAGCACAATGGTACACCGAGCTTCTTAAAGACAAGGTGAAGACTCCGATCGTTCCCGAAGGCTACACCTCAAGCTGGGCGCAGTATACGATCACCCTTAAAAATGAACAAGAGAGAGACCGAATGATCGACAGCCTTAAAGAACAAGGGATTCCAACGATTATTTACTATCCAAAACCCCTTCACCGGCAAACCGTATACAAGAACCAAAGACTCTATGTTCCGTGCCCAGTTTCTGAAGAGCTGAGCAGAACGGTGGTGTCGTTGCCGATGGATCCGTATAAAGAAAAAGAAGCGTTGTTAAATAGGGTGACGAGAGAGCTGGATGCAGGAGGAGGATTATGAAGCACTTGCTTTTGCTCACCGATGGATTCCCTTTTGGCGGCAGTGAGACGTTTTTATATCCTGAAATCGAGATATTGATTGATCATTTCACTATCACGATCGTTACGAACGACACCGTTACTCCTATCTCGGATGATTACCATTGGGACTTGCCAATTCATCGAGTATCCCTTGATTTTTCCGGTTTCAATTATTTGTTTGCTACAGTCAGGGCGCTGTTTTCCCAGCAGATGCGGCAAGAGATACGGAAGATTGGCAAAGAGCGAAAACTCTTTTTCAAAAGAATCAAGGATGCATTATTTGTGTATCGCAAAGCCGACGCGGTATCGGCGTATCTGCAAAAACATAATCTCCTTGAGGGTAAGGATCTTATATATTGTTATTGGCATCATCACGCACCTTTGGGGGTTCATCTTGCTGAAAAGAAGTTGAATCTTGAAATTCCAATAGTCTGTAGAACCCATGGCTATGAATTGTACAATGAGCGAATAGGAGGATTGCGGCAACCTTTCAAACAGTATGTCGATCGTACGCTGACCGGTGTTTTTTTCATCAGTCAAAAAGGATACGACTATCATAAGACATCGTTCGGATTTGCTCCTACATGTTTTTATGAGGTTGCCCGATTGGGCGTAAGCAAAGCTCCGATCAAGATGGCCGAATCCAACAAGAACCTTTTTCGAATTGTAAGTGTTTCCAACCTCATTCCCTTAAAGAGGGTTCATTTGATTATCGAAGCGCTACATCTCATCGATTCATTTGATATCGAGTGGATCCATTTTGGTGCGGGAGTTGAGCTTGTATCCCTCCAAAGACAGGCGGAAGAGATGCTTGGAGGTTCCAATCATGTCAAATACTCCTTTAAAGGAAGTGTTCCCAACTCTCACATCCTTGCCTTTTATCAAACCGAAGCCGTTGATGTCTTCATATCTACATCGTCCAGTGAGGGATGTCCCGTTTCCATTCAGGAGGCTTTCGCGTATTCAATTCCAGTCATTGCTCCAACTGTCGGAGGCATCACTGAAATGATGCGTGATGAAGCGAATGGATTGACTCTGTCAGAAAACCCATCTCCGCTTGAGATCAAAGAGAAAATAGAGCGAATCCATGAACTCAAAATGCGTGGAGAAATTACTGCAATGAAGAAAGAAGCCTATAAGACGTGGGATTTGATGTTCAGAGCCGATAAGAACTTCTTGTCATTTGCGAATAAGCTGTTGAACATTTGTGAAGCGAATTCATGAATGTGATGCTCAAGCACCATATAAAGAATACTTTGAGCTGTAGCGAAACGATATCCTCTCTTCCTCCTTGACAATCTCTCTCTAGGCGGTACGATGAGTTCATGCTGTACAGAATCTTTTTCAAGCCATTCGAGCTGCTGA
>SHOI01000080.1 GCA_004294855.1 Sphaerochaeta sp. | reverse complement strand
GAGCTCTTCAAGATCATCGAGCACCTCAAAGAGACCAATAAGACCGTCATCTTCATTTCCCACGACCTTTCGGAAGTGCTGGCTCATACCGACCGCATCAGCGTGTTGCGGGACGGGGAACTGGTGAAAACCGTCAACAGCAATGAAGTCGATGCTGATGAATTGAAGCGGCTGATGGTCGGACGCGAGCTGGACAACCGATACTATCGAACCGATTATGACGGATCCGTTTCGGATGAAGTCGTCCTTAGCGTTTCCAATCTTGCCGTTCCCGGTGAGTTTGAAGACATCTCCTTCGATCTCCATCGCGGTGAAATCCTTGGAATCGGCGGATTGAGCGAATGCGGAATGCATGAACTGGGAAAGGCGGTCTTCGGCGGATCGTACGACCGGACCGGTTCGGTTCTGCTTCCCGGGAAAGGAGTGGAGATCACCTCCATCCCCGAAGCGATCAAGCATGGAATCGCCTACACATCCAAAGACCGGGATAACGAATCAATCGTCTTGGCCATCAACATTGCCGATAATATCACCTTGCCTTCCTTGGACATTCTTGCAAAAAAGCGAGTGTTGAAAAAGAAGGAATTACATGCATTTGCCCAGAGCCATGCCGATCGGATGAGTGTCCGAATGACCGGGATCAAACAGTATGTCTTCGACCTTTCCGGGGGAAACAAGCAGAAGGTGGTCTTGGCCCGCTGGCTTGGCCGTGATTCCGATATCTTTGTTCTTGACAGTCCGACCCGTGGCATCGACGTCAAGGTAAAAGCGGATATCTACTCGCTGATGAGCGAGCTGAAGGAGCGGGGGAAGTCGATCATCATGATCAGTGAGGAGATTCTTGAGCTGATCGGAATGAGTGATCGGATCCTCATCATGAAAAACGGGAAGTTCAACGGAACGTTTACCCGTTCCGCAGCACTGACCGAAGAAGATTTGATCGCCAAGATGGTATAGGGGGATAGATAATGACGACTCTACGTAAGAAAGCTGAAACAGACGAGCAATCTCTCCACCGATGGCGAAGAATTGAGGAGATACTTCGTCAACTGATGCCGTTCATTGGCTTTGTGGGTTTGGTATTTGTGTTTTCAATTCTCACCAAAGGACGAATCCTGAATCCGAGAAACATCAATCTGATGCTCAGTCAGGTATATGTTCTGATGATCGCGAGCCTCGGGGTATTCATGATCATGACGGTGGGAGGGTTGGATTTCTCTCAGGGATCGATCCTTGGACTCACCTCGATCGTCTTTGCCTGGGTAAGCCCGTATGGAATTATTCTCGGCATCATAGCGGCGATGCTCGCCGGTGCGCTGATGGGTGCTTTTAACGGGTTCTTCCATGTAAAGTTTAAAATTGCTTCCTTCATCGTTACGATTTGTACGATGTACCTCTTCAGGGGATTGTGTGAGTATTTGACGACTCACGGTCCGATTTCCGCCAGCCTCAAAGTCCTTTCGCTTGATGAGACGTGGTTGAAAATCCTGTTGACGACGATCGTCATCACGATCGGGTTTCTGGTGATTCACTTTACCCGGCTCGGCTACGATCTGCGAGCGATCGGAGCAGGGGAGATCGCCGCCCGTTTCTCCGGCTCCCGCCCCGAGCTGACGACCTTCCTGGTATACACGTTTGCCGGAATGATCACCGGTTTTGCTTCCTTCATCAACGTCATTAGAGTAGGATCGATCACCGGTACGGCCGGAAGCCAATTGGAAACGCAAATCCTCATCGCCCTCGTTCTCGGGGGCATGCCGATCGGCGGGGGTGCAAAAGCCCGCTTTTCAAATATCATCTTCGGATCATTGACGTACTCCGTTCTGGAAAGGAGCTTACCGATGGTGTTCCCGATTTCCGCTACCCAGCAGCTGGTAAAGGGAATCATCTTCTTGATCGTTGTTGCCTTGACGATCGATAGAAAGTCTCTCAGGGTAATTAAATAAAGTGGTTGGAGGAGTGTATGGACACATTCAAAGAGTATGAGTTTTGGTTTGTCGTGGGTTCCCAGTTTCTTTATGGTCCCGAGACCCTTGAACAAGTCGCTCTTCACGCTCGGACGATGACTGACGGGTTCAATCAAAAAGGACTGTTGCCGGCAAACGTCATCTATAAGGCAACGGTCAAGAGTTCCGATGAGATCACTCAGGTGATAAAAGAGGCGAATGCAAGCGACCGATGTGCCGGCCTGATCGTCTGGATGCACACGTTCAGTCCCTCAAAGATGTGGATCAACGGGCTTGCGCTCCTGCAAAAGCCGTATGTGCACCTTCATACCCAGTTCAATCGAATGATCCCCAACGAAGAGATCGATATGGATTTCATGAACCTCAACCAAAGCGCCCATGGAGACCGCGAGCACGGGTTTATTGCAGCCCGAATGCACCAGAAGCGAAAAATCGTCGTCGGGTATTGGGAGGATGAAGATGTTCAGCGCTCAATCGCTTCCTGGATGCGCTCGGCGGTCGGAGCGGCGGAGAGCCGGAATCTGAAGCTGGTCCGCTTCGGAGACAATATGCGCGAAGTGGCCGTAACCGAAGGTGACAAAGTCGAAGCGCAGATCAAGTTTGGCTGGCAGGTGAATACGTTTCCCGTCAGTGAGCTTGTGGAGCAGATCAATACCGTCTCCGAAGAGGCGATCGACAAGCGCCTTGAGGAGCTTCTGGAGCTCTATCACCTCAATACCGATGACGAAGACTCGGTTCGCTATCAAGTGCAGGTCGAGCTCGCCCTTCGCTCATTTCTGGAAGAGAAGGGTGCGAAGGCGTTCAGCAACACCTTTGAGGACCTCAGCGGGATGAAGCAGCTTCCCGGTTTGGCGACTCAACACCTGATGGGTACCGGCTACGGCTACGGCGGTGAAGGGGACTGGAAAGTCTCGGCGATGACCCGCATCGTGAAAGCGATGAGTGAAGGCTTGGAAGGCGGAACTTCGTTCATGGAGGATTATACCTACCACTTGGAAGCAGGCAACGAGCTGGTTCTCGGTGCTCACATGCTCGAGGTATGTCCCTCGCTAGCCTCCAAGAAGGCGAAGATCGAAGTCCACCCGCTGGGAATCGGGGGCAAGGAGAATCCCGCCCGCTTGGTTTTTGAAGGGGCGAGCGGATCGGGAATCCTCATCTCCCTGATCGATCTCGGTACACGGTTCCGTCTGATCGTCCATGATGTCGAGGTGGTGAAACCGATCATGTCGATGCCAAATCTTCCGGTGGCCCGCATCATGTGGAAGCCGATGCCGAACCTGAAGACCGGCGCCCATGCATGGATCCTTGCAGGTGGAAGCCACCACAGCGTGCTTTCGACCGCGGCGACAGCGGAGATGATCGAGGATTGGGCGGAGATCATGGGTATTGAGTTTGTTCATATCACCAAGGACACCGAGTTGGAAAGACTGAAAACCCGGCTCTTCCTTTCAGATCTGGTTTGGCGATTGCAATAACGCAACATATATTTCTTCAGGTAATGGGCGAACGTCTTGGGCGTTCGCCCATTGCTTCACCGTACCACACCCAGTATGTGCTATGTTTCTCATGCATTGTGCTTTTCTTTGAACGGCATGTTCATAATAATCGGTGTCAGGGGTTGGTAAGTTACAGAGGAGGATGGAGTGTGAATGTATTCGACGAGCATGTACTGATGGAGTCGGGGGTATCATATCATTGAACCTGTATGGAAAAAGGTCATGAATGATACATCCGATAGTGAACGGAACAGAATGAAGGCCAGATTTTTACATGGATACAACAACAGGCCATCAGTACGGGTAACCAATAGGATGAGAACCAAATCGGATCCGATCGTCGACACCCTCATTCAGGCAAGGCTTGATGCATTGAAGACGGAAGAGATTTTGTTCATACGGTTCGGTCATCGTCTTTCAATGGCGGCTGAAAACATCATTGGTCTTATTCTGGAGGAATACATCCACTGCAGTGCCCTGCAACATGGATGGACATGCTGTTGGGGTAGCGCGATACCTTCAGTCGATTTTTGCTCATCCGAAGGGACGCTGCTACAGATTAAAAACAGAAGCAACACCGAGAATAGTTCGAGCAATAAAATCCGTGTGGGGACTGAGATCAGAATCTGGTTTCGGCTCAGCGCCTACACGGGAGAAACGCGATGGGATGGGTTGAATGACATCATTGGAGAACCCGATCTGATGTC
Source organism: Sphaerochaeta sp. (assembly GCA_004294855.1). Classification (GTDB taxonomy): domain Bacteria; phylum Spirochaetota; class Spirochaetia; order Sphaerochaetales; family Sphaerochaetaceae; genus Sphaerochaeta. The sequence goes on along the minus strand of SHOI01000080.1, from coordinate 4,060 downwards.
TGAAAAGGGGTTTCACACCTTCGCCGCCGACCTGATCAGACGAAACCCGAGCGTTTTGTTCGTCGAAGAGGAATTGCTGCACCTGTTGGGACGGTCAGAATAGTTCCAATTGCCGGGATTCAGAGGCTTCGCGGTAGAGTCTTCTGAATGAACGGTCATCGGTGTTGGCGTACCGTGAGAACGGAAAGTCCTCCGGCGGGTTTTCGATCGGCAAGCCATGTAAGATTTTCAAAGCATGGTGTCCGATCGCCTGCCCCAGGCTTACAGGAACGGCGTTGCCGATTTGTTTGTATTTATCCTTCAACGAGCCGGTAATCACCCACTCGTCCGGGAACTCCTGAATGCGCATATATTCCTGGATGCTCAACGGCCGGTCATGCTCGGGGTGGCACAAGTCGGTGGCGGGCATGGTCGGGTCGGTGACCAGCGTCGGAGAGGGTTCATCCCAAGCCAGACGCCTGAAAAAGCCTGTTTTGCCTCCCTGGGCGAAATAGCTGTTCCCCATCGCTTCTTGCCGCAGTTCGACAGGCAGATTCTTCCAGTTTTGCCCCTCGGTCAATTGACGATAGTAGACAAGCCGTTTTTCAGGGAAGTGGAGGTGCTCATGCTCGGAGTTTTCAAGACCGTCGAACACTTCCCTGATGGTTCGCCATGGAGGCAAGCCGAAATCTCCATGTTCCGAATGAGTCGGTTGCAGATATGGAATCGACACTCTTTCTCTGGAACAGAACATCACAAGCCGTTCACGTTTTTGAGGTGAGCCGAAATTGGCTGCGTTATAGAGCGTGAAGGAGACGGAATACCCTCCGGATTCCAAGAGCGTCATGATGTGGTTGAGCGCCCCGCCTTTATGCTTTGGGGTGGTTTCCGACTCGGAATAGGAAGCGGATAGCAAGCCCCGTACGTTTTCTATGATGGCCAATCTCGGCCGCAATTCAAGAATGCGGTCAATGAAGGTCAAAAACACGTTTCCCCGGTCATCGTGGAAGCCTTTTCTCCTTCCAGCGGTGCTGAACGCCTGGTATGGAGGCCCGCCGACGATCAGATCGATCTCGCGCGATTCCGGTATGTTTGCATATGTTCTGATCATGGAGCCATCAAAATTGTGTATATCTCCAATCAGACCAATGAAGGGCTCGTTGTATAAAATGGTTTTCCGGGCGGAAGGGTCAATTTCGGAAGCCAATACAAGAGGTATTCCGGCTTTTTGCAGTCCGATATCAAGCCCCATGGCGCCGGAAAAAAAGCTCAACGCAACGATGTCGGGAACGGTCTCCGCTTTTCTAATCTGATCGGGCACATCCTTGACGAGTTTGAACATCACATCGCGATCTTCCAACACGGTGTTCGGGATGGCCCAGCTGTTTCCAAACAAGGAGGCGGGAATCGTCTTTGTTTTTGCAAGCCGGCGAATATATTGAGGCGTCAACGAAACCAAGTTGGCGAACTCATTGACCGTAAGGTACTGCTGGTTTATTTCCATGACGAAATAATATAAGAATATCAGTGCGTGGTCAATATCACCTGTAGGATTCAGTATCATGACGGGTCGACACATGAAGATAAACAACTCTAACGGTACAATATACACAATCAGGAGAAATATTGGGTTAACATCAGGAGAAATATTGGGTTGACATCGATGACGAAATGTTTGTAGGTTATACATATATGCCGGATTGTCCATAGATAAAGTATCATGAGGTTACAGCAACGGTGAAAACAGATGGTCTGACATTGTATAAAAAACTGGTATGTTCCATTCTCCTTCTCGTAGTCGTGTTGGCACCACCGCTTTCTGCCGGAATCCTGACCTATGAAGCGGCAAGCGGAGGAACCTCCGGTTTTGATGTCGGTGTGACCGACAATCCCTCCAATCCGAGTGATTACACCAATGCGACGGAGGTGTGGCGAAAATCAGGCTTTATCGGAAGGATTCGCTACACCGGGCCTGCGACAACCTTTACGTTCACCAACTCCGGACCGACAGTCATCGGCGCACCACAGAACCGGTTTTATTTCACCTGTCAATCGGATCCAAGCAGTTGGAGCGAATTCTTTCTCGTGGTCAGGTTGAAGGCAACCAGGCATGTTGATTTAGTCACGGATGACTTTTCCGGGGCAAACGTGGTCGTGGTGCAACCCGGTGGGACGATCCAGATGCCTCATGGCGGAGGAATCGAGGAAGTCAATAAGGGGGAGCCCGGGTTCGATAGATACGGAAATCCGGGTGTGTACGAGGGCGGCTTGAGTGTTTACAGATACAAATATCCCTACGCCTCAGTCTGGATGGACGTGACGCTGATCAGAACCGGCAACACTTCGGCCTTGATGCCGTATTCCATATATAAGTCGAACCTTACTGTGACGCCGGATAGCGCCACTATACCCTTAACTCTGTATCTGACTGGCTCGTACACTGGACCCGCAATCGATGATTCCGCCTTCCTGCTCTATGATCCTGCGGAAAAAGGGACGCTCATCGGTTTTGATGTCGGCGTGACCGACTCCCCCCCCAATCCTACTGCATACGGCAACCCGCCGGAGGTGTGGCAAAAATCAGGCTTCATCGGAAGAATCGTCTACACGGGACCTCCGACGTCGTTTTCGTTCACCAATACCGGACCGAATCCCAATAATCCTCCAACACCGACCCGGTTTTATTTCACCCGCCTGTCGGATCAAAGCAGCTGGAAGGAATTCTTTCTCGTAATCAGGCCGAAGGGAATCACGCATTCCGGCAGCAGGATCGACTTTTCCGGGACCAACACGGTCGTGGAGCAGCCCACGAGCACTGATAATGATAAGATTGTGATAAATACCGGTGCCGGATTTGAGGAAGCCGTGGTGGGGCAGGATGGGTACGATAGATACGGCAATAAGGGTAAGTACGAGGGCGGCTTGAGTGTTTACAGATACAAATATCGTTACAAATACATCTGGATGGACGTGACGCTGATCAGAACCGCCAGAAGCTTGTCCTTGGTATCGGGTTCCTTCTATGAGTCGCACATCACCGTGGCATCCGATAGCGGCGCCAGTCTCGCTCTGGCTCTGAGCGGAAAATACGAAACCTCGGGGAGTAGCCCCCCGATTTTTTCATTCGGTGTGACGAAAACGGTCGATGATCCCTTCCCGATTTCCAGTCTGATCGGCAGAACAACTCCCGCTCTGGGGTTGAAGGTCGGTATGATCGACTATTCATCGCAAACCACCAAAGCGGATATCCATTTTGCAGCCGATCCCGGCGGACTATCCGACGAATTTCTTTTCAGGAACAAAGATAACAACAACATCAACTTTCGCTATTACCTCGCCTTCAAGCCGACAAGTCCACTTGGCTCGCTTCAGCAGGTGGAAGCTGATTCACGATTCCGAACGTCAGTGCAGGTGGTGCATTCTCCAATCGACTATCCGGGTCGAACCTATACGTGGCATCACCTCAAGGGGGATCTGTTGATTTACCTTCCCGAACAGGTCAAGCCTGCAAGTGGCATCTATAAATCCATCGTCTACTGTTTCGTAACACCTGTTAATTGATATCTTGATGGGAAGGGTTGAATGAGATCATTGGGACACCCGATCCGGCCGGAGTCGGTGTTGACGTATCGTGAGAACGGGAAATGCTCAGTTGCCGATTTGTTTGTATTCGTCCTTCAACGAGCCGGTAATCACCCAATCATCCGGGAATTTCTGAATGCCGGACACCCGGCATGGAGGCCTGCCGACCACCGTATTCTTGCACCCCAATGTCCAATCCCATGGCGCCGGAAAAACTCAACGCAACAATAGCGGGAACGGTTTCATCATTCCGGGATTCGGTCGAAGCCGACGAATATATATAGGTGTAACAAAACAAGGGTTCTTTTCCCCGGTCAATATCACCTGTCGGTTTCAGCATCATGACGGATCCACATATGAAGATAAATAACTCTAACGGTACAGTATACATAACCAAGAGAAATCTTGGGTTGACATCGATGATGGAATGTCTGTAGGTTATACATATGCCGGATTGTCCATAGAGATAAAGCATCATGAGGTTACAGCAACGGTGAAA
>SHOI01000212.1 GCA_004294855.1 Sphaerochaeta sp. | reverse complement strand
GGATCGATATCGAAGACAAGCTGCGGACCAAGGAAGTCGATTCGGTTGTCGCTCAAGTATCGGCATATCCTCCGCTGCGCTCCTATGTGAATGAACAGCTGAAGGCGATCGCTCAAGGAGAAGACATGATCGTCGAAGGGCGGGATATCACCACGGTTGTTTTTCCCGATGCCGAACTGAAGATCTACTTCGACGCAAAGCCGGAAATTCGAGCCGAACGCCGCTTCAGGCAACATCCTGAAGGGACGACCTATGAGGAGGTGCTTGCCGGGGTCAAAGCCCGCGATGAAATCGATCGAAACAAGGCTGTGGGTGCCTTAAAGCAAGCTGAGGACGCCCTGTACATCGATACATCATACTTGACTATGGAAGAGGTTTGTGAGAAAGTGTTATCTGCTATTTTTGCCCTGAAAATGGGATAAATAGATACATTTTGGATCAGGAGAAAGGGAAGTGGCTGAAGAACAAGTATTGGATGAAAAGAGAAACTTAATGCAGGAGGCTCTGCAAGAGGAGTATCTTAAATCTCTTGATGGAATCGAAGACGGCCAACTCGTAGCCGGTACTGTTGTCCAGATAAACAACGAGTATGTGTTTGTTGATGTTGGTTACAAGAGCGAGGGTAGAATCTCTACCGAAGAGTTCGACACGATGCCGGAAGTCGGTGACGAGGTGAAAGTCATCATCGTCAACAAAGAAGGCAAGGGTGGACAAATCATTGTTTCCAAGCGACGAGCTGACTTTAAAGAGCGTACTGAAGAGCTGAAGGCAGCCGCAGAAAACCGCTCACCCGTGTTGGGCAAGTTTGAAAAGGTCATCAAGGGTGGATTTGAGATCAACCTTGGCGGTGAATACAAAGGGTTTTGTCCGCTCTCCAAAGCGGACGTCATGCGCGTTGAGGACCCCGAAACCCTTATTGGCATAGAAGATTATTTCATCATTGATAAATTCCACAGCGGCAGCCGCTTAAAGAGCGTCGTGAACCGCCGTGAATATCTGGAAATGAAGATCAAGGAGAACAAGGAGAAATTCTTTTCCTCCGTTCAAATCGGTGACGTTGTCGAAGGCGTGGTCAAATCCTTCACTTCCTTCGGTGCGTTCATTGACCTTGGCGGCTTTGACGGTTTGCTCCATATCAACGACATGAGCTGGGGGCATGTTACCCGACCCAAAGATTTCGTGAAGAAAGGGCAGGTCATTCAACTGCGCCTGATCAACATCGATCCGGAGACGCAGAAGATCAACCTTTCCCTCAAGCATATGCAGGAAGATCCCTGGAACACCTTTGAGTCCCGTTATAAAGTCGATGATGTGATCAAGGCTGCGGTTACGAAGCTGACCACCTTCGGTGCGTTCATCGAAATCGAGCCCGGCATCGAAGGGTTGGCTCATATCAGCGAGCTTTCCTGGACTCGCCGAATCAACGATCCGAAGGAGGTCTTGAGCGTAGGCGACGTGGTCGAAGCGAAGATTCTCGGGTATGACCTGGACAAGAAGCGGGTTTCTTTGGGTCTCAAACAGCTGGATGAGAACCCTTGGG
>SHOI01000211.1 GCA_004294855.1 Sphaerochaeta sp. | reverse complement strand
CCCAAGGGTTCTCATCCAGCTGTTTGAGACCCAAAGAAACCCGCTTCTTGTCCAGATCATACCCGAGGATCTTCGCTTCGACCACGTCGCCAACGCTCAAGACCTCTTTCGGATCGTTGATTCGGCGGGTCCAGGAGAGCTCGCTGATATGAGCCAGGCCTTCGATGCCGGGCTCGATCTCGATGAATGCACCGAAGGTGGTCAGTTTCGTGACCGGAGCTTTGATCACATCATCAACCTTATACCGGTTCTCGAAGGTGTTCCAGGGATCTTCCTGCATATGCTTGAGGGAAAGGTTGATCTTCTGGGTCTCCGGATCGATGTTGATCAGGCGCAGTTGAATGACCTGCCCTTTCTTCACGAAATCCTTGGGACGGGTAACATGGCCCCAGCTCATGTCGTTGATATGGAGCAGCCCGTCAAAGCCCCCAAGGTCGATGAACGCACCGAAGGAGGTGAAGGATTTGACGACGCCTTCGACGACGTCACCGATTTGAACGGAGGAGAAGAATTTCTCCTTGTTCTCTTTGATCTTCATTTCCAGATACTCACGGCGGTTCACAACGCTCTTGAGGCGGCTGCCGCTGTGGAATTTATCGATGATGAAATAGTCTTCTATGCCGATAAGGGTTTCGGGATCCTCGACGCGCATCACGTCTGCTTTGGAGAGCGGACAAAAACCTTTGTACTCGCCACCGAGGTCGATCTCGAATCCACCCTTGATAACCTTTTCAAATTTGCCCAACACGGGTGAGCGATTCTCCGCGGCCGCCTTCAGCTCTTCGGTTCGCTCCTTAAAGTCGGCTCGTCGCTTGGAAACAATGATCTGTCCACCCTTGCCTTCCTTGTTGACGATAATGACTTTCACCTCGTCACCGACTTCCGGCATCGTGTCGAACTCTTCGGTAGAGATTCTACCCTCGCTCTTGTAACCAACATCAACAAACACATACTCGTTGTTTATCTGGACAACAGTACCGGCTACGAGTTGGCCGTCTTCGATTCCATCAAGAGATTTAAGATACTCCTCTTGCAGAGCCTCCTGCATTAAGTTTCTCTTTTCATCCAATACTTGTTCTTCAGCCACTTCCCTTTCTCCTGATCCAAAATATATCTATCATTATCCCGTTTTCAGGGCAAAAATAGCAGATAACACTTTCTCACAAACCTCATCCATAGTCAAGTATGAGGTATCGATGTACAGGGCGTCCTCAGCCTGTTTCAAGGCACCCACAGCCTTGTTTCGATCGATTTCATCCCGGGCTTTGACCCCTGCAAGCACCTCTTCATAGGTCGTTCCTTCGGGGTGTTGCTTAAAGCGGCGCTCGGCTCGAATTTCCGGCTTCGCGTCGAAGTAGATCTTCAGCTCAGCATCGGGAAACACGACCGTGGTGATATCCCGGCCTTCGACGATCATGTCTTCGCCTCGGGCGATCGCCTTCAGCTGTTCATTCACATGGGAGCGCAGCGGCGGATACGCCGATACCTGAGCGACAACCGAATCGACTTCCTTGGTCCGCAGCTTGTCTTCGATATCGATCC
>SHOI01000210.1 GCA_004294855.1 Sphaerochaeta sp. | reverse complement strand
CCCATGATCTGTACATCGTAATGGCGTTCCCCGAGAACCCGGTATGCGGCCTCCCGGGCGAGGGCGAACGCCTTGGGAGCCAGCTCATCCAGCGTCGCGCCCTGCTTGAGCGCATCCTTCAGCTTCGCCGTCTCCTCGGGGAACCCCTCGTCGGCAAGGCCCTGCGCCCAGGGTTCCAGGTCGTTTACCTGCCGGACGACCGGACTGAGATGCTTCAGGTCCTTCTCCTGCTTGGTTCCGAAGAGAGTGGATAAAAATGAACGAGCCATATGGTACCTGCCTTGATATGAGTATACTCATTTGGGAGAATTCCGGATAGGGAGAACGATGCAATGGGACAAAGATGCCCATACGGGTCAAATTGATCCAAATCCGCTGTACGGATTCCCCGGAAGATGGTACGATTCAGCCATGCTCGTATGCTTTACCGGTGGGGGAACCCTCGGCCACATCTATCCCGCGCTGGCGGTCCATCAGGAGTTGGCGGAAGCGGAGTCCTACTCGGGGTTCTGGATCGGCCGAAACGATCCGACGGAAAAGCGGATCGTCGAGGAAGCGGGCCTTTCCTTTCATCCGATCCCTTCGGGCAAGCTCAGAAGATACCCCTCCCTTCGGAACGTCACCGACGGGTTCAAGGTGCTTTGGGCGATCGGGTCGGCGTACCGGATCCTGAAGCGCCGGAAGCCCGACCTCCTCTTCAGCAAGGGCGGGTTCGTCTCCGTCCCTCCGGTTGTCGCGGCGCATCTTCTGAGGATCCCGGTCATCAGCCACGAGAGCGACATCAGCCCGGGGCTCGCGACCCGGATCAACGCGCGGTTCTCGGATCTGGTCTGCGTCCCCTTCGCCGAGGGCTTCGACCATCTGGGGAGAAAGAAGCTGAGGGTGACGGGCAATCCCGTCCGCAAGGATCTTCTCGAAGCGGTGCGCACACCCTTCGTCCGGTCGGACGATGCCCGTCCGCTGCTGCTGGTCCTCGGCGGATCGGGGGGCAGCGCAGCGATCAATGCCCTCATTGAAAAGACTCTCGATGAACTGCTTTTGGTCTGTTCGGTCCACCACCAGGTGGGACCCGATACCCCTTTGCCGCCGAGCCGGCCCGATTATACCGCCGTCGAATTCATCGGGGAGGAGCTGGCCTCGCTTCTTCACAAGGCGGATCTCATCGTCAGCCGGAGCGGGGCGGGGGTACTGGAGGAGTTGAAGCTTTTCGGGAAAGCGAGCATCCTCCTTCCGCTGGGAAGAAAAACGAGCAGGGGCGAGCAGGAAGCGAACGCCCGCCATCTGGAAGCGAAGGGTGCGGCCGTGGTACTCTATGAACCGGTGGATCCGGACGTCTTCGTGCGTACGGTCCGGTCGTTGATCGACGATCCCGCCGGGCGAGAGAATCTGGCGCGAACGATGGGGAGCCTGGGGGACGGATCGGCGGCACGGACGATCGGCGCCATCATCCTGGGATGGAGGAATGTATGATGCAGCAGGTAAGCGTATCGCTCTTCGGCTTTGTGTTTAACATCGTCGATATCATCGTGTTCGTATTGATGATCG
>SHOI01000209.1 GCA_004294855.1 Sphaerochaeta sp. | reverse complement strand
TGATCATTCGCAAGCTGGTAGGCGATGTTGGAGGAAGCCTCGGATGCGATCGGAGAGCCGAGAACGGATCCAAGAAAACTGATTGAGCTGAAGCCTCGTTTGACGATCGCATGACTGATCGCGCTCCACAGCGTGGATTGATATTCATCATCCAGGCTCGCCGTGAAAATGCCGATGCGTTTTTTGCTCATCACCATATCAATCTATCATACCGTATCTTTTGATGAATGCAACTCATCGAAAGGACCGAGTTTTTGAAGGTAGCGCGAGCGGTAGGCGGTGGGGCTCAATCCCGTTGATTGTTTGAATTGTTTTGAAAAATGAAATTCCGAACAATACTGGAGTTTTGCAGCGACCTCTTTCACCGAGAGGTTCGTGTTTGCCAAGAAGGCACGTGCCGCTTCCAATCGAAGGTTCGCATAGTACTGCATCGGCGTGGTATTCATCCACCGTTTGAAGAGACGGACAAAGTAGGAAGCGTCCCGCTTGACATGGGAAGCGATGTCGCTGAGCGTGAGCTTGTCAAAGATGTGGTTTTGCATATAGTCAAGGGCCAGCTCGATGATGATGTTTTCCTTCTGTTGGACAGGGTTTGATGTTTCAGCTGCCAAACCGTAGAGCAGTCCGAGAATCTGGTGGGCGGCGCTGATTCTCAATTCCTGTTCTTCCTTCAATGCTTTGTCGCGAATCTCTTCAAAGAAAAAACGTCGGCCGGTTCCAAGATGGAAAGGGTTTTTCTTTTCAAGGCGATTGAACAACTCATGGTGTTCGGCGCATTCAAGCAAGATTGCATAGTAGGTGAGGGGGTTTTGGATGCTCGCTTCAATCTGGTGAGTGGTTCCAGCGGTAGTGAGAAACAGCGATCCCGAAGAGATCGAGTATCGTTTGTTCCCGTTGATGAAGGTCCCGTCTCCACCGACGAAGTAATGGAGCTCCACTTCGTTGTATCCGTGGGAGTGAAACCGTTGATGCCAAAGCAATTCCGCCGCCTCATGCATCTGAAATACGAATACTGCATCCTTGATATCCATATGTCAATAATACATATGAATCGCCAATCTTGTCTATGGAATTCTTCTTTCAGTGTGGTACGCTTCCAATGGAGGAAGGTATGCATATAGTAGCGGGACTTGATGTCGGAACGCAAAGCACTAAGCTCATTTGTTACGATGCAACCCACAAGAAGGTAGTCGGAAAAGCCTCGTCCCCTCATCGGCTCATCACCGGGGAGGGGGGAACCAGCGAGCAGGAAGCGATTTGGTATCTTGATGCAGTTCGTTCCTGTTTCAAACAGATCGATCCGTCGGTAAAGGAGAAGATCGCTGCTCTCGGAGTAAGCGGTCAGCAGCACGGCTTCGTTCCGGTGGGAAAGAACGGGGAGGCGCTTGCCTCGGTGAAGCTGTGGAACGATACTTCCACCGTAGCGGAATGTGAAACCCTCACCGAGCGTCTCGGTGGCAAAGATGCGGTTTTCAAGCTCATCAATAATGCGATCATGCCCGCCTATACGCTGGCGAAGATTCTTCACTTGAAGAACCATCGAACGGAAGC
>SHOI01000208.1 GCA_004294855.1 Sphaerochaeta sp. | reverse complement strand
CTTGACAAATCAAAATTGTGGTTAATAATAAAGGTGTGTTAACGAACACGCAAACTAAAAAGAGTGCGTGTAGAGTTGTAAAAATGTAACCGTTTTCGTTAATACCACACGAATTCATAAGGAGGATTTAGAAGATGAAAAAAGTGATGATGATTCTTTTTTCAGTGATCCTGGTCTCTTCGCTCCTGTTCGCGGGAGGCGCCGGAGAGAAAGCATCCGCGGCCAAGAAACCGTTTATCGGTGTTTCCATTTGGAGCAGCACCGATACTCTTGGAAGCCAGGTCAAGCGAATGCTGGATGAAGCCGCAAAAGCTCTTGATGTAGACATCATGTATGTCGACCAAGGACACATCTCGGAGCGGGTTACCGCATCCGCTGAAACATTGGTAGCTGCCGGAGTCGACGGATTCATCATTTGTAACTCCGCATCGGCGGAGATGACCTCTGTAATCAATACGGCAAACAGGAACAAGGTGTATACCGCTCAGTTCTTCCGGGTCATCGATCCCGTTGCAAACCCCAATGAGCACAAGCTGGCGGTTTCTTCTCCATACTACGTCGGCTCGGTGCACGAAGACGAAGTGGACAACGGAATCAACTTGGTGAGAATTCTCTGCGAGAAAGGCAACCGGAAAATCGCCCTTGAGGGCTGGGAAGCCGGAGACGCAACGTTCCTGCTTCGCTGGGAAGGCTACAAGAAGGGAATCGAACTTTGGAACGCCGCACATCCAAACGACAAGGCCGTCCTGCTTGATCCGCAGTATGGCGGAACGACCAGTGATACCGGACGGGCAACCGCCGAAGCCATCATCAACGCCAACCCCGACATCGATGCATTGATCGTTGCCGGCGGTGGTGGAGATACCCTCGTCGGCGCGCTTGCCGCAATCGAGTCCCTCGGCCTGAAAGGCAAGATCGACGTTGTGTCCACGGACTTCCTCGCCGACTTGGACAAGCAGTTGGCAACCGGCGGAATGGCCGCTGAAAGCGGCGGACACTTCTGTGACCCGCTCTTTGCATTCCTGATGGTGTATAATGCGGTAAAGGGGAACTACAAAGTCCCGACGGACGGATACTATGAGATCCTCTTCCCCTATCTCTACGTTGCTTCCAGCGAAGACTACAACGCGTATGCGAAGTACTTCGTTGACGAGCTTCCGTACAACGCCACCGAGCTTCGCGAGATGGCGAACATGAGCTTTGATCAGCTGAAAGCTGCAGCAGAGCGTCTGTCGATTGAGGATGTCATCAGCCGTCGCTAATGCGAGGTCTGAGGATTCGCCCCAGTGTCCAAAAGGCAAGCCGAAAACAGGTTTTCGGCTTGCTTTCTTGAGCTTTAGGAAAAGTAATGAACGAAACGATCAGCAGGTTTAAGCGAAGTAAGTATTTTGGCTATGCTTTGCTCTTTGGATTGGCCCTCTTTTTCTGGGCTTTCTTCAAGATTCTTTCACCTCACAATTTTGGTACATCCAAGTTAATGGCCAATTACCTTCAAACATCGATTCAATACGCAGTCGGAGGATGCGGATTCTACTTCATTGTAGTGATGGGGCT
>SHOI01000207.1 GCA_004294855.1 Sphaerochaeta sp. | reverse complement strand
GACATGATCCGCACCGCGACTACGACCGCCGTGGAAGATGAAAAAGATGTAAGCCTCGTCCACTGCAACAAAGCGTTCCATGACGCGCTCTTGGAAGGATATTTCTCGTACGCAGGGTTTCTCACCCATGAAGAGCGGGAGTTGGTAGTGGAATCGGGGAGAAACATCACGCAGATTATGGCGGTTCGCTTCCTGACGGATTATCTTGGCGGGGATGCCTACTATCACACCGAGTATGAAGAGCACAATCTCATCCGTGCCCGAAACCAGATCGCCTTGATGCGCGACATGGATCGATTGTTCGGATAGGGGGTGAACAATGACCACGATACGGAAAACGGTCTACCGGGCCCAAGCCGCGCTTGCTGCCGGAAGCAGTCCCTTGCCTTCGTTTCGCGATCCTGATCACGATCTTCCCGTCCGGCTGAAAGAGGATGTTCCAAAACGATACCGGAGATACCTCGGTCTTGATTGCGGAAGGCGGGCGCTTCCCTATCGGATGCAGGATCGCTATGACCGCAACCGGACCGCCACCGATATTCCGGCGATCGTGCTGGAGAATGAGTTTTTGGCGGTAACGTTCCTGCCTTCGCTCGGGGGCAGGCTGATCAGTCTGTTCAACAAGGCTGAGAAACGGGAACTCTTGTATGCAAATAAAAACTTTCAGGTCGGAAATCTTGCGATTCTCGATGCATGGTTCGCCGGCGGGATCGAATGGAACATCGGCCAGTACGGACACGCCTTTTCAACGAATCTGCCGGTGCATGCAAGTGTGCAAAAGGATGAGGAAGGACGGCAGTTCCTTCGCCTCTACTCCTTTGAACGGGCAAAAGAACTGTACTTTCATCTCGATTTCCACCTGAGAGGGGATCTGCTCTGCGTCCATACCGCCGTTCATAATCTCAAGGAGACCGATGCCTCGCTCTATGCGTGGGTCAACATCGCGGTGGAGACCGATGAGTACCTGAGAGTTCTGGCATCGAATCCGAAAGCGATCTACCTCGATTCCTATGTCCCCAACGATGAGCGGCTTTTCGGCATCATGGAGATGCCGACGATGCCGATCTATCAGGGGATCGATGTTTCCTATCCCAATCGCTTCATTGCTTCCAACGAGTACTTCTTCACCTGCGAAGATGATGAACTGCCTTGGGAGTGTGCTCTCGGAAAAGACGGGCAAGGATTGTTTGAAGCTTCCACCCATCCTCTTTCCTATCGGAAGATGTTCTGTTGGGGAACCCACAGCGGGGGGAAACGATGGCAGCGCTACCTCTCTCCGGACAGCACCATCGACTATGTCGAGATTCAAAGCGGGGTCGCCCCCACGCAGCTCCACGGTGAAATCCTCCCCGCCCGAAGTAGTGTTTCATGGACACAGGCGTTCGGGCTGCTGAAGGTCGATCCGGGCAAAGCTCATGAACTCGATTATGAAGTAGCTCGAAGGAGCGTGGAAGAGGCGGTGACTCGTCGGATCAATCTGGCCTCACTCAAGGAGATCGACCGTGAAGTGACTCGATCCGCTTCAATTCGCCCGGGCTCCATTCTGCATCGGGGAG
>SHOI01000005.1 GCA_004294855.1 Sphaerochaeta sp. | reverse complement strand
GCCCTCCGTCGCCCCCGTCCGGTCCGCCCCGGGGAACAAATTTTTCACGACGGAAGGATACAGCACCGTTGCCTCCGTCTCCGGAGGCAACGTCGATATACGTTTCGTCAGAAAATCCAATCATCCAGAGGTCCTCGAATGAACCTTACTCCGTTACGATGCTCACATATTTTCTGTTTCGTCTGCTGTGGAAGAGGACGTGTCCCGCCTCCTTCGCAAACAAGGTATAGTCAGAGCCTAAGCCGACGTTCTCGCCGGGGTGGAACTTCGTTCCTCGTTGACGTACGAGGACTTCACCGGCTTTGACCAACTGGCCGCCATAGCGCTTTACACCAAGCCGCTTCGCTTTGCTGTCGCGTCCGTTGCGGGTTGAACCGCCACCTTTCTTTGATGCCATCTTCAGTCCTCCTTATGCAATGATCTTGTCGATCGTCACGAGGGAATACCATTGACGGTGTCCCTGGGTCTTGCGATAGCCCTTCCGGCGCTTCTTCTTGAACACCCTGATTTTATCCCCCTTAATGTTTTCAACGAGGGTCACTTTGACCTTGGCGTTCTCAACATACGGAGTTCCAAAGCGGGCATTCTTCTCATCAACGACTGCAAGTACCGTCGCGTACTCAATGGCGCTGCCGACTTCCTGCTTGCTGATATAATCAACTTGGACCGTCTCGCCTTCGATCGCTTTGTACTGCTTTCCGAGAATTTCTACTAGTGCGTACATTTCGCTTTCTTCCTTACCAGTGATTGTCGAACCTTTATGTACCATGATTACAAGTAAAAATGCAAGTGATTTTCTAAATAACTCTTGTATTTCTAAAGAAAAGCCTCTTGACTCCCTACCGAACGGTCGGTTAATATGCGCCTGTGAAGGAACAATTGATTCTCAGCATGCTTTCTCTGGCCAGTGAGCAGGGACTTGGCAATGTCAGCTTGAGTCGGCTGGCAAATGAAAATGGAATCAGCAAAGCGACGATCTTCCACCACTTCACCGGCCGAGCCCATCTGATCGAAGAGGTATTCGCCTATTGCCATCGCCTGGCGCTGAAACGGATGAGGACGATCGATCTGGAGGGAAGCGTCGAAGAAGTCCTTCTTCGAGCCCTCGACCACTGGAGCGAGCTCTATGAAACCGAGCCGCTCTCCTCCTTCTACCGGATCGTCGAACAGGAATCATGGACAAACGGGCAGGCACGGACGATCAAGCAGACCTTCGATGAGATGCTCATCGCCCAAAGCTCCGTGCTGATCGAACATCTTGAAGAGCGGGGAAAGCTCCGGATCGACGATCTTGAATTGGCGATTGAAACATTCAGTGCAACAATCGCTCGACATCTGGTTCGAACGCTCCTTACCGATGAAGAGATTCGCTACCAAGCCGAGCGATTCATTCGTCGTTTCTGTACCCACTATGCCCCTACATAGCAGCGAGGAAGGGGATTCCGACCAAAGCAAACGCGTTTTTCAGGACCTGAAGGACATTTGAAGAGAGAACCACCCGCGCTTCGACAAGGGCGGGCGTGGACGCCTTGAGCACCGGATTGTCATGGTACCACCGGCTGAACGTCCTACTCAGTTCGTAGAGATAGGCGGTGATCTGGGAGGGATCATACCCCTCGGCGGCGCGCTCGACCACCTCGCCGAAGAGCGCAAGCTGGCGGATCAGGGAGCGCTCATCCTCCAAGGTGAGGACGCTCGCGTCGAAGGAGGCGGGAATCTCCTGCTCATACTTGGCAAGCATGCTGCTGATCCGAGCCCCCATGTATTGGAGATAGGGACCGGTATTCCCGTTGAAGGAGATCGATTCGGCGGGATTGAAGATCATGTCCTTCGTGGGAGAGACTTGGAGCAGATAGTAGTTCAAGGCTCCGAGGGCGATCGAGAGACTCGTTTCTTCAAGATCGCCGACAAGCTCCTCCCGTTCCTTGGCGATGATCTCCTCCTTTGCCAGGAGGGTAAGCTCTTCAACCAAATCATCCCCGTCGACTACCTTCCCTTCCCGGCTCTTCATCTTCCCGTCGGGCAGGTTCACCATCCCGTAGGAGAGATGGTGCAAATCCTTCGCCCACGGATAGCCAAGCAGGCCGAGGGCATGGAAGAGGACTTTGAAATGGTACTGCTGCTCGCTGGCGACAACGTAGATCATCGAGTCGAAGAACCAATCCTCATATCGCCGGATCGCCGTCCCCAGATCCTGAGTCATATACAATGACGTGCCGTCACTGCGAAGCAGCACTTTCTTATCCAGACCGATCGCTTCCAAGTCCACCCACACCGAGTTGTCGGCTTCCCGATAGAAGACCCCCTGCTCGACCCCTTTGAGGACCTCATCCCTGCCGTAGCGATAGGTTTCCGATTCATAGTAGTAGTGGTCGAAGCTCACCCTCATCCGCTCATAGCTTTGGGAAAGGCCTTCCAGCGTCCATCGGTTCATCTTCTCCCAAAGAGCAACGACCTCTTCATCCCCGTCCTCCCATGCCTTGAGCATCGCCTGAGCCTGCCCCTCCAGCGAAGGATCTTCTTCGGCCTTCCGGTTGTAGAGGACGTAGTAGTCTCCGACGAAGTGATCGCCCTTTTTCCCGGTGGACTCGGGGGTCTCCCCGTTGCCGAACTTCTGATAGGCAAGCATCGACTTGCAGATGTGCACCCCGCGGTTGTTGATCAAATTGACCTTCCGAACCTCCGCTCCGTTCGCCTTGAGAATCGCCGAGATCGACTCGCCGATCGAGTCGTTGCGCAGATGCCCGAGGTGGAGCGGTTTGTTCGTGTTGGGACAGGAGAACTCGACGACTATTCGCTTTCCACCGAGCGTTCTGTTGTGACCGTAGGCATCACCTTCTTTCCTGATCGCCTTCGTCAGATCGAGGGCAAGGGCGTTCATGTCGATTCGGACGTTGAGGTACGGACCGGAAACGAGGAGTTCTTGGGCATCCAAGCGGTTCTTCAGTTCATTTGCCAGCGCCGGCGGGCTCATCCCCAAGACCTTCGCCTGGGCGAAAAGGGGAAACGCGATATCCCCGAGTTCAACCTTGGGGGGCGTCTGAACGATCAGTTCGGGAAGGCTCACCTTCCCGTTCGTTTCAGCAATCTTGTATAATTCTTCTTCAATGCGGGCTTTCCAACCCGCGCGTATTGCTCTGAGCATCGTATCTTCCTTCTGGAAGCATCCTACAATAAAGGCTCCCTACCCTTCAAGGCGAATGCTGACTTCTCCGCTTGAAAGGCTGCGGGTCCTTCCCGTTTCATCGGCGATCAGCAGATGGGCGTCATCATCGATTCCAAGAACCCGGGCCGGATGGGAATGAACGCCTTCATGGACCTGAACGGTTTTTCCGATGAGGTTGCTTCTTCTTCGGTAGATCTCCAGAAAGGAACGATCGGGCAGGTCTTCAATCAATCGTTCAATGTTGGTGACGATTCCCTGCACAAGACGGTTCGGGTCGATCGAGAGCGGCCGTCCGCCGTCAAAGGCGCTGGTAGCGATCGCCTGCAGCTCGGCAGGGAATTGATCGATCGGCAGATGAAGGTTTATCCCGATGCCGATGATCACCGTCGCAAGCGTCTTCGTTTCCATCGAGATGATCCCTTCGGTCAGGATGCCACAGAGTTTTTTGTCCCCCAGATACAGATCGTTCACCCATTTGATCGAGGTCTCGACATGAGCAATTTCGCTCAATGCCTCCGCTGTGGCCACCGCAGCGATCGAGGTGACGAGCAATGCGGAATCGATGCTCACGTTCAAGGGAAGAGCCAGACTGAAATACACCCCTCCCCGCGGAGAGAAGAACGACCTGCCGAGCCTTCCCCGTCCGCCGCTTTGTGTGTTGGCGAAGAGGAGGGTCTTCACTCTGGGGTTTTGCCGCTTCAGCTCGCTGTTGGTCGAATCGATCATATCGACTCCCTCAATTCGATAGGAAGGCAGAAGGGAGAAGAGCTTGGATTGGTTAAGCAGCGGTTGAACCGAAGAAAGCCGATACCCCTGATTGGGAACACCCTCGATGAGATATCCATCCTTTCTCAGACCCTCAATCGCTTTCCACACCGCAGCTCGGGAGATTGACAGATCGGAGGCGATCCTCTCCCCCGATACCGGATTCAAAGCTTGTTGGAGACGGGCAAGCACCTCTGTTTTTCTGCTCATACGATGAGCATAAAAAGTGATTGTACCATTGTCAACCTTGTTATGGTTTACAACCTGCCGGTCTTTGTGCTATCGTCCCGCCATGAACGAACGCCGAATCCTCCTTGTCGCCTTTTTCACCGCCCTCATCATCGTCGGATCCTTTATCCGGATTCCGCTTCCGCCGGTTCCGATCACCCTGCAGACCCTCTTCGTGCTGCTTGCCGGGTATATGGGAGGACCAGAGGTCGCCCTCATGAGCGTCGGCATCTATCTTTTCCTCGGTGCGATCGGCCTGCCGGTCTTCAGCGGCGGCGGCGGTTTCGCCCTGCTGTTCGGGCCGACCGGAGGCTACCTCCTTGCGCTGCTTCCCGCAGCCCTGATTGCCGGCTTCGGGGGCTTTAAGCGGATCTGGAGGATGGTCCTCTTTGGCCTGCTGGCAACAGCCGTGATCTATCTCGGGGGAGTATCGTGGCTCAAGCATCTTCTCTCGATCTCCCTTTCTCAGGCAATTGCAGTGGGAATGCTTCCCTTCCTGGTCGGGGACGGGATCAAGCTGGGATTGGCGATCGCCCTCGCTCGGCGTTTTTCAGAACGGGTGCGCTCCCTTCTTGCCTAAAGGGAGCGAGAACCCGTAAGCTGTTGGTCATGGAACCATGCAAAGATCATCCGTTTGACTCAACCGTATTCATCCCTTCATTTCTGAAGACCTTCGACCGGATCGCCGGGAAGGCGAACTTTCACGGCCTGAAGCCGCTGCCGCGAATGGAAATCGTCGGCCAGCTCTGCGACGAATTGCTGGAACTCTTCTTCCCGGGACGGTGCGGAAGGGAGCAGGCCAGAATGGATTTGGAGGAATATCTGGCCTATCAGATGGATGTGGTCACCAGCCACCTCAAAGGCCAGCTCTACCTCGCCTTCCGCTACGATGATGAAACGCTCGGCTCTGAAGCGGCGGAGGAGAGAAGCGACCGGGCGGTTCGAAGCGTCGCTTCCCGCTTCCCCTCGATCCGGCTCAGCCTGAAAGCCGATGCTCAGGCCGCCTACGAAGGCGACCCGGCCGCCCGAAACATCCGGGAGGTCATCCTCTCCTACCCGTGCATCAAAAGCCTGACGATCCACCGGGTTGCCCATGAGCTCTACCGCCTCGACGTCCCGATCATTCCGCGGATGATGAGTGAATACGCCCATGCGCAAACGGGAATCGACATCCACCCCGGAGCCCAAATCGGTTCCTCCTTCTTCATCGACCACGGCACGGGAACGGTCATCGGCGAGACGACGGTCATCGGAAGCAACGTGAAAATCTATCAGGGGGTGACCCTCGGAGCGCTCTCCTTCCCCCGTGATGCGTGCGGGGCTCTGATCAAGGGGGCGAAGCGCCACCCGACGATTGAAGACGATGTAACGATCTACGCCAACGCCACGGTTCTCGGGGACATCACGATTGGGCGGGGAACGACGATCGGATCGAACGTGTGGATCAAGGAATCGGTCGCTCCCAATACCTTGGTAACGATCGGCGAGCCGGAGATCCGCAAGCGGGAGATCAAGAAGTCTCAGTGACGATGAACTCCACGAAGCGATCGGCCTTCTTGCCGAACACGCCCTCAAGGAGCATTCCCCGCTGGGCAAAGAGCGGCGGATTCACGATTCTTACATCCACGTAATTGCCCGTCACCCCGCACCAGAAGCCGCCTTTCCGCCCCTGGACGATGACCTCGCCTTGTTTCCCCTCCTGCCGGCGCAGGTAGGCATCGGTGAGCTCGGCGCTCAATGTTCGGAGAATTTTCGCCCGTTCATCCCGGACCGACTCCGGCACCCGGTCCTTCGCGTTGAAGAGCGGCGTATCGGGCCGGGGAGAGAAGGGAAAGACATGGAGGGCGCTGAAGCCGATTTCTTTAAGAAACATGTAGGTTTCCTCGAACTCCCGCTCCCCTTCGCTCGGAAGGCCGGTGATCACGTCCGCAGCCAGAAAGGGATCGTCCTTGACGGTTTTCAACCGGGTGAGGATCGCAGTCAGCTCGGCGATCGTGTACTTCCTGCCTACCCGCTTCAGGACGGAATCCGATCCGCTTTGCACGGGAATGTGAAAGTGCGGCTGCATCCGGGGATCTTCCAATGCCCCAAGCAGGCGTTCGTCGATATGATCCGGCTCCATCGAGGAGAGCCTGATCCGAAGATTGCCGAGTTCTCTCAGGAGCGCTTCCAGCAGCCCGCCGAGTCCCTCGTTTCGATGATCGTACATCGTGAGGTTCACCCCGGTGAGCATGATCTCGTTGAAGCCCGCCTCTTCAAGGGCTTTCGCCCGCTCGATGACAATCCTCCGATCGAGGCTTTGCGCCTTGCCCCGGGCGACATGGACCCGGCAGTATGCGCAGCTGTTGTCGCACCCGTCCTGGATCTTCAGGTACGCCCGGCTGTGGTAGGAAAAGGTGGCGGCAGCGTAATCGAAGACCGTCGCGTCTTCACCGGTGAAACTCTTCATCCCTTCGAAGAGGGAGAATGAACTCTCCATCGCCACTCGAAGATGCGAAGCAAGTTTCAGGAGTCGGGCCTTCCTGTCCAGCGGAACGACCAGCACCTCTTTGCCGAGGCTCTCAAGCTCCTCTCGGTTCAGCTGGGCATAGCAGCCGGTGACCAATGTCGGTGAGCTTTGAGCGAATCGCCGGATCATCCGCCGGGCTTTCTGCTCCGCTTTCGAGGTGACGGTGCAGGTGTTGACGATATAGAGATCGGCGCCGTCCTGTTCACCGACGATTTCAAACCCTTCGCGGGCGAAGGAGTCGGCGATCGCTTCGCTTTCACACTGATTCAGCCGGCATCCCAGGGTATAGACGCAGACCCTCAAAGGATCTCCTCCTGCTCCTTCAGCGCCTCCATCGTCGTCACCAGCGCTCCCCGCAGGCCCATCCGCATCTGCTTCGTGTAGGGATTGTACCGCTGCAGATCATAAAAGAGCTGCAAGGGGTCGTTGCACGTCTGCTCCACCACCCCCATGAGGGTCTGGTACCCTTTGGTCGCCAAGCGGGTCGATCCCAGATTCAGCTCGGCAAGCGTTCGGCCGATGAAGTGGGTGATTCCCTGGCTCCACGCCGCTTCACGGTCGTGCTGGTCACAGCTCATCATAAGCACATCCATCTTCCACGAGGTGAACTCATCCACCCACCATCGCCAGGTCTCTTCGTGAGCACTGACATTGTCCATGACGAAGGGCAGTCCTTCCAGTCCGTCCTTTCCCGAATCCGGACCGAACATCGGGTGGGTCGCGATCGCCTGGATCGTCGGAGGCAGGAGGCGCTTCATCACGAAGGCGGGATACAGCTTTACCGAACAGGTGTCCATGACGACCGCCCCTTCCTTCAGATAGGGCAAGCTGTTGGCAAGAACCTCTTCGAACGCGCTGATCGAGACACAATAAAAAACGGTCGGAGAATCCAACACCTCTTCGACGCTCACTTGGCGGACATTCGGCGGCAGCTCCACGGTCCGCCGGCTGCAGCCGACGACCTCAAACCCCTTCTCGGCAAGCCGGGTCGCCCAAAAGAGCCCGAAGCGCCCAAGACCATATACTCCAACCCGATTCTTTTCACTCATGAAGGGTATTGTACAGAATTCACGAGTCTTCTCCAAGATTGCCGGACGTGGTACACTAATTGAGCATCGATACCACATTTTAGGAGCATGAATTATGTTATTTGCAGAGAAGATGAAGGCTCAGGCAAAAGCTGCTCAAAAACGGCTTGTCCTGGCGGAAGGAAGTGAAGAGCGAACGATCAAAGCCGCTCGGATCATCGCTGACGAGCACTTGGCCAGCGAGGTGATCCTCATCGGATCCAAGGCGGAGATCGAAAAAGCGGCAAGCGCATCCTCCACCTCGCTCGAAGGGCTGACACTCGTCGATCCCGCAACGAGCGATCGGCGCAAGCAATACGCGACGGAGTTCTATGAACTGCGCAAGCACAAGGGGATGACCGAAGAGCAGGCTTTTGAAGACATCGCCAATCCTCTTCGGTTTGGGGCGATGATGGTTCGTCTCGGAGCCGGTGATGCGATGGTCGCCGGAGCGGAGAACACCACCGCAGCGGTACTTGTGGCCGCGTTCAACATCATCAAAACCGCCCCCGGCATCAGTTTTGCTTCTTCGTGCTTCGTGATGGCTACCGACAAGAAGGAGTATGGAGCCGACGGCTCGTTCATCTTTGCCGACTGTGCAACGATTCCCAACCCGACAGCCGAACAGCTCGCCGAAATCGCCCTCGCTTCAGCGGTCAGCTGTTCCACCTTCCTCGGCGTGGAACCGAAAGTCGGCATGCTCAGCTACTCCACCCTCGGCTCGGCAAGCGGTGAGCTCGTCGAAAAAGTGGTCGAAGCGACGAAGATCGTTCGGGAAAAGAACCCCTCCTTGGCGATCGAAGGCGAGCTGCAGCTGGATGCTGCGATCGTTCCTTCCGTGGCCGCATCCAAAGCGCCGAACTCCAAGGTCGCAGGAAAGGCGAACACCCTGATCTTCCCCGATCTTCAGGCGGGCAACATCGGCTACAAGCTTGTTCAGCGCCTTGCGGGCGCGGAGGCGTACGGCCCGATCCTTCAGGGATTCGCCAAACCGATCAGCGACCTTTCCAGGGGCTGTTCCGTTGAGGACATCGTCGTCACCAGCGCCATCACCCTCGCCCAGGCCGCCAAGTAGGAGCATATGACCGAGGGACTGCTCGATCAGGAAAAATCGATCGGCCTGATCATCTGGACTCTTGCATGGCCGGCGATCCTGGAGCAGATCCTTCAGGTTTCCGTCACGTATGTCGACTCGGCGATGGTCGGCTCTCTGGGAGCAGCGGCCACCGCCGCAGTCAGCGTCCCCACCTCGACGATCTGGCTCGTCAACGGATGGATGAATGCGTTTGCGATCGGGTACGCGGTCTTGATGGCGCGCAACATCGGAGGGCGCCGATTTGAGCGGGCAAGAATGATCACCCGCCAAGTTCTGGTGACAGCCCTGATCTTCGGAGCTATTCTCTCGACCGTCTTCACCCTCATCGCCCAAGTGCTTCCAAAGTGGATCGGAGCGGAAGAACACGTCCAAACCCTCGCCCGCGGCTATTACACCGTCATCGCCCTCGCCTACCTTCCGAACCTCCTGATGATCACGATCAGTTCGTTGATGCGCCTCAGCGGCGATACCCGAACCCCGCTTCTTCTGAACACCCTCAACAATATACTGAACATTATCCTCAATATGTTCTTCATTTTCGGTGAAGTGGATCTCGGCCCGATCACGATTCATGGGCTGGGTCTGGGGGTGAAAGGAGCTGCGATCGCGACAAGCTTGGCGGTGACGATTACGGCGATTCTCCTCTTCATCATCTGGCTGACTCGGCCTTCGATCATTCAGCTGGAGCTGAATCAATCATTCGCACTGAACAGGGAAATTCAAAAAAATGCGTTTCGCCTCGGGCTTCCCGTGGGGCTTGAGCGCTCCACCCTCTCCTTCGGACAGATCGTTCTGACCAAAATCGTCGGATCGCTGGGCACGACCGCGCTGGCGGCCCACTTTTTGGCAAACACCGCCGAAGCGATGACCTATCTGCCCGCAAGCGGAGTCTCCACTGCGGCGACGACCCTCGTCGCCCAGTCGCTCGGCCGGGGAGACAAGACATTGGCAAAGCGCTTCGGAAACGCGACGACCCTGATCGGAACGCTCCTGATGACCACGATGGGCGTGGTGCTCTATTTCACCGCTCCCTACCTGATGGGATTCTTCACCCGGGATCAGAACGTCATCGCTTTGGGAACCACGATCCTGCGGATCGAAGCGTTCGTCGAACCGGCGTTCGGTCTCTCGATGCTCGTCTTCGGAGTGTTCCGCGGTTCGGGGGACACCCGCCGTCCCTTCTATATCTCGATCGCCGGGATGTGGGTGGTCAGGCTGCCTCTGGCACTCTTCATGGTTCGCTACACCTCCCTCGGCCTGGTGGGAATCTGGATCGGCATGGCCTCCGACCTCCTGCTGAGGGGAATCATCGGCCTTGCGATGTTCCTTCGCTACGGGTGGCTGGAATCGAGCTCAGATGTGCACTGAGGGAGAGGATCTCCGCCCAGAGGAGCGTCTCGGGCCGTCTTGAAGGCTCTATCCCGCTTTGAAAGAGAAGCCCATCAACCCCCTCCTTGCCGATTCGAGCCCCCACCTTCGATTGAAGCAGATTGTTCCGAAGCGTTTTCCGCCGCTGCCCGAAAAGTTCGCGCACAAGGAGGTAGAATGCATGACGATCCGCCTGTGGAATCCGACTCACTGATCGAAGCTGAAACACGACCACCGAGGAGGTGACCTTCGGCGGGGGATAGAAGGAACCGGGGGAAATATCGAATCCGATCCCCACATCATAGTCCGCCTGGGCAAGCAGTGAGAAGGAGGACCAATTCTTCGATCCTTCACCGGCGCATATCCGCTCCGCCACTTCCTTCTGAACGGTGAAGACCATCCGGTTGGGCCGGCTTTCTCCTTCAAGAAGCCGGGCAACCAGAATCGAGCCGATATTATAGGGAAGGTTTCCGCAGAGACGCTCGGGGGTGCCCTTTTCTCTCAGGGCTGTAAAAAGCGTCTTCAAGGCATCCCCTTCGATGAGCGTAAAATGAGGTTCATCACCGAACGCTCGGGTGCGAAGAATCCGGCAAAACCCGTGATCCAGTTCAAAGGCGGTCAGGCGGACCCCCCGTTCAAGAAGAAGGGCGGTGATCGCACCGATCCCCGGCCCCACTTCCCAGACCTTCGATCCCCCCTGCACATCGAGCAGATCGACGATCCTGCTCCGGCTCGAGTTCGAGATGAGGAAGTTTTGTCCAAACTTCTTGCTCATCGCCAGCCCCTCCTCCTCCAGAAGGGCGGTGATCGCGTTGGGTGAATCGTAGGGAAAGGTCCAGCTCATGGGTCTCCTGCTTCAATAGGTTCCTTTTAGCATAGATGAGAGCAAAGAAGAGGGTCAACACGAAAGCGAGCGCGATTGCGTACCCTTTCCAGCCAAAAACAAGGTTTGATGAGGCGCCCCAAAGAAGCAGGTCATTGAGCAATCCATCACACCGAAGAAGCACTCGGGCGAAGGACGAACCGCCGATCAGAACAAGGAGGGAGGAGATCATCGACAGGTTGATCAGCAATCCGGCGACCGGCGTCAGGAATATTCCTCCGGCATTCCAGCTACCCTCAAGGAGAAGCGTGGCGGGGGCGATCGCCAATACCGCCAACGTTCCGGTTTTCCACGGAAACGCGGGAAGCATCGGGGCGATATATATCATCGTATACGCCACCCAGCTGAAGAGAAACGCCAGCGATCCCACGCTGTACGGAAACCAAAGAAGCTGCAAGGAAAGGGCAAGCAGGTAGGAATAGCGTCTGCCATGAGAGCCGAAAGGAATCAGGGAGCAGAGAGCCAACCCAAGAGCTCGAATCAAGGAAGGTTTGGGACCGGCGATGAGCACAAACAGACAGGGAAGGACCAGCCCCGCCCGCTTCGCCCGGTAGGAACCGAGAAACAGGGAACAAAGAGCCGTATTGAGACCCAGAAACACTGAAAGATGCATCCCTGAAAGGGCGAGCAGATGGGAAAGACCGGTTCTCCGAGCCAGCTCCTTGAGGGGAAAGGCGCTGCTGTCGCTTTGACCGAGGAGAAGCATGAAAGCAAGGGATCGGGCTTTTTCATCGGAGACTGATTTCTCCAGCCTCCGTCGAATCCATTCCAGAGCGGAACGCCGCCATCGAGCAAATGAAGGGATGTCACGGACCTGAAGATCCTCGGCGATGAAAAGGGAAGATTCCTCATGGAAGGCGCCGACCACCCGGATCGTCGAGGAGGCGAAGAGGATCTCATCACTTGAACCGAGAGCGCTGCACACCCCGGATGCCGAAGCGCCCGATCCATCCGCTGCTTCACACCACGCCACCTTGATGCGCAGCAGTTGGTTCGCGCTCTTGGTCAGGAGCGAATCTTCCAAGAGAACACCTTCAAGAGCGGTGATTCTCTTCGTTTCCAATCCGCAGGTGAAACGGGTGAGATGAACCGCCCGGCCAAAGAGCAGGTAGAGCAGGAAGATGATGAGCGAATAGGAGCACAGGGCGTATCTTCTCCAAGAGCCCCATCTGAGAAAAAGGCCCAATGAACCCAAAAACAGCCCCCCTGCAAGGTACCGGTAATCAAAGAGGGGGCTGAGCGAATACGAAAGATAGCAAAAGAGGATGCACAGAACAGGAAGGCCCATGCCCCCTAAGGGGCGTCATTCCTCGCTTTGCTTCAGAGCGCACCTCAGGGCGAGCAGACTGAGATCCACCGAACCCTCGGAACCTTGAAGATAGAGTTTCGTAGCAAGGTCTTTCCCCCTCGACCGATCCAGCCGCTGAATCCAACGGGCGGTCGGCTTTTCATACACCGCAAGATACCGATCGAGCAGCGTGCGAAGAAGGCTTCGCTCGCTTGCCTCGATGGTGTGTGTCCAGCGGGGGAGCGTTCCCTCGACAAGCTGCTTGGCAAGCTCCTTGGTATCGGCTTTGGCACAGACATCAAGATACTCTTCAATCGAAAAGAGGTTCTCTTGGATTTGCTCACTCCGCTTCCCCCCGATCATCTTCAAACGCTGGCGGTTCTCCTGAGCCAAGATCGAGCGGGTATCTCGACGGGAGAGGGTAATCCATACGACGATCGCCCACCCACTGGAGATGAGGAGCTCATCGATCATCGGAAGCGGATCGCGCACAACCAGCGAGAAGAAGAGATAGCTCACCATGAAAGCGAGCGCACTGAATAAGAGACGGGGAACATACCGTTTGTCCTGAATCCACCGGTCAACGGCAAAGTCGATCTGGCTGAAGAGGGAGAAGGTCGCCTGATCTTTTTGCTGGGCGTTCAGCATTCCGCCGGCATACATCACCACCTGCTCTCCAAGAAGGTCATGCCCTTCCCGGAGAAAGGGGGTCAACGTCAATACCGGTTTATTGTATCGGACAAACGTATAGCACTCGATCACAAAAGTCCCTCCCTCATCTCCTTGACTCGACTCTCAAGGTGTGCATCGAACGCTTCACGGTTCACCGCTTCGGTGGAAAAGAAAAGATAATACTTGATCTTCGGTTCGGTTCCGCTGGGGCGTACAATCACCCGTTCACCTCCTTCCAGATGGAAAATCACCACATCGCTCGGAGGAAGCCCGCCCTCTTGAGGGTTCATCAAGTCCTCGATCTGCAAGATCTTACGCCCGACCAGCTCCTCACCCGCCGTCAGGTCGCGGAAGGACTGCATGACCTTGACCATCTTTTCTTGCCCGGCGGCGCCTTCAAAATCAACGGAGATGACTCGCTCCGTGTAATACCCGAACTCCTGATAGATCTCTCCGAGGCGATCGATCAACGTCTTGCCCCGGTCTTTCCAGTAGCTGAGCATCTCAACGGCGACCAAGGCGGTGGAAACCGCATCCTTGTCCCGGACGATGTTGATCGTCAAGTAACCGTAGCTTTCCTCACAGCCGAAGAGAAAATACTGCTCCTCCCCTTTCGGGCCTTCGAGGAGTGTCATCTCGTTGGCGATGTACTTGAATCCGGTCAATACATCCTTGCAGACCCCGCCCCGCTTCTCGACGATCGCTTTTACCAGATCCGTAGTGACGATCGACTTCACCACGACCGGTTGTTTCGTCCGGTGCCCGGTGGTCATCATCAGATAGTCGGCTAGAAGGACTGCGATCTGATTGCCCGTCAAGAGCTGATATTCTTTCTTTTCATCACTCAGCGGGATGGCGATTCCGAGGCGGTCCGCATCCGGATCGGTACCCAGAACAATATCCGCCCCCTTCTTCTTTGCAAGGCGCAACACCAACGCCATCGCATCATGATCTTCGGGGTTGGGTAGCTTCACCGTCGGGAACGATCCATCCGGTTCTTCCTGTTCCTTGACGGTGACATAATCGATTCCCACCTCATCGAAGAGCCGGGTAACCGGCTTGAGGCCCGAGCCGTGCAGGGGAGTATACGCAACGAGGGTTTTGCTCGTTTTGATGATGTCCATGTTGCGAATGGAAGAAAGAACCTCATTGTAGTAGCTTTCTTCCACTTTATCCGGAACCCGAACAAGCAAGCCGTTGGAGCGGGCTTTTTCTTCGGTAATCGTTCGAATCTGTTTCGGCAACACCGCATTGGCCCGATCGGCGATTTGGAAATCGTGCGGAGGGGTCACTTGCGCGCCATCCCTCCAGTACGCTTTGAACCCGTTGTAGGCGGAGGGGTTGTGGCTGGCGGTGATCGCGATTCCGGCGGTGGTTTTGAGATTCCGTACCGCGTAGCTGATCATGGGCACCGGCCTCAGCTCGGGAAAGAGATAGACCGAGATGCCGTTCGCGGCAAGGACAAGGGCGGCCTCTTTGGCAAACACGTCGCTGTAGTGTCGACTGTCATAGCCGATCACCACCGAAGGATGATCCGATTGGGTTTTCAGGTAGTCAGCAAGCCCTTGAGTGACTTTTCGGACCATGAATGTATTCATCCGGTTGGTCCCGCCACCAAGCAGGCCCCGTATTCCGGCGGTTCCAAAAGAAAGGGTGGTATAGAAGCGCTCATAGAGCTCCGCCCACTGGCCGTTTTCCAATTCCGTCTCTACTTCAGTTCGAAACGCTTCTTCGGTTTCTACTTCAAGGTAGAGAGTCGCTTTTTGTCTCAAGTCCTTTTCATTATAACGCATAAATCGCCTCCTTCAGCTCTTCAACCGAATCAACAACACAAGCCCCTTCAAGAGCAACAAGGGCTTCGCGCGGTCTGAATCCCCACGAAACAAGGATTACATCCATGTTCGCCCCCCTCGCACTTTGGTAATCTACTTCACTGTCACCGATGAGCAACATTTCTTCAAGCCCCAAATCCATCTTTTTCACAAAAGGAGTGAATGCACCAACATCGGGTTTTCGGGGATATTCGTCGTTCATCCCCCGAATGACGCTCCACGGGACATCGCCCATCAATTCCGATACGATCCTGAGGGTCAGCTCATGGTCTTTGTTGGAGATGACTCCCAGTTGGTAAGTATCCTGCAAACCGCTGACCAATTCAATCATCCCATCGAACGGTTTTGAATATACCACCGGATGTTCTTCATAATAGGTGTACAAAACGTGAAACAGTTCGGTAAAGCGTTCTTCGCTCACAGGATGATTACGAATCTCCAGCAACCCTTTCAACGCGTTTACCAATCCCCGCCCCACTACGAGTTTTGTTTCCTCTACCGTAGCCGGCTCCAACCCGTCCTTGGCGATTGCGGCGCTGAACGCCGCAGCGATGTCTTCAATCGTATCGATGAGCGTCCCATCCAAATCAAACAGTATTGCTTTAATCTTTGTAGCCATACGGCTATTATTGATGACCCGTGCGCTCATAGTCAACAAACAAAGCAAGAGGAAGGACAGTTATTGATATACTACAATTGAGCGGATGTTATGGCTGGAAGCTTCAGATTAATTGCCAATGGTGCAATGAGTTAGAAGCCTCTTTCGCGCTTTTGGCTGCGGAACTCTGGGAATTGCATGCTATTATACCCCTGTAAATGTATCTTTTTAACTTTTGGACAGCCTACCCCGCCAATGGCTCTTCAGGGCCATCTTGAGCAGGAACAAGCGCTGCGATGAATTGGAGCTGCTCCAAAAGCTTGGGGAGCAGCTCGGAAAGAAGCGAAAGCCGGCCCCGGTCACGATCAAGGGAGCGCAGGCGGTAGGCAAAATCCTGCATCGTTACGACCCGTTCGTCAAAGGAAAGATGTTTGGGCATCGTGTTGGTTTCCTCATATTTGCAGGATCGAAAGAGCGCTTTGCCGTATTTGTCATGGTAGGCGCTGGATGCGTACAATCGGCAGATGAGCGGCCGTGCCGGATACACCGAGCAATGGAAGGGCGTATCCGCCCGATACAGCGGGCATCCCGCTCCGCTGTGCCGATAAACTCTTTCGATCATTTCTTCATCTTTGAGTTCAAAGAGCAGATAGGCGGCGATGTAGGCAGCCTCACTGTGGGTGATATCGGGAATGAAGTGTTCGCAGCACGATCCGCACCCCGGCGGGCAGGCGATGCCATAGCGGGAGGCAAATGCATGGGTTGCATTCTCGACATCAGTGTAAAGTTCAGTTAGGGAAGCAATTACTTCTTCGATGTAGGTTCCGGTGCATGCGGGTATATTCATGATTCTGAGCGAATATATCACCAAATGCAGCAGTATATCAAGGAGATTTCTCTTTTCTCTTTTTTTATATCCTACTATACTTCGCCAAAAGGAGGACACCATGGTCACCCGAAGTGAAGCGCTTGCTCTTTTGAAAAAATACACCCCCGATGAGGCTCATCTCCACCACGCCTATTGCGTGGAAGCGACGATGAAAAGCTTCGCTCGGCATTATGGATATGATGAGACCTACTGGTCGTTGGTCGGACTTCTTCACGACATCGATTATGCCCTCTATTCCGACCGACACTGCCAAGTCGCTCCGAAGCTCCTCTCCGAGATCGACGTCGATGAAGCGTTCATCCGAGCGGTGGTAAGCCATGGATGGGGTCTTTGCAGTGATGTTGAACCGGTCCATTTCATGGAAAAGGTGCTCTACACGATTGATGAGCTCACCGGGTTGATCTACGCGAACGCCCTGATGAGGCCGGAGCGGATGAAAGGGATGAGTGTGAAGAGCGTCAGAAAAAAATGGTCCAGCCCCTCCTTCGCCAAGGGGGTGAACCGTGAAGTCATCGCAAAAGGAGCGGAGCTGCTCGGTCTTGAACTCAATGACATCATCGCCCGGACGATCGAAGCTATGGGGGAGATCAGCTCTGAAATAGGCCTCTGAAGCTGTCGTAGGGGTATTCCCCGGAGGCCGCTGCGATCAGAGGGGGCAGTGCCTCATAGGAGGGCAGGACGATCTCTCGGGGAGGAAGCTTCAGCGTTCGTTGGACGTTGCCCCCAAAGAGGCTTTGCATCATGCCTCTTGAGAGACCATGTTCATACAACACCTTCAAGAGGAGGAGCATCCCGCTGAACCCGGGAATGCCGCTTGCCCCCGTTTCCTTGTCGGCGATCGTATGGGGGGCATGATCGCTCTCAATCCAGTCGATCCGCCCTTCAAGCAGGGCTTCAAAGAGCTTTTTACGTGTTTCCTCATCCCGCAGCGGCGGATTCATCTTCGCATAGAGCCTTCGATCTTTCGCCATGTCCCGGTTCAATAGGAGATGATGAGGAGTTACGCCGCAGCTGATTCTCCTTCCCTCCCTCTTGGCTTCTTCCACAAGCAAAAGCCCTTCGATCGTGGACAGGTGGGCGATGTGCAGGTGACCGGCGAAGCCCGCCTCCTTGCTGAAGGAGAGCTGATCCCGGATCGAAGCGACCTCCGCCTCGGGAGGCCGGGCCAAGGATTGGGTTGAAAGATCGGCATTGTCATACAGCTCGGGGCGCAGTAGCGCTTCTTTTTCGCAATGAATCGCAACGACGCCGGTGTAGTTTCGCCTCGCCAGATGGCGGTAGACCCGCCCTTGGATCTCCTCTTCGACAAGGCCCATGTTGCCGGTGGAGTGTCCGGCGAAGAGCTTTAATCCGACTACGGAAGGAAAGAGCTCTTCGCAGCTTTTGACAACCTCGTCGATCTGAGCGGGGTCGCCTGTCACCCCTGCCCAGAGATGATAGGAAACGTTTCTCTTTGTCCTGTTTGCGGCTTCGATCCGCTTGATGATCCGCGCTTTTGTCGTCAACGGCGGATCGGTGTTGGGCATATCGATGACTGCGGTGAACCCGCTTCTTTCAGCCACGAGAAGCCCGTGGGCAAGCGTTTCCTTTGCGCTGAGGTTCCAATCTCGAAGGTGGACGTGCGGATCAATCATAGGCGATCAGGGAGGGAGCATGCTCTTTCAGATACCGGTACTCCATGAACGTCCCCCACCGGCACGTCAGCCGATCTCCGCAGACGCACTCCCCGCACATCCCGATTCCGCATAATGTCATCAGCTCCTGCGAAAGATAGAGCATCTCTTCCTTCACTCCCCCACTGAGTACCGTCCGGGCGGCAAGCGCCATGAAGACTTGAGGGCCGACCAGATAACACGCCGTCTCCCCATCAAACGTTCGTCCATCGAGCAGATCCAGCACCCGCCCCGGTTTTCCTTCATCCGCTACGCAGACGAATGATCCGTAGGAGGAAAGCTTCTCTTCCAGCAGAGCGGTCGTTTCAACCGCTTCGCTGGTTCCGACCAGGATCTCGACCTCTGTTCCTCGTTTGGACAACTGCTCGGCCAGGGCGGGCAGCACCGCCACGCCCGTGCCGCCTCCGATGAGCAGGGCTTTCTTCGTTTCCGGAGGATCGAAGCCCTGGCCATAGAGACCGCGGATATACACTTCGTCACCCTTCCGCAAGGAGCATAGTGCATCACTGAACGGCCCCCTTCGCTTGATCACGAAGGTCAACGGATCGTTGTGGGCTACCGAGAAGGGTTTTTCCCCGATCTGCGGCAGCCATAAAAAGGCGAATTGCCCGGCTTTGGTGGGAAGCCTGCCGTCGAGCCGAAGAATCGCCGTGTCACTGCCGTAGGGTTCATTCTCAAGCACGATGTGCTTTCGATACTCCATCTGGCGATGGGTCTTGATGAAGGAAGCGGAAGAGACCGCAGGCTTTTTTCCGCTATAGAGGAGATGATCCGCCTCCTCTTTGATCGCCCGAAGGTATCGGGGCCAGGAGCGTTGGTCCACCGTGCCGAGAGCGGATCCGATGCCGACGACGTTCGCCCCCGCTTCAATGAGCTTCGCCGCATCCGCCCCTGAATCGACCCCGCCCATTCCGATGATCGGGATCCCCGTCCCGAGCGCTTCCCGAATCTCTTTTATCGCCTTGAGGGCGATCGGAAAGACCGCTTTTCCGCTTTGCCCGCCCTTTCCGCCGAGCCTGTTCTGGAGAATCGGCTTTCTGGATGCAGGATCGATGTAGAGGAGCGGTCCGACCGTATTGATCGCGACGATCCCGTCCGCCCCCGCTTCGACGACCGCTTTGGCGATCGAGGCGATATCTTCGACGTTCGGCGTCAATTTCACAAACAGGGGCGCCTCGCATTCGACGGTGTTCGCCTTGATGAAGCGCACGTAATGGGCGGCAAGCTTAAGGTTCTCCCCGATCGTCGAGCCGTACCCCGGCTCGGCGTGCGGGCAGGAGAAGTTCAGTTCCACAAGATCGGCGACTTCATCAAACGCTTTGACGAGTGTTACGAAGTCTTCGGGCGTGGAGGCGGAGAGCGACACATTCAACAGAGCTCGGAAGGAGTGGGTTTTCCTGAGCTCTCGAAGTTCATGGAGGGCCACCTCCAGCCCGGGATTTCTCAGCCCTACCGAGTTTCCGAACGTTCCTTTCTCCACTTCGCAGATGATCGGTTCGCGGTTCCCCGGGTTCGGTTCGTTCTGGAAGCTCTTGGTGGTGATGAGATCGATCGCCTCCACCGACTCATCGAAGTAGCGGATCAGTTCCGCTTTTGTGGAACCCACCCCGCTGACGGTGGCAAGAAGAACCTCTTGATTCATCAAGCGTTGAAGCACATCACTCATAGCGAGCACTCCTCGATGAGAGTTCGCAGAGAACCCTCGCATTGATCGAGCCAGTCATCCGGCGCCGGGCCCTTTTTCCACGGATGGGTCAAGGCGCTGGAGCTGTTGATCCGAACCAATGGCAAGGGATAGTTCACCTCGCGGAGGATCCTCATCACATCGGTTGCGGAGCCTCCCTGGCTTCCCACTCCCGGAATCAACAGCGGAATCGACTGCTCGGCATATGTTTTGGCGATTGCTTTCAGCTCCTCCGGATTGGTTGCCCCGACCACCGCTCCGACATGCCCCTTCCCGGCATTGTAGGCGATGATCTGCTTGGCCACCGCTTCATAGAGCGGAATCTCGCTGTGCAGGATGAGGTTCTGCAGATCCTTCCCCCCGGGATTGCTCGTTCGATTGAGAATGTATGTTCCAAACGTGGAATCCTGAATGAACGGTCCGACGGAGTCGCTGCCCATATAGGGGGCGACGGTGATCGCGTTCGCTCTCCACCGTTTGAACGCTTCATCGGCGTAGTTCCGGCTGCTTGTCGCAATGTCACCACGCTTTGAATCGAGGATGATTGGAATATTGGGAAAGAAGTTTTCCAAGAGATCGAAGAGATCGGCCAGGGCGAGCGAACCTGAGAACTCCTCCTCCCGGGGATTGTCCAGCACAGCATAGTAGCCGATATTCGGCTTGAACGCAGCCGGCAGGAGGCCCGAAAGATTCATCCGCCGAAAGAGCTGTTGGAAGTAGGTGTTCAGCCGGTGGCGGATTCCCTGTTCAGCATGGGGAAGAAGCTCCGGCTTCACATCCAAGCCCATACACACCACGTTTCCGACCTGCTTTGCACTTGTTTCAAGCAATTCCCTGTACGTCATCCTTCCTCCCTCATGAAGCCCCGCTCTATTCCCCATCCGAAGGGATCGCTGCTCCATGCCTCGAGGCTTTCCGCCTCGGATCGTGAGATATACCCTTCTTTCAGGGCGCTTGAGAGCATCACTTCATAGGTGAGAATCGTATGAAATGCCGCTTTCGGGTTCAATGCGGCGAACGCTTCTTCGGCTGCCGCAAACCCATAGGTGAAGATCGCCAGCGTATAGGGGCACTGCCCCTTGGCCGCGACGATCGCTTCGACGGCGCTCGTCGATGAAAGACCGGTGGAGATCAGATCTTCGATCAAAAGGACATGGGTGTTCTCATACGTTCCGCCTTTCGCCAGCCCCTCGATCCGGTTTCCGAGGCCGTGCCCTTTGCTTGAGGAACGGACATACGAAAGGGGTTTTCCCAATCGATCGGCCAAGGTGGTTGCGTGGGGAATTCCCGCCGTCGCTGTTCCGGCGATCGAATCGGGATCGTACTCCAACGCGTTCAGAATCGCTTCAAACCCTTCGGCGACGAGCGCCCGAACTTTGCCGGAAGCGAGCAGGCGTCGGTTGTCGTTGTAGATCGGCATCCGGTAGCCGCTGACCCACCGGAAGGGATCGGTGACGTTGAGGCGAATCGCCCCGAGCTCGAACGCCACCCGGGCGATTTTCGGCCCATATGCTTGAGTAATTTTTTTGAGGTTGTTCATAGCTTCTTAACTCTATCCTATTTCCTGCTGCGCTTCCATATTTCTTTGAACCCATGCTCTTTGCCGCAGTAGGCGCAGGCAAAGGTGTTTTCCTGCGTTCGATAAAAGCGGGCCATGACCCCTTCCTCCTGGCTGGGATGGCTGATGCACGCCTCGTTCGTGCACCCGAGATCTTCAAAGTTGTAGATTCTCGGCGGCAACGAGAGGCGGAACTTGCGCTGAACCTTTCCGTCTTTGATGAGATTCAACGTGGAGCCCGGGGCGACGGCCGCCAAGCGCTTGAGGTGCTTGCGATCGAGCTCATAGGAGCCGGGGCGGAAGATGATCCCTTTATGGATCCCTTGCTGTCCGCTGGAAACCCACTCCCCTCCCTTTCCTCGATCCAGTTCCAATACGCTGCTGATCAGGCGCATATGGTCGCGGATCTCACCGATCTCATACCCGCGGAGGATGTGGTCGATAACGATTCCATCGTGAATCGGCTGCACTCCTTCGCTGATCCGCTTCTCTTGGGGGACTCGGTCCTCGAGGTTCACTTCCTTGATGTAATCCTCCTCTTCGACGACCGGAGGCCTTGCCGAGACAAACTCACCCCCGATCTTTCCTGCGATCAGGGCAAGGAGAACGATTCGGACATACATCCCGTTGATGCTCTGCCGCTCCCATCCGTTCAGCGGCGTTTCATCCAGAAAGGTGGGAATCGTCGGGTGCGCCTTATGGCGGGGAAGCGGATGATAGAACTTCGTATTCAGAGGCAGAAGGGGAATCAGCTCTTCCCGGAAGGTGATCGCCCGCCTCAGCTCCGCTTCCTTCTTCAGGACCTTGTCACCCATCCGTTCCAGCTGAGGACGGGTAAAATACCACTTTGGGGCGATTACCGTTTCTTTGAGGTAGGCATCGATCGAGTCGAAGGTTCGCACGGTGAACCCGTGGTCTTTCATCTTGTGGAGGTATGTTTCAGGCATCGCCAGCTCGGGCGGTGCAATCAGGTCTACAGTGACGTTCTTAAAGATCTTCAAGCCGTCCGCTTTGGAGTGGACCGTTCGCCCGTGATACAGATCTCCGACCAGGGCGAGGTGAAGGGTTTCCGTCGACCAGTTGTTATCCTCCAGGAACGTGAACTCATCAAGCAGCTCTTGGGTGGGGTGCTCGTGTTTGCCGTCACCGGCGTTGATGAACGCCGGTTTTCGCTTCAAGCCGTTTCGTCTGGCGTAGGAGGTGAGGCTCTCCTCCAGATAGGTGCATACTCCCTCGACTTTGCTCCGGACGATGAAAATCGTATTGGAGTAACCGCTGAGGGTATAGAACGTGTCCGCGTAACTTTCCCCTTTGTTGAAGGAGGAGGAACCGCTGTTGAGATCCGAGACCTTTGCGTGATGGAACTTCGCAGCGTTGCGAAAGGATTCCTTCGTCCTCGTCGAATCTTCCAGAAACACCTCATAGATTCCGAAGTCCGGATCATCGATTCGATATCGGTTCAGCACGGCTTCGTCTTGAGTCTCGAACGCGGATTTGAGAATCCGCGCGTGCTCAAAGAGGTACAGCCGTTCTTCTTGTGAAAGATCGTCGATCACGCACAGTGATCGGCCATAAAACGTACCCATCGTTCTCCTCCCGAATAAAAAAAAGCCGGCCCTAAAGCCGACTGTGTGCAACAACATTGGATTCAGATTTCCGAACACGGTAGAGTGCATGTGCCTTCATCTGAAGCCTCCTCATTTCTGTTCTGTACAATATCAAAGAGGAGCGACTCTGTCTATCCGATGCCGCCTATTTTTTCCCGCGCGCCGCTTCGTCTCCCTCGATCGCGGAAAGAAAGTCAATCACCTTATCCTCGGTCATGGGGTGTTTCGGGGTATCTTTGAAAGCGGCCGGGGTGAAGACCGGTTTCTCTTCGCCGGTTTCATCACGCTTCTCAGCCAGTTCCTTCGATCTGCTACCTGCATCTCCGGAAACAACCGGCTTGAAGATCAGTTTCTCTTCGCCGTTTCCATTGTTCTTCTCCTCCATTTCCTTCAGGTTCATGTAGGGAGCGTGCGGACCGAACGCCCGAACCGGAGTGAAGAGCGCCGGCAGTTTTCCGCGGATCTTGACGTCCTGTTTGTACCGTTTGCGATACCATGAAGCGGTTCGCCTTCTGGGGAGATAGCGATATTTCCGCCCGAACTTTCGTTCGGTCTTTCCCATTTTATAGGAAACCGAGTAGCCATATGTTCCATAGCGGCTGTGCTTTGAAGGCATCACTCCGTTGAAGACGAAGCCGGCGAGCTGAACATTCGCGTTGATCAGGCTTTCCAGAAGGTCGCGCAGAGCGATACGGCTGGTCACTCCCGCCCGGACGGTGATGATCAAGCCGTCAACGTGTTTGGCGATTGCAAGCAGCTCGCTCGCCGCATCGAGCGGAGGAGCGTCGATGATGATGTAATCGTAGATATTGGAAAGCATTTTCGTCCAGGATATATATCTTGGGTTGGAGAAAATCGCCGCCGGCACCAAGGGTGACGATCCGGCGGGAAGCAGGTGGAGGGTGCTTACGTCTTCAAGCGGTTGGACGATGCAATCCTCCAAGGAAACTCCGCTGGTAACCGCGTCGACCAACCCGACACTCTGGTGTTCAAGGCGGAAGAAGCGTTCCATGCTCGGCAGGCGCAAGTCTCCGTCGACGACCAATACCTTGTTGCCCAGTTGGGCCAAAGCGAGGGAAATGTTCGCCACGATCATGCTCTTTCCCTCGGCCATCGAACTGCTGGTGATCGAGAAGACTTTTTTTCCGTCCATCGAATAGATCATGTTCGCGATGAGCTTGAGGCGTTCCGCTTCAAACGAGTTCGGATGGGTACGAACCATGAACATCGGATACACATCCTTTTGATATGTTTTCATGATCGGAACCCACCCCAGCATCGGGGCGTTTCGACCGACGATCCGTTGAACCTGTTCCTCATTCTGGATCGATGTATCCAAGGACTCCACCAACAGGGCGAGCAGCAGTCCGATCGCCGAACCCAAAAGCAGGGCTACCGCCAGGATCAGGAGGGAGTTGGGACTGACCGGCCTGAGCGGCAAGTTCGCCATGTCGATCACTTTCACGTTTCCGCTGACTGAAGCTTCCAAGAGCTTGATCTCCTCAAGCATCTCCCGAAGCTTCAATCCGATCGCTTCGCTGATCTGAACATCCCGAAGCAGTTCGGAAAGGGTACGCTCCAGAAGGGGCAGGCGGGAAAGCTCTTCTTCAAACACCTCGGCTCGGCCCTGAAGAATATCGATCGACACGCTGGTCGTGAGAATCTGGGCGATGTTCTGGGCCAGTGAATCAATGTAGCAGCATTCGATAAGCTTTCGAACCCGATTCAGAAGACTCTTCTTCGTTGTATCGATCGCGTTGTTGATGGTGAAAATCCGGGCAAGCGTTCCTTCGGAAAGGGCTCCTTGACCGAGGTTTGTCGGTAGCGACTCGTACATCGCCAGCTCCAGCAGCCACGATTCAAGCTCACTGAGCTTCTTTGAAATCTCCTCATCGCTTCTGATCATTGTCAGCAGTTGATCGGAGGTGGTGCCGCTGGCGGCGATGAAAGGTTCGTGGGAGCGGAAGCCGATATACGCTTCTTCAAGCTGAAGCTTAAGAGGCTCGAGTCGAAGGTCGTAGTAGGATATCTGGTTTACCAGCAGTGAGCTCTTGTCGGAAAGCTGGATGATCTCGCTTCGCTCCTTGAAATCTCCAAGTCGGTCGTTCGCCTCTCTGAGGGCCTGATCGTTGATCGGGATCTGGCTCTCGATGAAGGTCCGCTGAGCGGTCTTCGAGTTCCGGGCAATGGAGGTGAGCATACTGTCATAGCTCTCAGCCAGAACATTGGCAAAATCCCGGGCAAAGAAGCGGTTTGCGTCGGTGACGCTGATGCGGACGATGTTGGTGTCCTTCACCGTGGTGACGGAGATCTTCTCCTTCACCGAGTTGGGAAACGCGATGTTCATCGCATAGGATTCACCTTCGTCGTTTTCATACCGGGTGAGATCAAGCCGCGCCAAAGCCTCGTTGATGTTGCTGCGGGAGGTGATGAGCTCGACTTCGGTCGCGATCTTCGCTCCCGAGGAGGTGACGCTGAGCAGCGAATCGATCGATGAGGAGTTTTGAATCGGATTGACGAGGACGGAAACCTGAGATTCATACAGGGGAGTCGCCCAGAAGAGATACCCGACCGCCGCGCCGCTTACCAGCACGAGGCCGAGAAGAAACCAGAAGAACCGCTTGCGGAAGATCGAGAGAAGCTCTCTGATCGTCATTCCTTCTTCATCGAATTGTTGGTGAACTGTATATTGGTCATCATATGCCTGATTCATTCGCTGCTCCTATAGGGACCGCACATCTTTGATGATGCTCAACGTTGTGGACACGATTCCCAATATTGCGGCAACCAGTCCGACAATGGCTACAGTCGGTGCGATATCTTTCGTAAAGGTGTTCTTCTTGACGATGATCGTCGAGCTCGGGGGGACTTCTTCTTCGGTTTTGGCGATTTTCCTGCCGTCCTCACCTTGGACTTTCACCGACAGGGGGAAGGAAGCGTCATCGCTGTAGCCGCCGGCCAGCGCGATATAGTAGCTGGAACTCTTGTTCGGTGCATACGCGTACATTCCCGAGCGCACCACCCCGCCGGTAACGGAGACGAAGCGTTGGCTGAACGGAATCATGATCGCATCGCCGTTTTCAAGAGTACGGGTCGAGTTCGGGTCCTGCCCATAGAGAATCCGCTGCAGGTCGAGGTTGATTCGCTGTCCGTCACGAAGGATATACGCCCGCTCGAGATCGCTGATCGAAAGTAGCCGGCCGCTCAGGGTTTCAAAGACGTGCTTGATCGTCTCGCCCGGGTAGAGCTGATAGAAGATCCGACCCGAAACATACCCGGTCAACGATGAAGAGCTGAGGGTGTTCGCCGCCTCGGTCGAGGAGATCGCCCCCTCGATGAGAATTGATTGCGGCATCGGCCCGAGCAGGTCGACGTATACCTTGTCAAGGTGCCGCACTTCAAACTGTTGGTCCTTCAGCAGATCCGCGTACAGAATCGTCCAGTCGTTCAGCTCCTCGTCGAACCGCTGGATCCGGATCCGCTGGATATCGCCGCCCGAGAGGACGCCTCCGGCGTAGTCGGTGATCAACGAAGAGAGGTTCTCTCCCTCCTGAAGCTGATAGCTTCCCGTTCGATACACATGACCGTCGATGTGGACCAGCCGTTCGGCCCGGCCAAGGCTCACGACATCTCCGCTTTTAAGCAACGGGTCTTCTGTAAGAACTCCTTTGCGGAGAGCGAGGTAGAGATCATAGGTGTTCCGGCTTCCGTCGGCGTGGGTGATGGTGATCGTACGGGTCGAGGTGTAGGGGGTGGCCGCACCGACGACTTGTGAGAGCCGGGTAAGGCCCCATGCCTGGACGGTCCGCGAGCCGGTAACCTCCCCGATCACCGAGACATAGAAAGAACCAACCCCGGTGAAGACCACTTGGGGGTTGGAGTAGCTGTGATACGCTTCGATGAGATCGGTGATCTTTTGACTCATTTGCTGAAAGGTAAGCCCTTGCCCGTTGACGCGGCCAAGACCGGGCAGCACCACCTGATATGCTTCATTGACCTGCAAATCCAGCGTTACCGTTTTCAATCCGTCAAGATAGATGACCCGGTAGGTGTCTCCCGGGGTTACGGGATAGGAAGGCTCGCTGATCGCATTGAGGAGCCGCTCATCCCCGGTCGGTATCGTCGAGGTTACAGCAAGGCCCAGCTGCTCGGCATATGATTGTATCTGTATCGTCGTGCCGACAAGATCCTTTGTGGAAGATCCATAGAGCGGCGAACGGATGACCAGACCGTTATCCTGAGCGATCAGGGCTCCATGAACAATAGCTATTATAATCAATAAAACAAGGGCACACCGCTTTGCGTTCCTCATCGTTTGCCACACCTCCAAGACGTTGAGTTTTCGTAGTATAGCACCACGGTCACTCCAAACTCAAGACCTCTAAGATAAAACACCCGAAACATGGATCCGGTTACAAGTATTTCACCATGGGGGCCGCTTCAATCGGTTTCTTGATTCGAAGCGGCTTCCCGGCTAGGATGCTAGCATGAAAACAAATGCAATGAGAATCCTGGAGGCTGGGAAGATTCCCTTTGAACTTGTTTCCTACCGCTTTGATGAGGAAGCGCTTGATGCGATTCATGCCGCCCAGACCGTGGGCTTGGACCCGAAAACGGTGTTTAAAACGATTGTCCTCGTCAATGAACGGAAGCAGTATTGGGTATTCTGCCTTCCGGCGGATCGATCGATAAACATGAAAAAAGCCCGCTCCCTCACCGGCAGCAAAGCTTTGGAGCTGGTGAAGCTCACCGAGATTCAGAACGTCACCGGATACCTGCGCGGCGGCTGTTCCCCGATCGGGATGAAACGCCCCTTTCCCACCTTCATCGAAGAGGCGGCGTTCAGCCTTCCCTTCATCTACGTCAGCGCCGGCAAACGGGGAATGCAGGTCCGGCTCGATCCGACCGATCTGCTTCGTTCCGTCGACGGAGAACGGGCGGATTTCACCTAGGAGTCCGACTGCTGGTAAAGTAGCGGCGGACCCGAAGGGAAAGCACGTAGGCAAGCAGCACCACGAGAAGAACCGCCGCGCCGATCAAAAGCGGAGCGGACCACCGCAAAGCCCATGCTCCGTTTCTGTAATGATTCTGCAAAAGATCCAGCCCGGTAAGGGCGAGAAAGACGATGAAAAGCGTCGAGAGCACCAGCTCGGTGATCGTGACGGTTCGCCCTCTGCGGGCAGCGAAGCTCGTAAGCAAGACCACCGTGGCGGTCACCGTGAAGCTCCAAAGCGGCAGGGCGATCGGAACGAACCAAGTGAACTTGCCATCAAGCACTCGATTGAGTCCGCCGAGGTAGAACAGAACCGCCGCCATTGAGGTCGCCAACTTCCGAGGGAGGCTCAATTCGGGGTGCTTCATGAAAGGAATTACCCACAGAACCCAGAAAAGGGCGATCGAAAATGTGGCGATCAATGACCAGGAGATCCGCCCGAGCGTACCGTCGATGACGATGAGCAGCACTGCCGACAAGGTTAAATGAACAGTCGATTGAGCAACGTAGGTTTGTCGACCCATCAGCACATACGAGAGCGAAACAAGGGAGACGACGATTGCGACCAGCGGGATCAACACAATGTCGCGATGGCCGGAAAGACCGAGAGCCAGGCCGACACTGATGAACGCGACGACGCCGAGGGCGATCATCAGCTCCAAAATGCCTTTTCGAGCCTTGCTCAAGCCACCCTTTTGCGCTCGCTCGAGGGGCTTGGAAAACAAGGGGCGTTCGATCTCTTCGATGAACCCGTCAGGCAAAAGAACCGGTGTGTCACAGAGCGGACAGCGTTTGCTGCCACCGGCCAGCTGCACACCGCAACGGACGCAATAAGCCATCAGAGACCTCCTCGGTTGGACGCTATATGAACAGGTACATGATCATGAATCAGGCGTTCACAGTAGATTCGCTCCAATTCGGTATCGGTAGTAAAGAAGGAGGAAAAGTTCAACACCACTTCATCCTTATATCCGATTACGGAAAGAACGACTTTATTGAGCAATCCGGGACTGAGGTGGAAATCCATTCGCTCGACAAGCTCTTCCAAGAGCCCCGGAAGGGCCACATGCCCGAGATTGCTGATAACCCCGCTGTATTGCTGATCCCCGAGATGGTCGCTGAGCAGTTTGAAAAACGGATTCTTCAACATCGTCGGAACGAACCGCAACGCCAAGGCGTGCTCGCCGGCGACATTGCGTCGGATTTGACTGAGCAACGCCTTCTTATCCTGTGCAAGAGCCGTTTGGAGCCGGACATGGCGGGCGATCTCCTCAAAGGAGTAATATCCTCGGTTCGGTTCGATCCCCACTACCGCGAAAAGCGTGAAGTTTCGCATCGTCTTCAGATCGAACAGGCGTCTCAGGTTCATCGGGACGGAGATGCGAATCGGTTTTCGCCTTCTCATCTTCCTCCCCTCTTTGAGCTGAAGCTCCTGAAGGGAGTGGATGAATACGGCGCCAAGGTATTGGCCGATCGTCAGATCATGGAGCTTCGCCGCGCCCTTGAGATCGGAGCTCTTCATCCTGGCGCTGATGACTTTCACCCGCTCGTCGTATGAACCGGACCCTTTGTAGTGATACGCTCTCGGGTAGGAGGGATAGCCGGACAACCTCGGGTCGTACAGTGTTTGAAAAGGATCGCTGCTCTCCCATGCTTGAGCAGGTTCATCGAACGAAAGATCGCCCTGAAATGACACCTCTCTCCCACCGGAAGCGAGATAGCGCTCCACCAGAAGCTTCAACAGCTCGAGAACTCCGATTCCATCGCTGAGCGCATGGAAACACTCCAAGGCGATCCGATGGCTTGCATGG
The DNA here is from genome assembly GCA_004294855.1 of Sphaerochaeta sp. Lineage (GTDB taxonomy): Bacteria > Spirochaetota > Spirochaetia > Sphaerochaetales > Sphaerochaetaceae > Sphaerochaeta. The sequence goes on along the minus strand of SHOI01000005.1, from coordinate 12,793 downwards.
AGGACTCGAATCAGATAGCCGTTATTCTCCCTGAACAGAAAGCGCCCGGCGGGGTAGGAACCCTCGGGATGAATGATCGGATCCTTCGGATTGGGAGTCAGGTAATACCAGAAGAACCCCTTCTTCATCGTTACGTTGACATAGGGACAGCGCTTCAAAAGATCCCTGAACGCCTGCTTGAGGCGCTCGGGCTCAATCGCTTCCTTCAGATCGATCGAGATTCGAAACGTATTCGCATTGAACGCCGCCTCCGTTGGAGGATAGATCAGGGCGGAGTTGTCGAGGGCGATGAACCCTTCGGGAACGCGAGTTTCAATCTTCAGCACATCAATGACTTCTCTGATAGATCGGAGTCCGAATCAATCGGGCCTTCTTTAATTTCCTATGGATTTCCACCTCAAGCTCATCGCCGAACTTCAAGGCCGGTTCGCGGTCGATCAAGACCAGCGCAAAGAAGATATCCATGCTTGGACTCTTCATTCCGCTGGTAACGTATCCGATCTCCTTCCCATCCCGGAACACCGGATAGCCGGTGCGGGGAACCGATTTGTCGATCATCTCGATACCCCGGAGCGTCCGGGGCACCCCTTTGTTCTTCTGCTCCAACAGGGCGGCTTTTCCGCAAAAGTCTTCCTTCTCGAATTTCACGAAGGCTCCGAGGTTCGCCTCCAAAGGAGTGATCGAATCGCTGATCTCCTGACCGTAGAGCGGCAGCTTCGCTTCCAGACGGAGGGTGTCCCGCGCTCCCAATCCGCAGGGAACCGCCCCTTCTCCGATCAGCAGGCTCCACAGCTTCGGTCCATCATCCCGGTCACAGTAGATTTCAAAGCCGTCTTCCCCGGTATACCCGGTCCGGCTGACGAGACAGAGAATCGAACCGATCGTGCATTGACTCCGGAAGGTAAAGCTTTCCACCTCATCGATGTCGCCGATGAACCGGCTCAAGATCCCGGCCGCTTGAGGGCCTTGCAGGGCCAAAAGGGCGGTTGAAGCGCTGATATCCACGACGAACGGAGCACGGTCGGCCTTGGGATTGTCCTTGGTGATCCAATCGATGTCTTTTTTCGTATTCGCCGCATTGAGCACCAGCATGTAGGATTCACTGTGCCTGCGGTAGACGAGGATGTCATCCACGACGGTTCCGTCGGGATAGCACATCATCGTATACCTGCACTGCCCGACCTCCATGTCGCTGACCCGATTGGTCAGCAGCCAATCCAGGTACGCACCGGCTTCCTCGCCGGTGACGACGCATTCGCCCATGTGGGAAACGTCAAACAGGCCGGCGGCTTTTCGCACCGCCTCATGCTCGGCGAGAATCCCCCCCTCAAAGTGGAGGGGCATCTCCCACCCGCCGAAATCAACAAGTTTGGCGTGTTCGCCATAGTGCTCAAAAAGCGGAGTCCGGTTCATCTTTCCCTCCTACCGGAGCACGATCATCTCGATTTCGACCAATGCACCGAGGGCGAGGTTTGGAATTTCCACCGTTGATCGGCTCGGCTTCACCCCGTCTCCCAGATAGGAGGCGTAGACTTCATTCATCGCTGCGAAATCCTTCATGCTGGCGATGAAGACCGTGGTCTTTACCGCATTGGAGAGACTCGTACCCGCCTCCTTTAGGATCGCTTTGAGGTTCTCGAACACCTGTTTGGTGTGTTCGACGATTCCGCCCTCCACGAGCTTGCCGGTTTTCGGGTCGACCGGCAGCACTCCGCTGGTGAATACGAAGGATCCGGCACTGACCGCCTGACTGTACGGTCCGATCGCTTTCGGGGCGTTCGGGGTGGCAACTTCACTCTTTGTTACTTGAAACGACATTACATAATCTCCTTAACCTCTACCATATCGAGGCCCAAAGCCTCTTACAAGAGGAACGTTAATACATTAAGCGGGCTTTCAGCTACCATGGTCGATGATGCTCGATATCCTTTGGGAAAGCCGAATCCCCAATCGACGGCGATGAAGGCGCTGCCCGCTTCCCCGGCTCCCTCCTCATCGTGTGGGGTGTCTCCGATGAGGACCGCTTCTTCCGCTTTTATTTGCAAATCCTCCAAGACCTGATGGATGACCGCCGCCTTGCTCCTTTTATGGATCGGATCGCTGCCGCGGATCGAATCGAAATAGGGGGTGAGACCGAAGTGGTCGGTCATCTGCTTCACCACCGGTTCCGACTTCAGGGTCGCGACCGCGAGGCGGTAGCCGGCAGCCTTCAGCGCGGCGAGCATCCGGTTGATACCCGGATACAGTTCGGCTCCGAAGCGTCCCGTCCGGTCGTAGATCGCCCGATATCGCGTAACCGCCTCATCAAGGAGGGATTCATCGAGGTTGTACACCGCGACGAAGGACTCGCGGATCGGCGGGCCGACGAACCGGGCGAGGACCGAGGGATCCTTCTCCGGCTCCAACCCGAGGCTTTCAATCGTCGCATTCGCGGTTGCGAAGATACCCGGGGAGGTATCCATGATCGTCCCGTCGAAATCAAAGATGGCCAGCTTGAACTTCATGCAAAGACCCTACGGGAAAGAAACGGTTTCATCAAGCGATCAAGGAGCTCAAAGCTCGATGAAGGTGCCCGTTTGAAGCGAGGATGTCACAAGAGTGGTCGCTGAAAGGAGCATCTTCAAACGCCGGGGTGACGATTCCCCCCGCTTCCTGAAGAATGATCATCCCCGCTGCCATATCGTAGTAGCCCAGCGCCCGTTCATAGTATCCGTCGACCCGTCCGCTTGCGATGTAGGAAAGCTCCAAGGCGCAGGATCCGAAGGAGCGGATATCGCTGGTGGCTTTGAAGATCGTGTTCATCGTTTCAAAGTAGGAATCGGCGAGGTCGCGCCTGCGGTGAGGCGGAACCAGCACCACGATCGCCTGATTCAGCTCCCGGACGGAGGAGACGGTGATCTTCTGCCCGTTCAGAAACGCTCCCTGCCCTTTTGCCGCCCAGAACAATTCATTGTGACGGGGGTTGAAGACGACCCCGACCAGCGGGTGGAATGGTTCCTCCTCCCATGCGATTGAGATCGTGTAGTTGGGCATCCCCCGAAAGAAATTCGTCGTTCCGTCGATCGGATCGATCACCCAGCGGTTGGATTGAAGGTTTCCGCTTTCACCGCCTTCTTCACCGAATATTCCATCATGAGGAAAGGATAGCCGGATCGTGTCTTTGATCAGCTGTTCGATCTGGATATCGACATCGGTGACGTAATCGTTCGCCTCTTTCATCCGAACGGAGATCGCTCCGTTCCGCTCCGCTCCCAAGGCGTAGGAGCCTGCTCTGCGAGCTGCCTGAAGGGCAACATCCAAGTGGGTCTTCATATGCTCTCTATACTCGCTTTTTATCCCGCAGCCGATTCGCCGCATTGATTACAAACTTCCAATCCGTTGCTGTAAAATCTTCCCGCCTGATCGGGCAATCATCGGCAAACACCAAATTTCTCTTTCGGTCGTATCCGATCGAAAGGGCGCGCCAGGAGCGTTTTTTGTTGGCGTGCATCAGGGCGGCAACGTTTACTTTTCGCGTCCACGTGCTGAGCGGATCCCCTTTCGCCGCCAAAACAATAATGGTCAGCTCCATGGGGACGATCGTGAACATCCGATCCTGCCCCGGTTCGAGAGTCGTGTCCCGAATCTGTTGGAGCATTCGCTCCAGTGAATCGATCTCATGAGCCATGCTTTCTTTGAGGTAGGTATTGAAGGACCACTGATTCTTTTTTGCAAGAAGGGTGAAGATTTCACTGAGGTTCGGCGGCAGATCCAACTCAAACGGTTCAACGGAAGCCTGTTTTGCTGCCGGCGGTGGGGCTGGAGGAGCTTTTTTATCTTCTTCCTCTTGAGGAGGGGGTTGATGTTTCGCATGTTCGACCGCGTTGATCAAAGTGAAACGGGAAGAGGGGCGTTTTTGCTGTTCGGCGCTCCTTTGGATCTGATCCAAGAAACCGAATTCGTCTCCATCGTCATCCTCGACATACTGGGTGTGGTAGCGAAGCAGGTCTTCCTTGCCTTCCTCCATCTCTTCATCGGCAAGGACAAATGATGACGGTACAAGAACCTCCTCTTCGTCATATCCGCTCTCTTCGCTTTCATACTCAAAAAGCCCGATGGCTTCGCTTTCGTAATCCTCTTCAACGGCTTGCCGCTCAAGGTCGGTGCGATAAAAAGGATCGAACATCCGTTCATCCTCCACGTCGAAGAGAACCGGCTGTTCGCTTTGGCTGAACAGTTCATCGGCGGTCTCGTACTCGTCTTCACCCAGATAGTCTTCCAAGGGGTTTGCGGAAGTAAAGTAGGATGATCCGCTGTACGCCCAGTCATCCTCCTCTTCCTCGCCTTCTTCATCTGCGTAGTCGAGGTATTCCCCTTCGATGATCCGGGGATCCTTGATTCCCAGAGTGAACCCTTGATCAAAACGCTGCCAGGAGGAATCGACTTCCGCTTCCAAGGTGAATTCCGGCTCCTCCTTTCCTTCCTCTACCGGTTCGGGAGCTTCGCCTTCGTATTCATCATCCTCAAAGATCGCGGTATATTCATCCTGCTCATCACCTTCAAACTCTTCAAGATCATCTTCGTACTCATCTTCCTCATCGATCGCGCTGAGCTCTTCTTCCAGGATTTCATCATCGTCAAAGGAATCTTCATCTTCCTCTTCTTCCCATTCCAGCTCGTCTTCCAGATGCTCGTCAAACTCCTTCATCGGATCATGTTCATCATCTGTTTGCCCGGCTTTCGGCTGTTCAGCTTCCAATTGTTCTTCCGGCTCTTTATCGCGGGGAGGCGGCGTAAGATCACCAAGCGGCAGCAGGCCCAGCTCACCTTTGATCTCGTTGGCCCCCTCCCACGTTGTCGCCAACGCCGCCACCTGAAGGAAGGAAAGGGTGAGCGCGTTATCAATCAATGTTACCGGATAGCTCTTGATTGCCCTCAAATCGATGATGACCGAGGGGGCGGGATGGGTTTTCGCCAAGTCGATCGCCTTCTGTTCTTCGATCAACGCCCGAGCATAGGCAGCGCTTTCTTGGATCGGATCCTCGGGAAAGACGGTGTGGGCGGCGGGAATCTGGATCACCAGCTCCTTCTTCCCATCTTCGAAGAGGGCGTCCAGAAAACCGTCCTTATACTCCACCTTTCTCGTGTAGTGCATCGAAGAAAGCATTGCGGTGAAGAAGGTGACCGAAAGCAGGCTCCGCTTCTCTTTCTCAATCCTCTCCCACGCCTCTTTACGCTCGCCGCTTGAGGTGGTCACCGCCCCTTTGATGATTCCATAGCCTTCGATGAGGACTCGTTCGGGATCGAAGCAGTAATAGGAGCCGTTGATGAGTATGAAGGGCTTGAGCGAGGATTGTTGGAACTGCGTGAGGCGATGGTTGTCGACTCGAAACTCTTCGCTTGCGATCGGACGAGCCAGCACCTTGGCATCCGCTTCACTGAGCGCGGTATGGTTCAACAGGTCATGCTCGTCCGTTTCGATCAGGGTCGACAATGCCTGAAGCACTCCGTCGAGGTGAGATGGAAACACTTCACTGATCAGGGCGTTGTAGGGTTGAAGCTGATAGAGCAGAGAGCGATGGTGCCGTTTCAAGAGCTCTTCATCGACCAACGGAGGCAGCACCCATGCGCTCGCCTCCTTTTGAAAGCGCTCAAGCAGGATCGGATCGGTCAGCGTTCCATCCGCCTTCAGGGCAAGAGCGGTATTATCCACGATGCGGATCGATTTGCGGACAATGTCATCAAAGAGTCGAACGATATCTTTCCAATCCTTTTGTTTGACCTGCCTGTTCTTTGAAAGCGGCTTTGAAAAAGACTGTAGAAGATTCGCAAGATAGGAGATAAGCGCCTTTGAGATTCGAATCGCTTCACCATCGCCTTTCCATTCCCTGATGACGGTTCGGTGGTAGTGCTCAAGAGCTTGCTCCATCAATGCGATCGGCTCATATCGAAACGCCGTCTCTTTCAGGGAACGAATGGAATTTGCTGAAAAAACCGCGAGCTCGCGAAGGTTCCGTTGGATCTTTTGGGCTGAAATATCGCCAACGGAACTAAGATCCCAACTCTCGTTTGTTTTCACGCCTTCTCTCCTGAATCCAAGCATAGCATACCTGAGGTTTTGTGACAAACTCCATGATATACTGGATGTACAGAAGGAGGCCTGTATGGTGACATATCGAAAAGAGCTTTGGTTTCACCTCAATAAACGCCGAGGTCTGGTCAACATCACCGAGGCGATTAGTGAGGCGGTCACTGAAAGCGGAATCAAGGAAGGGCTTGTTCTGGCCAATGCGATGAATATCACAGCGAGTGTATTCATCAACTCCGTGGAGGAAGGCCTCCACGAAGATTTTGAAAAATGGCTTGAAGAACTTGCCCCCGAGCTCCCCTACGAGCGCTATCGGCACAATACGGAAAAGGAGAAGAACGCTGATGCGCACCTGAAGCGAACGATCATGGGCCGGGAAACAGTCGTCGCTATCACCGGTGGAAAACTGGACCTCGGCCCATGGGAGCAAATCTTCTATTACGAATTTGACGGACTGCGCGATAAACGAGTCTTGATCAAGATCATCGGCTCTTAAGCGCCTCTCTCAGCATATGCTTTCAAGCCGGCGGCGAGGCATGCAACCGCCTTGCCGAGGTCTTCTTTATTCAATACATACGCAATCCGCACCTGCCTTCGACCGATCCCTTTCGTCGCATAGAAATCCTCCGCCGGGGCGAGCATCACCGTCTCTCCGTTGAGATCGAAATCCCTGAGGAGGAACGTGGCGAAATCCTCGGCGTCCTCAACGGGAAGCTCGGCGATGATGTAAAACGCCCCCTTGGGCTTGGTGGTCTTCACCCCTTCGACCTTCTTGAGCGCCTTGATGAGGAAGTTACGCCTGCTTTCATACTCCTTTTTGACTTCGACCAGATAGGAGGGATCGGTGGTCAACGCCGCCGTTGCGGCGACCTGCTCGATATCCGGCGGACACAGCCGGGCTTGGGAGAGTTTGAGCGTATCGGTAAGAAACTGCTTGTTTCGGCTCACCAACATCCCTACCCGGGCTCCGCACATCGAGTAGCGTTTGGAGAATGAATCGACGCAAACGACCCGATCGGCGTACTCTTCAAAGGTCAGGATCGAGGTGAACCGTTCCCCGTCATAGCAGAATTCCCGATAGACTTCATCAACGACCAGAAAGATGTCGTGCTTCTTGCAGAGTTGGAGAGTTCGCTCCAGATCTTCTTTGGAATACACATGACCGGTCGGGTTGTTCGGACTGCACAGAAGAATCGCTTTTGTCTTGGGGTTGATGAGCTTCTCGAGATCATTCATCGGCGGAAGGGCGAATACGTCCTCCAGACGGCTGGTCACCGGAACAAGCTCAACCATCGCCGAGTGGGCAAAGGAGGAGACGTTCGTATAAAAGGGTTCGGGGATGATCACCTGGTCGCCCGGATCGCAGAGTGTCATCAGCGTAAAGAGCAGTGCTTCGCTCCCGCCGGTGGTAATCAAAATATCCTCCGGCTTGATATCCACTCCATATGTTGCGTAATAGGCGGGAAGCGCGTTCCGGAGGCGCTCATATCCTTCGCTGGATCCATAGGCGATGATCGGCTCGTTGTAGCTCCGGATTGCTTCCAGAACGACTTGGGGAGTCTTGATATCGGGTTGGCCGATATTCAGGTGATATACGGTGATCCCCCGCTTTACGGCTGAACGGGCATACGGCGAAAGCCGGCGGATCGGGGAAGCTTGAAATGATGAAATTCGGTTGGACATCTTCATGATGGTCACTCCTATGGCATGATGGTTACCACCCGTAAGGGAGGCTGCTGACTCACCCGGATCAAAGATTAATCTTCTTGATCCGGGTCGGTAGCGGCAGCATCCGGAAGAGGAGCTTTTGGATTGGCTTGAGTGTTGTCGATGAGAATCTGGATGAACCGGCGGTTATCCAACAGCGGGCTGATCGAGCGGCCGTGATGAAGGCGGCTGATCACCCGGGCAAAGAGCTCGGTGATGTCCGCTTGGATGTACCACTCTTTATCCAACAGATCGCGGCCGTGCGTCACGGCGTTTGTTCCGATGATCCGATAGAAGATGCCTTCTCTATACGCTTGGTCGAAGTCCTCCACCGCGGTTCCGTTGAAAAACGGAAGACTGACCATGCAGATGATCTTCTCCGCTCCGAGGTTGGTCAACTCGCGCATCGCTACGATCATCGTTCCGCCGGTGGCCAGCATGTCGTCGGCGATCAGGACGGTCTTGCCTTTGACATCTCCGAGCAGATTGATCGATTTGATGTTGGAGTTTCGGGCATCCTTGCTGACCACCGAGTAATCGCGCTCCTTATAGAGCATCGCAAGCGGACGGTGGAGCGCCTGAGCGTAGAACTTGTTCCGGCTGATCGCCCCCGTATCCGGGGCGACCACCACCAGATTCGGATCGCTGAAATCAACGAGCTTGCGAAGAGCGATGAGCGTCTGATAGGACGCGTGGAGGTTCTCCAGATGAAGGTGTCCGAAGGAGTTTTCGATCTCCCGGGAGTGGATGTCCAACGTGATGATCCGCTCGACCTTAAGCATCTCGAAGATGCGGCCGAACATCGAGGCGGTCAGCGCTTCCCGCGTGCTCTTTTTATGCTGGCGGGAATAGGGATAGGTCGGAATGACCAGCGTTACGGAATCCGCCCCGGCCAGAGTGAGCGCATTGATCGTGGTCAATAAAAACACCAAGTGGTCGTTTATCGTAAGCCTCAGGGGCTCGTCGGATCCGCTGACTCGCACCGGTTCATTGTTCGAAAGGTCATGGATGATGAAGACCCTGAGACCCCGCACCGGATCGAGAATCTCGGCTTTCACTTCACCGTTTGCAAACCGCACATACTTCGTCTTGATCGTGAAATCGGGGCATTGGAAGGTGGTGGGGGCCTTTGAGCGGGGAATCCGTTTATTGGAAAGGTCATCGGTGAGGGTGACGGTTTTAAGGATCTCCTCCTCGCTGATGCCGTGCCGCTTGGCAAGAGCGCTGGAAAGCTTGTAGTACCGTTCCAAATAGAGCCTCCGAAGATGCTTGACAACTTTTCCGGTAAAATACTCCGAGCCCGGCCCCGATATGATTCCAAGCTTTTGCGGTTTGATGATGCTCATAGCCCAACCATACAACAAGGGCTTTTAAAGTTCAATCCACACTGAACCGTTGACGGTCTCCTACTTTACCTCTTGGGTTAAACTTGTTAGGGTTGAGCCGGTATGAAAGCAGTCATGATCTTTTTCCAGATAATTGGAAGTCTGGGTCTTTTCCTGTATGGAATGAAACTCCTCAGTGAGGGATTGCAGAAGTCCGCCGGAAATCGGATGAAAGCCATTCTCAACATGATGACAAAAAACCGGTTCATTTCGATCATGACCGGCGTCATCATCACCGTCATCATTCAATCATCGTCAGCGACCACCGTGATGGTCGTCAGTTTTGTCAACGCGGGCTTGATGGAATTGGTCCAGGCAATCGGGGTAATTCTGGGAGCAAATATCGGAACCACGGTTACCGGATGGATCGTGGCACTGCTGGGATTCAAGATGAATATATCCCTTCTTGCTCTTACATCGATAGCGTTTGCCCTTCCGCTGTTGTTCAGCAAGCGGAGTCGAAACCGTGACAAAAGTGATGTACTGTTGGGATTCGGTCTTCTGTTTCTCGGGTTGAACTCCATGTCAAACTCGATTCCCAGCCTTTCGGACAACCCCCAAGCCCTCGCCTTTCTTGCCACCTTCAACGCAAATACCCTTTGGACCAACTTTCTTTGTCTCTTGGTCGGCTTGGTGGTCACAGTAATCATCCAATCATCCTCGGCGACGACGGCAATCATCCTTACAATGGGATACAACGGTTGGGTCGGCGTTGAAGAGGGTGCGGCGATGATTCTGGGGGCCATGATCGGAACGACGATCACCGCGTATTTGGCATCAATCGGAACCTCCACAACCGCCAAACAGGCCGCCTGGGCACATATCCTCTTCAATGTCCTTGGAAGTTCTCTTGCTCTGATCTTCTTCCGTCCGCTGCTGACATTGGTGAATTGGATCGTTCCCGGGGATATCTTCGCCCTCACCGGTGAAGCCCTCGCTCAAGCATTGCCGGTGTTCCTTGCGATGTTCGCAACGGTCGCCGCACTCTCGAAAACGATTCTCATGTTCCCCTTCGTAACACCATACGCCCGGCTTATCGAACGTTTGTTCCCGCAAAAGGCGGAGTATGAAGAGGGAACGTATCACTTCAGATATATCGGAGCACCGTTCATCGACAGCCCCGAGATCTATATGTTGGCGATCCGAGATGAGATCAAAAAGATGGCTAACCTTGCGTGCACCATGCTGGCTCGGTATCGTTCGATGTTTGACAGTCCCAACAATGCGATTGATGATCTGGTCGATTTGATGAGACGGGACGAGGAGTATGCCGATCAGATGCAGGAACAGCTTTCAAACTTCATTGTTCACCTGCTCCAAGATTCCCAAACCACCACCAATGCTTCCTCGTTGAACTCCCTCATCCGCGTGATGGATGAACTGGAGAGCGTGACCGACAGCTGCTATGCCCTGGCGCGGCTCAGTCAACGGCGCTACAAGATGGGATGGAACTATGAGGATGAAATCTTGAAGGAGATGGAAACGTTCCATCTTATAGTCCAGGAGTTCCTGAATTACGTTCGCGACCGGATGGACCGCACGCTCACCAAAGCGGAGATGCAGAAGGCGAACGAGTATGAGGATCAGATCAACGCCCTGCGAGCCGATCTGGGAAACAAGGTCCAAGACCGCCTCAGTGAAGGGGTCGGAGATGTAAAAGCAGAGCTTTTGATTCTTGAACTGATCCGCCACCTTGAGCACATCGGCGATTACTGCACCAATATCGCCGAAGCGTACCACCAAGCGGTGAAACACACCCCGGTATTGCAGAAGCGTTCGCAAAGGATCGTGGAAACGGCTTAAAAAGAAACAACTTCGAGCTGCTTCAAACCACTGAGAGCTTCATAGCTCGCTTGGATCGCCTTCAAGCGGGTTTCGCTTTCCCGAATGACTTTGCCGGCACGCGAACGGTCGATGTTCAGATTGCCGGCAGTACCGACGCTTGTCCGCTCCCGAAGCGCTTCATACGGATCCCCGGGGAGAACCTCTTCCAGATGAAGCCCGACTTCCCTGTACAGATCCCGAAAGCTCTCGCCGGCAAGGGAGCGCTTGAGAACGAGATCGGTTGCATACAGCTCCGGCTTGCACCCCTTCACCAACGCTTCTTCGTGGACGATGAGGCCTTCGATCATCACTTCAAAGATTTCCAAGAGAAGCCATGTCGCTTTCGTTCCTTCAAAGAGCGCTCCTTTGGTGTCCTGGAAGTCCCGGTTATACCCCGAAGGAAGGGAACGGATGATCGATTTGACCCGAAATGCACATGAGGAGATGACGCTTGAGCGGGAGCGGGCCAGCTCAAGCCCGTCGGGATTCTTCTTCTGCGGCATGATCGAGCTGCCGGTGGTCAGTTCCTTGGGAAGGGAGAAGTATCCGATTTCGGGGAGGGTGAAGATCATGAGATCCTGGGCGAGTTTACTCAAGGTCAAGCCAAGGTAATCACACCCGTCCAAGAGAATCGCCTCGAACTTCCCCCGACTGTTGTTTGCGTAGAGCACGTTGTTTTGAACCCGGGAAAAGCCCATCAACGAGGAGGTGTAGTTCCGGTCGAGATCCAACGGCACGCCGTAGGAAGCGGCGGATCCCAGCGGGCTCTGGTCAAGCAGGTCGGCGATCGAAAGAAGGTGCTTGGACTCATCGGCGAGCTCTTCGGCGTAGCCTGAAGCCCACAGACCGACGGAAGAGGGCATCGCCAGCTGCATGTGGGTCCGCCCGGGCATCGGTACATCCCGATGTTTTTCAGCGAAATCGAAGAGCATCGTGGCGAGCACTGCGCCCTTATGGGCAAGCTTATAGGCGAACTCCCGCATCCAGAGCCGGAGGGCGGTCTGCACCTGGTCGTTTCGCGAGCGGCCGGTATGGATCTTCTTGCCCGCCTCCCCCACCCGCTTCACCAGAAATCCTTCAATTGCGGTATGACAGTCCTCATCACTCTTATGGATGGGGAAATCATCCTGTAGACGAAGGCCGATGATATCGATGAGCCCCTGGGTGAGTTCCGCTGTTTCTTCCTCGGAAAGAATCCCCGGTTTTTCAAGCCCGCGGGCGTGGGCGATCGAGCCAAGAGCATCAGCGATGACAAGGTGTTGATCGAGGATGTAATCATCACCGACGGTAAAGGTTTCCATCAGCGAATCAAGGTCATAATCTTTCTGCCAGAGCTTGCTCATGCCGTTTCCTCTTTTTAATCGAGTCTACCGAGTGCCCTCTGACGTGTCAATTGAAGCCGGATTTTGTGGGGATTTGTGATAGGTCTTGTATTGCATCGTCTTCTTTTGCTGATACATTCGTCGATCGGCAAGCTTGTAGAGGGAATCGCTCGAGTCGGACCGGTCAAGCGATGATAAAGCGGATCCGAACGCGAGGGTAAACGGCTTCTTCGCAATCGCCTCGGTGAACGATTGTTCCATTTCCGTCATCCTTTTCTGACCGCATTGCTCGCATATCAAGGCGAATTCATCCCCGCCGATTCGATAGATGTTGGCGGAACTTCCATAGAGCGAGGTGAGAAGCTCGCCGATCTCTCTGAGAACGAGGTCTCCTTCGGCGTGGCCGTAGTCATCATTGATTTGCTTGAGGCTGTTCACGTCAAACACGACGATTCCGTATTGTTTTTCTTTTGAATCGCTCTTGGCAA
>SHOI01000079.1 GCA_004294855.1 Sphaerochaeta sp. | reverse complement strand
AAACGGATCGCCAATGCTGTTGAAATCAGATACACTATGGATGAATACACTCAAAAACCTTATAGACGAGAGACATATGATACTGCCTGAACACATCCCGGCGCTCTTCAAAGAAGAACTGACCACCTCGATTCTTCCCTTCTGGCTCAAGCATGGCCTCGATCCGGTTCATGGCGGGATGCTCACCGGTCTCGGGCGCGACGGATCGCTTCTTGAAAGCGACAAGAGCATCTGGTTTCAGGGAAGGGCCGCCTGGACGTTCGCCACCGCCTACCGCGTTGCCCGGAAGAACGAGGAGTATCTGCTGGTAGCGAAGTCCTGTCTGGATTTTCTGAAAAACCACGGTCAGGACGATGACGGTCGCTTCTTCTTCCGGGTTTCCCGGGAAGGGAATCCCGTCATCAAGCGCTCCCGCTACGTCTTCAGCGAGCTCTTCGCCGCCCTCGGAGGAGCGGCGTATGCCCGGACGACCGGTGAAGATTCTTCGTGGGCGGAAACGATCTTCGATCAGGCGCTCGGCACGGTGGAAGCAGGAATCCTCCAGCCCAAATTCCTCCGCCCGAGCGAAGGCTTCGCCCTTCCGATGATCGTCATCGCGACGGCCCAGGAGCTGAGGGCTGCAAATCCGAAACGAACCAAGCAGTACAATGCTCTGATTGACCGGTTGATCGAGAAGATTCAACGGTTGTTTGTCAATGAGGAACATCGCTGCGTTCTGGAGCAGACCGGAATCGACGGAACACCCCAGTTCGACCATTTTGAAGGCCGCCTTCTGAACCCCGGACACGCGATCGAAGGGGCCTGGTTCATCATGAAAGAAGCCCGTCTCCGAAGAGACAGGGATGATTACTTCTCCTTGGGAAAGAAGATGCTCGACTGGATGTGGGAATGGGGCTGGGACAGGGAATACGGAGGAATCATCTACTTCCGGGATGTATTGGGGCACCCCTCCCACGAATACTGGCATGACATGAAGTTCTGGTGGCCTCAGACCGAAGCGGTGATCGCAACGCTGCTTGCCTATCATCAAACCGGTGATGACCACTATCTCACGCTCTTCAACCAAGCCTATGATTGGGCGCTTAGACATTTCAAGGATGAACGATATGGGGAGTGGTACGGCTATCTGCACCGCGACGGCTCGCTCTCGGTCGACCTGAAGGGCAATCTCTACAAAGGGCCCTTCCATATCCCCCGGATGTTCCTAGAGGGAATCGAACTCTTCTCCTAGCGGCTGTGGCGGAGCTTTAAGACCTCGATGACCTCTTCGAGGCCGACCTCCTTCTGGGTGAGGAGCACGAGGAAGTGGTAGATCAGATCGGCGGCTTCGCCCAGAAAGAGCTGCTTGTTGTCATCTTTCGCTTCGATGATCAGCTCGACCGCTTCCTCACCCACCTTCTGGGCGATCTTGTTCAGCCCGCGGCTGAAGAGATGGTTCGTATAGGAACCTTCCAGAGGGAACTCCCGTCGTTCCCGGATCACTTCCTGGAGATAAAAGAGGAACTCGGGAGCGGAAACCTCCTCGGGGTTGTTGACCTCCCCGAAGCACGTGTCTTTCCCGGTGTGGCACACCGGCCCGGTGGGAACCGCTTTGATCAGCAGGGTGTCGTTGTCACAATCCTCGATGATATCCCGCACTTCCAGATAGTTTCCGCTTGTCTCGCCCTTCGTCCAAAGGGTTTCCCGGCTGCGCGACCAGAACGTGACCAATCCCCGGTCGCGGGTGGTCTTCAGCGCTTCTTCATTCATGAACCCGAGCATCAGCACCCTGCGGGTAACCGCATCCTGGACAACCGCCGGAACCAAACCGCCCATTTTTTCAAATGACACAGCCATAGATTGCATCTCCTTAGAACCCTGTGCTGGTAGTTATACCACGTTGAGCAAGAAAAATCTTCAGCTTTGGGATATCTATCGTCCCAAAATGAAATACCGACGCCCCGAGAGCCCCCGAAACACCGGTTTCTTCAAAAACCCGGGCGAAGTGCTCCATCGTTCCCGCACCGCCACTGGCGATGACCGGAATGGAGACGGCGGCGGCGACGGCTTTCGTAAGGGCGATATCATACCCCTCCTTCACCCCGTCATGATCCATCGAGGTCAGAAGGATCTCCCCGGCTCCCAGCCTCTCCACCTCTTTGGCCCAATCGACCACCTTCCGATCGGTGACGACCCGCCCGCCTTGGACGGCGACCCGCCCCTCTTTCGCGTCGATCGCCACGACGAGGCGTTCCGAGCCCACAGCGTTGGCGATAGCGACAATCAGGGAGGGATCCCTGACCGCCATCGAGTTGATCGAGACCTTTGCAGCTCCCGCTTCCAGAAGGGCTTTTGCGTCTTCGACGGAAGCGATCCCCCCGCCGACGGTCAAGGGAACGGAAATACCCTCGGAAACGCCCCTTACAAGGTCGACGAAGGTCTTCCGCTTCTCGACGGTGGCGGTGATGTCCAGCAGAACCAGCTCGTCGATTCCGAGCTCGCTGTAATGCCGGGCAAGCCCGATCGGATCCCCGGCGTCCGAGAGTCCGACGAAGTTCACCCCTTTGACGACCCGCCCATCCTTCACATCGAGGCAGGCGATGATTCGTTTTCTGTTCATCCGTTACACCTCGCCAGTTCATCAAGGGTGATCGTCCCTTCATAGAGCGCCCGGCCGATGATCGCCCCGTCCATTCCCAGATCCCGAAGCCGCTCAAGGTCGCGGATCGAAGAGACCCCGCCGCTTGCGATCAGCTTGAGGGAAGGCATCGCACCGAGGAGCTTTCCATAGAGTTCATACGATGGACCTGAAAGCATCCCGTCCTTGGCGATGTCGGTACAGATGACCGTATCGAGGCCTTCATGAAGGTAGGACTCGATGAACGATTGGACATCAAGTCCGCTTTCTTTCAGCCACCCGTGGGTCCG
Organism: Sphaerochaeta sp.; assembly: GCA_004294855.1. Lineage (GTDB taxonomy): Bacteria > Spirochaetota > Spirochaetia > Sphaerochaetales > Sphaerochaetaceae > Sphaerochaeta. The sequence continues at coordinate 5,586 of SHOI01000079.1, read as the reverse complement.
GATGATTCCCCCTTTGCTGTCGGCGCCGAGAATCAGGCGATCCGAGCCGAACCTCTGAATCCACTCCTTGACCAAAGCGGGTTCGGTCACCGCGATCGAACCGACCGTCACATAGCGCGCCCCGGCGTCGAACGCCTGCCTCAGATCCTCTTCCTTCTTGATCCCCCCGCCGAAATCGATGATGAGAACGGTGTTCCGGGCAAGGGTTTCAAGCGTTTCAAGGTTCACGATCCCCCCACCCTTCGCCCCTTCCAGATCGACGACGTGCAGGCGCCTGATCCCATGGTCTTCAAAGGCCTTGGCCACCTCCAAGGGGTTTGAGGAGTAGATCGTCTTTTGGTCGTAGTCGCCTTGGGCAAGGCGAACGACCTTCCCTTCGATCAGGTCGATCGCCGGAATGAGATCCATCACAGCACCCCCTTCGTCGACGGCAGCTCATCACTGTAGGGATTTCGGTGGATCGCCTGACGGACCGCCCGGGCGAACGCCTTGAACAGCCCCTCCACCTGGTGGTGGGCGTTTCCCGTACCCACCTTCATATGCAGATTGCACCGGGCGCTGTCGGAAAACGACTTGAAGAAGTGCTCGACCATCTCGGTGGGGAAGGTTCCGATATACTCCCGGGCGATCGGGACGTCATAGGTGAACGCCGGACGGTTGGAAAAATCCAAGGCGACTTCCGCTTTCACCTCATCCATCGTCAGCACCTCGAATCCGTACCGGTTGATCCCCCGCTTCTCCCCCAATGCACTGCGAAACGCTTCACCCAAGGCGATGCCGACATCCTCCACCGTATGGTGCTCGTCGATCATCAGATCCCCGTCGGCATGGAGGGAAAGATCACACCCGCTGTGCCTCCTGATCTGATCGAGCATATGGTCGAAGAAGGGGATGTGGGTATGGATCTCCCCGAGCCCTCCTCCATCCAGCGAGAGGCTGAGGGTGATCGAGGTCTCCTTGGTTTTACGAGTGATATGAGAAACTCGCGGAGCCAGGTTCGGCTCGTCAAGCAGAAAGGAGGCGATCTCCCCCCACCGGTCGGAAACCAGGATGCAGGTATCACGCAAGTCGCCGGGAAGCTTCGGCTCATCGCTCTTGGGGGTCAGCCATACCGCCTTGCACCCGATGTTCTTCGCCAGCTCGACATCGGTGAGCCGGTCCCCGATGACCACCGAGTGCTCAAGGTTCCACGATCCGTCAAAGAAGGAGGCGAGCATCCCCGTTCCGGGCTTTCTTCCGGGACACTCGTCTGCGGGAAGCGAGTAATCGATATGCTCCTCATCGAAGAGGATCCCCTCCCCCCGCAGCGTTTCGATGATCCGGGTGTGGACCGGTTCAAAATCCTCCAAGGGGAAAGAGGGAGTTCCCACCCCGTCCTGATTGGAGACCAGCACGAGATAAAACTGATTGGAATCCACCAGCCGCTTCAACCCTCCGAAGACTCCCGGAATATAGCGGATCTTCTCGAAGGTGTCGACCTGATCTTCAACGACGATCACCCCGTCGCGGTCCACGAACAAGATCTTCTTATGCATAATACTTCCTCATATACGCTTCAAACCCCTCAAGGAGGATATCGTTCTCGGCTTGGCTGCCGACCGTGATGCGGACGCAGTTCTCCAGCCCCCGCTCCTTCGTCCGATTGCGGATAATCGTACCGTTCTCCGTCAGGAAGGTATAGAGCCGGGTCGCGTCATCCACTTTGAGCAGCAGGAAGTTCGCATCGCTCGGATACACGATCCGCACGCACCCGAACCCAGCAAGCGCTCCGGAAAGACGGGAGCGCTCCCTCTTGATCTCATCAAGGCTTCTTTTGACCGCCTCGGCGTTTTCCAGCGCCCTGAGGGCGAGGGCCTGAGAAGGGGTTCCGAGGTTATAGGGATATTTGATCTTGTTGATCACCTCGATGAGCTCTCGGCTTCCGACGGCGATCCCGACCCGGGCGCTTGCAAGTCCCCACGCTTTGGAGAGGGTTCGAAGAACCACTAAGTGGTCATACTTGGAAAGAAGCGAAACCCCGCTCTCCCCTTCGCTGAAATCGTAGTACGCCTCGTCAAGGACCACCAGACCGTCAAACATCGTCAAGACCGCTTCGATCGTTTCAAGGGAATAGCTGTTGCCGGTCGGGTTGTTCGGCGAACAGAGAAAGAGGAGCTTCAGCCGGCCTTCGCTTCGTTCATTCCGTTCCTTTGAAAGGAAGCGCTTGAGAGCGGGAAGATCGATCTCGAACGAGGGAAGCAGGGGGACTTCACGCACCTGCACATCGTTGATGTCGGCGAAGACCCTGTACGCCCCGTAGGTCGGAGGGAGAATCAGGATCGAATCCTTCCCCGGCGTGCAGGTGGCGCGGATGAGGTTGTCGATCAATTCATCGCTGCCGCTGCCCAGAACCGTGTGTTCGAAGGGAAGACCAAGAACCTCCTCGATCTTCTTTCGAAGAACCGTCGCCTTCGGATCGGGGTAACGGTTCGCATCCTTCATCTCGACGAAATCCCGGTAGTGCTCATTGGCGTCCAGATACACGTCCGCTTTTCCGGTGAACTCCGTTCGGGCGCTCGAGTAGGGTTTCAGGTTGACGATATTTTTTCTGAGCAGTTCGTTCATCGCTCTTCCTCCAATCGTATTTCAACGGCTCTCCTGTGGGCTTCAAGCTCTTCATGGGCGGCCATCGTCATGACGGTCGGAGCCAACCGGGCAAGGCCATCCCCGGTCAGCTCCTGGACCGTGATCTTCTTCACGAAGGAATCGGTCGAGACTCCGCTCATCGAACGGGCCCACCCGCCGGTCGGCAGGGTGTGGTTCGTCCCGCTGGCGTAATCGCCGGCGGACTCGGGGCTGTAGGGTCCGACGAAGATCGAGCCGGCGCTTTCAATAAGATCCACCAGAGAATCATCCAATACAGGATCTCCGGTGTTGATGATGAGGTGCTCGGCGGCGTAGGCGTTGGCGATGAAGGCCGCTTCTTCAACCTCTTGGACGACCGCTATTCTGCTCGCCTCCAACGATTGCTTCACATACCCGCTCCGCTTCAAAACCGAACATTGCCTCTCAAGTTGCTCCTCCAGCTCTTCGATCCACCGATCGGGATCGGAACCGATGAGCACCACCATCGCCTGACTGTCGGGACCGTGCTCCGCCTGACTGAGAAGGTCGGAAGCGACGAAGGCAGGATTGGAGCGGGTGGTGGCGACCACCATCACCTCGCTCGGACCGGCGGGCATGTCGATCGCGCATGCACCTTGAGCGACTTGGGTTTTCGCTTCCGTCACAAAGCGGTTCCCCGGCCCGAAGATCTTGTCGACCCGATGTATCGTCTCCGTTCCGTAGGCGAGCGCCCCGATCGCCTGAGCTCCACCGACCTTGTAGATCTCATCCACGCCGCAGAGCTCGGCGGCATACAGAATCGCCGGATGGATCTTCCCTTCCTTGTCCGGCGGAGTGGCGAGAACGATCTCCCTGCAGCCGGCGATCCGCGCCGGGAGGGCCAGCATCAGGACGGTGGAAAAGAGCGGAGCGGTGCCGCCGGGGATGTACAACCCCACCCGGCGGATCGGGACGACCTTTCGCTTCAGGGACACCCCCTCCATCACCTCGATCTCTTCACCCACTGCCCGTTGGGCCTCATGAAACGCCCGGATATTGCTCTTCGCCAAGGCGAGCGCTTCCTTGAGGTCCGGATCAACCGCCTTTCTCGCTTCCTCGAACTCTTCCGAGCTCACGGCAAGCGAAGAGAGGACGACCCCGTCGAAGCGCTCCGAATACCGATGGAGCGCGGCATCGCCTTCCTCGTTGACCGCGGCAAGAATCGTTGCCACCTGCTCTTCCACCGAGGAGCGATCAAGGAGGTTTCGAGTGCAGAAGAGGTCGAGATCCTTCCCCTTCGGGTTGTCAAACCGCTCTAAGTATGGCATGGCTACTCCGTCATCTTTTCAATCGCGGTCACCAGAATGCCCTGGGCGCCGAGGGCTTTCAGCTGTTCAAACACTTCCCAGAACGTGTCTTCGGCGACGACGATCTGAACTGAGACCCATCCCGTCTCCATCAGCTTGGTGACGGTCGGGCTCTTCATTCCCCCGACCACCGCCGCCACCGCTTCCAGCTGGGCTTCGGGCAGGTTGAAGATCACATACTTGTATGATGAGGCCTTCATCACCGCATCGATCCTGAGCAGCAGGCGGGAAAGAATCTCCTCCTTCACCTTGGAGCCCATCTCTTTCCGCCCGATCATCACCGCGCTGGACCGATAGATCGTTTGTACTTCTTTCAGGCCGTTCATGGCAAGGGTCGCTCCGGTGGAGACCAGATCGCAGATCGCATCGGCAACCCCCACCAGTGGAGTGATCTCCACCGCCCCCGAGACGGACACCAGGTCCGCCTTCACTCCTTCCTCTTTAAGGATCTTCCCCAGAATCCTCGGATAGCTGGTGGCGATCCGCTTTCCTTCCAGACTCAAAAGGTCTTTGTAGGCGAACTCATGGGGAACGGCGATGCTGAGGCGGCACTTGGCGAATCCCAGGTCCCGAAGCACGGTCAGGTCGATCCCCTGCTCGTCATACTCGTTCCGCCCGACGATCCCGATGTCGGCGATGCCGTCTGCGATGTAGGAAGGGATGTCGTCATCCCGCACATAGAGGAACTCCAGGGGGAAGTTCGTCGCCCGGTCCTTCAAGACCCGCTCGTCCGCTCCGAACTTGATGCCGCACTGCTTGATGATCTCAAGCGATTGCTCGCTGAGTCGTCCTTTCTTTTGGATCGCTATCCGTAACACTTCATCCATCGCTTCCTCCAAACGAATAAAAAAAGACCCCCGCGACAGCGGAGGCGTGTATTTATGACAATTCCACACTCACCGGTCGGGCAGCGTCGCATCAAGATGGTGATGGTGGATATGCTTCTTCATACCGCTACGATACCGTCGGTCTCCACTTTCTGTCAAGACGGGCTCCGATTGTGGAGAGTTTGTGTACATGATCCAACACGTATTGCCAACTGTATAAACCCCCTGTTATATCTGTGCACATCAACAACAAGGAGTAATCACATGCGATTCATTCAAACAACCATTCTTCTTACCGTTATTCTTGCTCTTGGAGCCCTCGGCCTGTTCGCGGCTCCCATCCCCGAACAACCCCTCGACCAGGTTCCGGAAGCATCCGTCGTCGCCGCCGAACCATCCGAGGATTCGCCACTCGTCCCCGGCGTGCCTGCCTTCTACCGGAATCAGGGCGGTCCGAGAGTGAATACTGCCACTGCATCAGCTACAGGTGGTGTTCAACAGCGCCTTCGAGTCCTTGACCCCGAACTCAACGAATGCGATTGCGATCAGGAGGGCTATGGTCGGAGAACCTTCATGGGAGCTCGAATGGACAACCCCGGCGCAGCCTTCGGAGCCGGACTTCGAACCCTTGAGCGCGACCGCGATCGCCAGACCCTCCGGACCGAGGATTGCGAGTACTATCAGGACGGAAATGGCCAAGGAGCCGCCTTCATGGGAACCCGGCAGAGCAATGTGAGAGGAAACAATGCCGGCGCAGCCTTCGGAGCCGGACTTCGAACCCTCGAGCGCGACCGCGATCGCCAGACCCT
>SHOI01000206.1 GCA_004294855.1 Sphaerochaeta sp. | reverse complement strand
TCCAACAGAAGGCGGAGAATCGGGGAAAATCCACCGAAATTCTTCCGATTCTCCTACCCCGATCCCTTCCCTCTCGCTGGATGAGCACCATGATGGTATACTCATGCCATGAAAAGCTCCCGACCATGGCACACCCTCCAAGGGTGGCTGCTTACAACGAATCTCTCGATGCTGAGCATCATCCTCGTTCTGGCGATGATCTTTTTCGGCATCGTCTTTTCTCTTCTTGAGGAAACTCAGGAGCGGACCAGACGCTATGAGATTCTGACCACCCTCTCGACCCAGCTGAATACCAGCCGAACGCTCTTTGCCAAGATCGCTCAACATCCGACGCGCGAGATCGATGAAACCCTGCTCGATGAATTTGATTTTATGAACAAGGAGCTTGCGATCACCCTCCATCGGCTGGGCCTCAACACCGATGAGGATCCGGAACGGTACTTTCTTCACAAAGGGGTTGCCAACGGGATCTTTTTCATCAACCGCGAGCTGATGAACCTCATCGATGTCCGAACCGAATTGGACTCGATCGAATACTTCAACCGCTTCTGGGCGATCGACAAAGTCTACTCCTACCTCGAAAGCTACACGTTCTACCGATACCTTCCCAGGGCGGTTCAAAGCGACGTATGGTCGTTTTACCAGACCCGGCAGCTGATCTTCACCTACCGCTCCATCGGAGTCCTTCTCTTTCTCTTCATCGTGACGATCTTCTCCTCGCTCTTCTACAAGCTCACGATGCGTCTGGTTACCCCCGTCCAGTCGATGGTCGATGCGGCGAAACAGATTTTCCACGGCAACTTTGACGGCGAGCCGATTCCGATCTCCGGGCCCCTGGAGCTGCAGTATCTTGAGGAGTCGATGAACCAGATGCGCCAAAGCCTCAAAGAGCGGCTGGAAATACTCGAGGAGAACGCCGAGCTGGAAAAACGGCTCCATGAACAGGAGCTTGAACGGATGAGGACGAAGCGGGAGCTCGAAAAAGCGCGGTACAACGCCCTTCAATCGCAGATCAATCCCCACTTTCTCTTCAATACCCTCAATACGATCAGCCGAACAGCGCTCTTCGAGAACGCCCCTTCGACCGTCGATCTCATCGACAACCTGGCGGCGGTGTTCCGCTATACTCTCAAGCACAACGAAGATGTTACGCTCGCCGAAGAGATACAGTTCATCCGGGAATACCTGACGATCCAGCAGTACCGCTTCAAAGAACGGCTTTCGTTTTCGATCCTCCTCGGCGAAGAGCTGAAAGAGATGCGAATTCCGCCCTTGATCCTTCAACCGCTGGTGGAGAATGCGATGATTCACGGCCTTGAACCGAAAGTCGAGGGAGGATCGATCGCAATCGAAGCGACGAAGAAAGCAAGAAAGCGATGATTACGATCACCGACAGCGGAGTCGGCATTGACATGAACAAGCTGTATTCACCAAGCAAGACATCCGGCCATATCGGCATCAGGAACATCGAACGACGGATTGAACACTACTTCAACGGCAAAAGCACGATGAAATTCGAGCGGATGAGCGATGATGGGGGAACGCAGGTGACGCTGCTTCTTCCGATCCATGTTAGAGGAGATTGAGCG
>SHOI01000205.1 GCA_004294855.1 Sphaerochaeta sp. | reverse complement strand
GCCGAACTCCTTCTTCACATCCCGAACCCTGATCATCTCCATCGTCCGCCCCCTAGTGGTAGTAATCGAGCTTCTTCTCGATATGGTCGAACGAGCGGGAGACGATCGCATTCATCACGAAATAGAAGACTCCGGCGATGAAGATCGGCGTCGTCGAGAACTGCCTGGCCGCCGCGTTCTGGGCGACCCGGAAGAGTTCGGCGACCCCGATCGTCTGGGCGAGGGCGGTGTCCTTGATCAGGGTGATTACCTCGTTGCCGAGGGAGGGGAGGATCCGTTTGATGACTTGCGGAAAGACGATGTGGGTGAAGGTGTGAAGCTTTGAAAAGCCCAATACGTGGGCCGCTTCATACTGGCCGACTTCGATCGATTGGATTCCGCCGCGGTAGATTTCGGCAAAGTAGGCGGCGTAGTTGATGACGAAGCCGACGATGACCGCGGTGAAGCGGTCGTAGGAGGCCCCGAAAAGATAGTAGGGGGCGAAGTAGACGAAAATCAGCTGCAGGATCAGGGGAGTCCCCCGCATGATCATGATATATACGTTCACGGTCGTGCTGATGAAGCGGTTTTTGCTCATCCTCCCCTTGGCGACCAGCAGGCCGAGGGGAAGGGAGAAGATCAGGGTGAGGAAGAAGATCTTCAGGCTGGTATAGGTGCCTTGCAGCATCAACGAAAGTAAATTGCTCATCAAACGATCCTTTCACAACGATACGGGGGTAGCTGCCCCCGTATCCTGCTCATGCAGCGTTGTTCATACGACGGTGATGTCGGCTCCGAACCACTTAATCGCGATCTTGGCAAGCGTGCCGTCGGCTTTCATCGAGAGGAGCTGCTCCCACACCTTGTCGGCAAGGGCCTTGTCGTTCTTACGGAACCCGATTCCATAGGATTCGGGAGCAAGGCTCTCTTCTAGGATCCGGAAGGGCTTTCCGCTGCGGCGGATATTGTCGTTGGCGACAAGCAGGTCGACGACGAGCGCATCGATTCCGCCGATTTCAAGATCCATCAGGCCGGTGAGGTTCTCTTTGAACTCGACGAAGTTCTTGACGGAGGCCTTAAACTCCGGGGAGTTGTCAATCGCATCGCTTGCGGATGATCCTGCCTGAAATCCGACGCTCTTGCCGGCCAGGGAGGCGAGCGTGGTATACGGACTGTTCTCCTTCACGACGACGACCTGGGCGTTTGAAACGTAGGGAGGGGAGAAGTTCATCGCTTCTTTCCGCTCGGGGGTGATGGTGAACCCGTTCCAGATGCAGTCGATGTTGCCGGTATTCAGTTCCTGCTCCTTGGCGTTCCAATCGATCGGCTGAAGAACCAGCTCGACACCCATCCTCTTTGCCACTTCTTTCGCCAGATCAACGTCGAAGCCGACGATCTCGCCTTTTTCATTCCGGAAACCCATCGGAGGAAAGCTGTCATCCAGACCCATGATGAACTTTCCTTTCTTCATCACTTTGTCAAGGGAATTATCAACATCACTTTGTTCCTTGCTTCCTGCGGCGAAGAGACTTGCGCCAAGGATGACGATGAGACCGACCAGTATAATACGTTTCATAGAACCACTCCTTGCGGACAAATGATAGGAAGAGTGTAGCGAATCT
>SHOI01000204.1 GCA_004294855.1 Sphaerochaeta sp. | reverse complement strand
TGGACACTACGAACTGTATTTCTAAGGAGCAAGCATGAACATTATCACCAGATCGATTGAACCGATGCACTTTGATCTGTTGCATCAAACAATTACCGACCCGTACAGCCCGGAAACGTACAAAAATCGGATCAATCGAGCAGTAGCAAAAGCAGAAGAACATGGTTTTTCCCATCTCGTCATCTATGCCGATCGCGAGCACTTTGCAAACCTCACCTATTTCACCGGCTTCGATCCGCGCTTTGAGGAAGCGCTCCTCATTCTTGCAAAAGGAATGGAACCTATTCTGTTGGTTGGCAACGAGGGGTACAGCTATTGCACGATCATCCCCTATCAGTTGGACGTCGTGCTGTATCAATCGTTCTCCCTCATGGGTCAGGAGCGGGTTCCGACCACGAAGAACGTTCTGACCGAGTCCTATGAGAAAGCGGGCATCACCGGTGCAAGCCGAATCGGCCTCATCGGTTGGAAGTATTTCAGGGACGTCGAAGGCTCGGACCCCGATTACATGACCGATGTTCCGCACTATCTTGTTTCATCCCTCCAAGCGATCGTCGGCAAGGAACGAGTCCTCAATGCGACGAGCCTTCTGATCAATGCCAATGACGGACTTCGCACCACCGTGGATGTGGATGAGCTGGCCGTTCTTGAAATCGCAGCAACCAAAGCCTCGAGGGGAGTCCAGAACATGTTCTTGAACCTTGAGGAGGGAATGAGTGAAATTGAAGCATCTTACTATCTCCAATTTGACGGAAACCCCCTAGTCGCCCACCCCAACGTGAACTTCACTCCGAAGGGAGTGCTTCAGGGAACCGCCAGTCCCTCCCGCCACCCGCTGACCTACGGTTCATCGATGAACGTGGGCTTCGGCTACCGCGGTTCGATGTGCGCCCGAACCGGAGTGTATGTGTACGACCGGACGGATTTCGACAAATACTATCCAACCAGCTGGGAGGCTGCGTATGTGCCGTACTTCAAGATGACCGCGCTGTGGTATGAGCTGGTCCGAATCGGCAATACCGGAAAAGCGGTGGTCGAAGAGCTTTTACGACGGGTGCCCGAGTTCTCCAAGCTGGGGATCGGCCTGAATCCGGGACACCTGATTCACAGCGATGAATGGACGAACTCCCTCTTCGTGACCCATGAAGCGATCGAGCTGCGAAGCGGCATGGCGATCCAGTGCGACGTCATCGCCAACCCGCCGGGACACCCCGGGCTCCATATCGAAGACGGCCTGGTGATCGCCGATGCCGACCTTCGAGCCGCGTTCAAGACCAAGTATCCCAACGTCTGGAAACGGATCGAGCGCCGAAGGAAGGTGATGAAGGAGATTCTCGGAATCGAGATCGGAGACCAGATCCTGCCCCTTTCCGACATCCAAGGCGTCTACTATCCGTTCGGAGCGGACCTGAGCACCGTCATGGCGGTCGAGCGATAGCGACACGCAAGGCACAGCGTCTCTCCCGGAGGGACGCTGTATCTATGAGCTCATCAAATCATTCAAATACGTTTTAATAAAAATGATTTGAACAACAGATCAACACCACAAACGCCGATTTTAGCGCTCCATTCGGTGATTTTACTTGCACTCTCCCCCTCTTCTTCCTACACTGTCCCTAGG